>CANQYC010000055.1 GCA_947627945.1 uncultured Clostridia bacterium
GCGGGGGCTTCACCGTCGTGGAGTGGGGCGGCTGCTGACAGAGGCGATGCGCTCCCCGATGAGGGCATTGAGCAGTGTGGATTTTCCGGCATTTGTCCTGCCGCTGAGGGTGAGAAAGACAGACTTTGTCATGGCTCATTCCTCCTGCGAGGTATAGGTCATTTCACGGGAGATGCCGAGCTTCTCCAGGACGGATTCCTCTTTCTCCCGCATGATGCGTTCATCGAGCGGGCTCGTTTCATGGTCATAGCCAAGCAGGTGCAGCATGGAATGGACGGTCAGAAAGCCGATCTCCCGTGTGAGCGAATGGCTGTAGATCTCCGCCTGCTTGACAGCGGTCTCAATGGAAATGACGATGTCTCCAAGCTGCACGAATCCGGTCTCGGCATTGATCTCCATGGTGCCGTCCTCGCCGGTGAGCGGGAAGGAGAGGACATCGGTCACGCTGTCTTTGTTGCGGTAGGTATGGTTGAGCTGCCGGATCTCCGCATTGGACACAAAGGAAACACTGACTTCCGCATCCCGGGTAAAGCCCTCTGAGATCAGCACTGCATGGCAGCAGCGGCGGATCAGCAGCCGGATGCCCGAGGGGATACGGACACTGTTCTGATTGTTCTTGATGCATACCTTGAGTTTTCCTGTCTGCATTAGTGATTTCTCCCTTCCCGATAGTAGGTTTCATAGGCTTTGATAATATCCTGCACCAGTTTGTGGCGCACTACGTCTTTTTCTGTGAAGCGGATGAGGGCAATGTCGCTGACATGCCGCAGCACCTTCATCGCTTCCACCAGACCGGAACGCTTCTGCTCCGGCAGGTCGATCTGTGTCACATCGCCGTTGACGACCATGCGACTGTTTTCACCGAGGCGGGTGAGGAACATTTTGAACTGTTCAGGGGTCGTGTTCTGTGCCTCGTCAAGGATGATGAAAGCATCGTCAAGCGTTCTGCCACGCATGTAGGCAAGCGGTGCCACCTCGATGATGTTCTTCTCCGTCATCCGTGCAAACGTATCCGCACCGAGCATGTCGAACAAAGCGTCATATAGCGGTCGAAGGTAGGGATCGACCTTGTCCTGCAGATCGCCCGGCAGAAATCCGAGCTTTTCGCCGGCTTCGACAGCGGGGCGTGTCAGGATGATCTTCTGTACCTCATGTGCCTTGAAGGCACGGACAGCAAGTGCCACGGCAAGGTAGGTCTTTCCGGTGCCGGCGGGTCCCACGCCGAGGGTGATGGTGTGGGTGCGGATGGCATCGACATATTTCTTCTGTCCGACAGTCTTCGGGCGCACGACCCTGCCGCCGGTGGTGATGCAGATGCCGTCACCGTCGAGCTGGCGGAGGGCATCGGTCTCACCGTCCGAGACCATGGACAGGACATAGCGCACTGTCTGCGCCGTGAGGGTCTGCCCCTTGCCGGCAAGCTCGCCGAGCATCCGCAGTGCGGCGGCAGCTTTTTCGCATTGCGCCGCTTCGCCGGAGATGTGGACATCCGTGCCACGGCAGAAGAGGATGACCTGAAATTCATTTTGGATGGCGTTTAGATTCTCATCACAGCTCCCGAACACTGCCTGCAGGTCGGCTGGCTGGCTGAAAGAGACCGTCTGTTCCGTCATGGAATGTGATTCACTTCCCTTTAAAATACTCCATGTTATATTATACACTATTTATGCAACCATGTCAAGCAAAATCAGGAAGATTCACGAAAAGGACGAAAAGAGTTACTGCAAAATGTCTCATCAATAGTATTTGCCTGCAATACAGTACGATCAGGGGGAGCCTTTTTCAAAGCTCCCCTGATTTTATTAGATCATGCTATTTCACAAGCTCCCGTATATCAAACTCTTTCCCATTCGCCCCCTTGATCGCCGCATACTGCAAAATATACGCCGCATCACTGGCGTTGACACTGCCATTTTCATCAATATCCGCCGCAGCGATCTGTGTAGCAGTTAAATTACCATAACTTCCCGTTGCGCCGTATGCTGCCGCCGCAGAAAGCGTCATCGCCGCATCGCCGGCATTGATGGTGTTGTCAAGGTTGACATCGCCGAGGAGTATGTCTGCGGGGGTGGGTTCTGTGGATTCTGGTTCCGTGGGAGCGGGTTTTGTCGGGTCAGTTTCTGTGGGATTTGGTTCTGTCGGTTGCGTTTCTGTAGGTTCGGTTTCTGTTATATCAGGTTCTGTCGGTTGCGTTTCTGTAGGTTCAGTTTCTGTTATGTCGGGTTCCGTCGGGTCGGTTTCTGTGGGGGCAGTTTCCGTCGGGTCTGGTTCGGTTGTGTCAGATTCTGACGGTTCTGTTTCTGTCGTGTCAGGTTCCGTTGGGTCGGGTTCCGTTGGCTCATCCGCTGTTGCTTCTGCGGGAACGGCGAGCATGACAGCATCTTCTGTGAGGAATGTGTCACCGGTGTCGATCTCCGCCGTGCCGTCGCTGCCAGAAACAAACTGCGTGATATACTGGATATTTGCGGGGGTGAGGAGCTTTTCATCAGCGTCAGAATAGAGGATATAATAATTGTAAATCGTGTCAGGGATTAAGTCGGTGAGCGATGTCTGCGGGGGTGTTTCCTCGCCGTTTGTTGCCATGATGGGGGTGGACAGATTCAGGGATGCCGTAGCCACATTGTCCATGATTTTCACTGGGATTGATGATTCATCTTCGGTTGTGCCGTCTCCGAGCTGACCATAATCATTATCTCCCCAAGTATACAGACTGCCGTCTGTGGTGATGGCGGCACTGTGCCAATATCCAAGACTGACCGAAACCACATTGTCCATGATTTTGATGGGAATCGTACTTTTCAAATATTCTCCATTTTCATCTTTACCACTCTCGCCGTTTCCGAGCTGACCATAATAGTTATATCCCCAAGTATACAGACTGCCGTCTGTGGTGATGGCGGCACTATGATACTCTCCAAGGCTGACCGAAGCCACATTGTCCATGATTTTCACAGGAGTCGAACTTATTGTGGCTGTACCGTCTCCGAGCTGTCCCTCATAATTACGTCCCCAAGTATACAGACTACCATCTGTGGTGATGGCGGCACTATGCTCATATCCAAGACTGACCGAAGTCACATTGTCCATGATTTTCACAGGAGTCAAACTTTCTGTGCTTGTGCCGTCTCCGAGCTGACCATAATAATTATCTCCCCAAGTATACAGACTACCATCTGTAGTGATGGCGGCACTATGATACGCTCCAAGGCTGACAGAAGCCACATTGTCCATGATTTTAACAGGAGTCAAACTGCTTGTGGTTGTGCCGTCTCCGAGTCGACCAGAACCATTACTGCCCCAAGTATACAGACTGCCGTCTGTGGTGATGGCAGCACTATGCTCGCTCCCAAGACTGACCGAAGTCACATTGTCCATGATCTTCACAGGGGTTGACTTGTCTGTGGTTGTACCGTCTCCGAGCTGACCATCATAATTATATCCCCAAGTATACAGACTGCCATCCGTAGTAATGGCGGCACTGTGCCAATCTCCAAGACTGACCGAAGTCACATTGTCCATGATCTTCACAGGGATTGATCTATTTTCAGTTGTACCGTCTCCGAGCTGACCATATCTATTCCATCCCCAAGTATACAGACTACCGTCTGTAGTGATGGCGGCACTATGATAGTCTCCAAGCTCCACCTTTTTCCCTCCGATAGTCTCCGGCGGGGTATCTGGTTCAGTAGAGGGGTTGTCCGGCTTGACAGATGATGTTCCATCAGCAGACAGCACCACAGAAAAATCCTTGTCCTCCCCATCAATGGTTTCTGAAAATTCGTAAGTGATATATCCTCTCTTTGCAACTTTGAAGTGATATGTGCCATCTGTCAAGCGGAGTGTTGCCTTACCTGACATATCTGTATTCTTTGAAGCGACCGACCTTCCACAAGAAAAAGTTGCAAAGGGGATCGGATTTCCACTTTCATCCGTCACGGTTATTGTGGCATCATGTTTTTCCTTGAAAAGACACATAGAAATTTTATTTGTCTTATCATTGTTGATCTTTAATTCCTTGTTTTTATTGACAGAAAGAATATAATTGCGGTTCGTCCTGTCATATCCTTCTTCCTCTGTGATCATATGGACATCCCCCGTACTGCAGTACACCAGGAACGTCCCGTTTTCATCTGTCGTCATTGTGTCCACATCTTCCGGAAAATAGGGAATATACATCGCTTTGATTTCCGCATCGTCAGACTGCAGGGAAACTTTCACATTTTCCAGAGGATCATGCGAAGAATCGGTTACTGTGACCTTTATCTGATACAACTTATGTGGACATTCTCCAATTCCGGATTCTCCATAATCAATAGAATTATAAAATTGTGCCAGTTCGATCGTTTTATCGAGCAATGTGATCGTCAGTTTATCAATAAATGGCGGATCTACTTCAAATGAAAGAGTGAATTTGAAGTTGAATTTTTCACTTATGCAGGCGACGCATTCGTGCATTTCTTTGATCTTTTCTATATCCATTTCTGTGTCCGTACCAATGGACTTTTCCATTGTGCCGATCATTTCAAATCCGATTTCTCCGGTCACGCCAACATTGATGATTTTTTCGCTGATAATACTAACTTTGGGATTCAGATCCACTCCCAGATAGTAAGATCCTTCAGCTTTGACAGAAAAAGTGAATTCTGGCTTTTTTGAGATGTTTTCTATTTTCCCTCCATCTTGTGTAGTTGCTCGTAAGCCAAGGCTGCCTTCCCATGTTCCATTAAGATCGATCTCGCCTGACAGCTTAAAGATAATTGTGGGCGTAATTTCCACGATCACGCCGGGAACCGGATCAAATCCAACGGAAGCGAGCGGAACGGAAAATTTCGCTTCTGCGGTAAATGTCAAGTGAACCTCGGAAGAAAATTTTATTTCCAGTTCAACATAGCAATACTCGGTGGATAAATACAATTTTGCACCTGCGGATGCCTTCAGACTTATTGACCCTGTAATGGAAAAGTTTCCGTCAAAAGAGGGTTCTGTATTATTCTTGCTATCTGTAGATCCCGTGAACACTTCATCTTTATATTCTAATTCCAGTACCTTTTCGACAGTTGTATCGTTTTCCACGCTCCTACCCTTAGCCATTGGGTACAACGATTTTGAAATGGGAGCGGGTTCTTCTTCGACATCTACGACTTCCGTCCCGTTGTAAGTGGTGATGTCAGCGTCGGCAAGCCCCTGTTCTGCATCAATGCGGACATAGTCAAACACTTCATTCATCTCGGAATCTGCACCAGTAATGGTGACCGTTGTCCCGTCAATGTCAATTGCCCCGATCTTGACAATGAGCAGTTCATTATCCCCATAAGTATAGGAGAAAATATCACCTTTTTGCAGTGCAAGTACATTCTCATCCGCATTTTCGATGACATAGACAGCATTTTCATCATCGGCGGATGTGACAATGTTGTACCCCTCGTTTTCCGGAATGATAATCGTATTTTCGCCATACACGGCGAAATTGTTGGCCTTGTCGTCATCGAAATTGATAACTTTTTGCTCATCGAAATCATCGACAGTTTTTGCAAAAAAATCCTGCATTTCCTGCGTGTAGTTGGGACATTCATACACGGTGCAGAGCGGTGATAGAATGTAGCTGTCTGCCAAATACCCCTTGACGTAGAAATACTGCGGCATTTCGTCCGTCTCGATGGTGACAGTCGTCTCACGTTCATCCGGCGTGACCTCTGCTGTCCCGGTGGCATAGAGCGTTGTGCCATCTTCGTCATAAATGCCAATGACAAGGGTGCAGTCTACGACGGTCTGGTAGCTGACGGTCGCCTCGTTGCCATCCATCTCCACGGAGAAGATGTTGCACCCATTGTTGGCGAGTTGTTCTTCTTGCTTCTCGGTCAGTTCCGATGCGAGCAGACTGCCAAAAGAATTGGTACTTTCGATGGTCATGTCGCTGATCGGGTCTGATAGTTCTGTGGCGGATGCCTGTGCGGTTTCTGCGGCTGCTCTTAGGGAATCAGCGGGAATTATGTTTGCTAATCCCATGATCCCTGCGAGTGCGGCAGCCAGTAATTTTTTGATCTTCATGGTGTCCTCCTTGAATTTTTTTTGCGGTTTTCCCGTTCTTTTTATGATAGCATATTTTCACCAAAAAATCAAATGGTTTCCATCGGATCTTTTTGAGATGGAAACTGTTTTTGATCTTAGTAAGAAACCACCTGAGCGCAGTTTCACTGGCTATCATGAAATTTCATATAGGTCGATCGCCTTTAGGCATAAAAATAGCAGACAGTGCTTCTTCTATGAAACACTGTCCGCTGTTATTGAATGCCAGACCCCTGACGGTCACTTTACGTTTTCAGGATAATGCATAGCGAACTCTTATATATGTACCCGAAAACAAGCGAATTCTCTGATGACAGCTATTGCACCGCACTCTCAAATTGCGTAAAATATACTATAGAATCAAACCGTTTCCGCATATTTCGCAAAAGAGAGAATTTTGAGAAGCATTGCCCTATCTATTCCATTTTCAAGCTGCATCACACTTTAGAAGTGAAAAGCAATTTTCTCCATATACGCCTGTTTCTGCTCAAATGACGAATGAACATAGCGATTCAGCGTGATCTCTACAGAGCTATGCCCTAAAAGTTCGCTCAATGATTTGACATCAAAGCCGAGCCGGATGCAGGTCGATGCGAAAATATGCCGTAAAGCGTGAAAATGCACTGACGGTAAATTTGCGTTTTTTAATATTTTGCTGAACCGATACTGCATTGTCCTCGGTTCTATGGGCTTGTTCGTCCCTGTCAGCACATAATCCTCCGCATCACCCCTGAATTTTAGTAAAAAATTCATCATACAATCCGGGATCGGGATCTTTCTGCGAGAAGATTCGCTTTTCGGGTCGGTGATGATGAGCCTTGTTTTGCTCGTTTCCGTAGGGGATTGGATACGCTGCATCGTTTTCCTGACGGTCAAGATCCGTTTTTCAAGGTCAATATCTTTCCATTGTAGGGCGCAAAGCTCCCCGATCCGGATGCCCGTTGAAATGGAGAGTGCGGTTCCGAGCGTTCCATGATCCCAATTGTTGGAAATATATGTCTGCAAACACTCCTGTTCCTCTTTATCAAGGAGCTGGATCTCCGCACTTTTCCTCTTTGGCAGACGTAACCCGTCCAGTGGATTGAAAATATGGTAGGAAGTGGAAGCATATTTGAAAATACTCTTCATGAGAACCACAATATCGGCGATATATCGCTCTGAAAATCCCGCTTTTTGCTTTTCGTCAATGAACGCATAGACATCATCCTGCGTAATGTCACTGATCGCCTTTTCCCCGAAAATGGGCAGTATATGCTTATCCGCTTTCATGGTGTAATTAGCCGCAGTGGACGCCTTAATGCGATGTTTTGTCAAGCTGAACCACTCCTCAAAAATGGTGCGAAGTGTCTTACAGCAAGTTGCAGTGGCACGGTTTATGCGGCGAATTTCCTCCATTTTTCGCAGCACTTCCTCTTTCGTGCGGGCGAATATGTACTGAAATTTCCGTCTGCCGTCCTCATTCTTCCCCTGCGGGATCCGTCCCTCCCAGCGACCATCTTTCCGGTGATAGGCATTTAGTCTTGGCATAATAATCCTCCTTGTATATTCTGCACAATTTTCAACAAAAAAGTTTCCTACAAGTATGCATTTTTTTAGAAATTCCTCTTGACAAATGGAAGATGATGTGCTATAATTGTATAAACAGATGTTTATGATTTGTGAAACTTTGTGTGGATTTCTCAAAATTCTCTCTTTTGCGAAACCAAGGTCGCTTTCGCAGGATAATATATTGCACGGGGTACAGTTCTATTGTACCCTATTCACGGGATAAAGTGCAAGCTTTCGCACGGCGGCGTGTAGAAAGATGCAAATTTATTTAGAAGGAGCGTGCAGATTATGAACAAGATCGCAAAAAGAATGGTCGCAGGGGCATCGGCTGCAGTGCTTTTCGTGTCTGCGGTCTGGTCTGATGCGTTCATGGGGTTGTTGAGAGGGACGATATATGCGGATTCTGTGGATGAAAATGGCATAATTGGTGCTAAAAATTTTGATGATCCACAGCAAGATACCCGGATCGATGATGACGGAAACAAGGTCTACAACACCAACTACGGTCTGCACACAGATAAAACGCTTTCCAAGGCATACAGCGACGGCAGGACATTTGATGTGGATCTCGAGTCGTGGTACATCGGCGAAAAGCCAGCCGATGTCGGCATGGTGCTTGATGCTTCGGGGTCGATGGCGTGGACGACGCAGAATCCTACAGCGATTTTCTTTGATGCTAAAGATTTGGAAACTTTCAAAAATGAATATGATATAGATAAGAATGTGTTTCTGACTAATGATCAGTTATCACATATTCTTGAAACTGAAAACACCGACAACAGCAAAATCAGCTACACGGGCTATCAGTATTATGTATATGAAGCGAGGGCATCTGTGTCTGAGTTTGTGCCGTTGGGGTATTGGGATGGAACACTGCAAACTGCTGACACTAAACTAAGGGGATATTATCCATTTGATAACGATGATAGATGGGCTAATAAAGTAGTGGCTGATACTGATGGAAAAATGATAACCGTTACCAAAGGTAATCCCTCGACAACTGACAATGGCGAATACAAAAGTGGTTCTCCCAGTAAAGGTATAGAAATAGGAAAAACGCGATTTACAGCGTCTACCCCAAATGATGATTATCGTGGAATGTTTTTAGATGCATCGCCAACCATTTTAGAAGATAACACTTTTGAATTTACTCTTTCTTTTGCATTAAAAAGTAAAAATGATGATTCGGTGGAAGATTGGCAAATTTTTCGTTTTGGAAATGATGAACATTATTGGAATATAAAAGTTCCGAGCAGTGATAAAGGGCTTACTGTTAGAAGTGAGACTGGTGGAGGTCCAACGAATGGCTCTGCTGGTGTATTTAATAAAAATTATGCTTTTTATACATTTGTATTTTATAAAGATGCAAATAATAAACTTAATTACTGCTTATATAGGGATGGCGAACTTGTAAGAGATGTTTATACGGAAAATAAAGGCGACACTAATAAGAATCTTGGGGATTTTAGTAACTTGATAAAAGATAAAAAAGTAGATATCATTTTTGATCCGTGTGGAGATGATGGAAGTGGTACAGTATACGTTGACGACATCTATTTTTTCGACAAGGCTATGTCAGCAGATGAGGTTAAGTCTTTTGTAACAAACGCAAAAGAACAGAATGTGCCAAAAGAAATTGAACTGACCGACCGTGCCGCTAATGAGGATGGCAACGTCCTCGCCCAATTACCTGATGCGCTTCAAAAGGCTGCGGCGGCAGGTACTTCTCTTGCAGGTTGGTACTATGTAAACTCTGCGCAAGACTGGGAACCGCTTATTGATCCTACTAGGGGTACTGGCAAACAGTTTCAAGGATTGAAGACTGACAAAGCAAAAGACGCTGATGATTACTATATCGCCCCAAACTTTGCGACTGTCCCTTTAACGGCGAGTGACGAATTAAAAGGTATAATAGCGGATGGCAATGATGCAGAGGCTGGGATTAAATTTGATACAGAAGATGGCGCAAGCCCGGTAAAATTTTTCATTGATAAAGCAGGCTATCTGCGGTGTTTCTTCAATAGCGGTGGTGACAGTGCGACGACGAACATCACTGATTTCAACGAATTTATAAAAGCTCCATATGATGAAAATGGCAAATTAAAACCTTATACAACGGACGTAAGAACGCAATGTTCGCTTGTTTATAAGAAACAAGAAAAAGCAGAAATAAAAACGCAAACCCTGAACGAGGTTCTTAATGATTTTGTTCATAGATTGCAGAGTACTTCTCAAAATAGTAAAGTATCCGCTATGCGATTCAGTAATAATAATATGGTTTTGAAGAAAGAGGGCGATGATTATAAAACGGTATCCGGTTATGAGGAGGATCTGAAAAAGTTGCTTTTGCTTGACTGGACATCTAGCACAGATCCTAATAATCGATACTCTAGTAACCTTACAGGTAGTAGAGAGGACGTTGGTTTTGAAGATAATGCTGCATTAAGCCTAAGCGTTAGTAAAACAGGCGGAACTGGAGAAACTAGCGAGTTATATAACTATTTCCTGACAGGCGGTACAAACACTTGGGTAGGTCTGAAAGCATTTTCTGATACTTTGGCGAAAGATACAGCTTCAGATGGTAACAATAAGTATCTCGTACTGTTTACCGACGGTCGTGATACGATGAATTCATCGCCAATTAGTATTGTTGAAGATTCTATGCAAAAAATAAGACCGGCAAGTTCGACCATCACCGGTAGTGGAGACCTCGCAAGCGCATGGGCAGATGAACTGAAAAAACAAGGTTACACAATTTTCTGTGTAATGATGGCAAGCGGTTCTATATCACCGGATATGCCGACAGTTGCGGGCGAAGATAAATCTGAATATGAAAAAGCAAAAGATTTTCTTGGTACGATAGCGTCCAACACAGATTATGTTTATGCCGCCGATTCAAAAGAAAAGCTGGAAGCCGCCTTCGACTCCATCCTCAACCAGATCCAAAAACCCCTCACAAACTACACCGTCCAAGACTACATCGACCCCCGGTTTGATCTTGTTGACAAGGATGGAAAAGTGATACAATTTGGCGCAGAGGGAAACATCACCGTAAACGACGATGTATTCACCTTGACAGATGCCTATGCAGGATCACCGGAGTTTTATGAATACATGACCAAAGACGGCAGGACTGCAAAAATTTATTACGACAATAAAACGGATATGTATTATCTGCGGTGGGATGAAGTTACGATACCGGGCTATACATCCCCGTTTGAGGGCGACAGCATTGAAAAGACGGGCGGAAAATTTGATGTCTGGAAGTCTACGATCACGCTCAGAGCCAAAGAGGATTTCATCGGCGGCAATGCGATCCTGACAAACGGAAACGAGGCCGGCATGAACCTTGTGTTCAAAACAGGCAGCGAAACCGTTAAAACGGGTACGGCAAGCGAAAATTTGAAAAAATTATCCGGCACTGATAAATCGGTGGATTATGTAAGCGGTGCCCCGATAGAAAATATGACGCCGTCTAAGGGATTTCCGAGGGTAACTTGCAACGTGCGCCTTTTGGACATCACGACAAAACCGCTGAATAATGTGATCTATCTCGGGGAGGTCGTCTCGCCGGCGTACATGCTTTCGGAGCTGGAAGATGGCTACATGGAGGGCTCGTATTATCTCGAGTATCTGAAAAGATATGCGCATCGGCTTTACCCGGACGATATGGATACTCCGTTGCTGCAATTGCTGAATGCGTGGCTGGGGATAGATGATCCTGGTAAAACTGATAAATCCTTTACGATCCCCTATATTTATCTGCCGAATCCGGAATATGATGGTAAAACACCAACTGGTGAAATATTGAACAATGCCGGAGGTGAGCTGAATCAGCAAGATATTGTCGGATATTTGACATATTCTTGGGAACGTGCAGGGGAAGCTGAATCGCAACAAGATGGTGACATCACAAGAGAGTACGTTGTTAAGGATATTAGGCAGATCAAGTATAACCTGAAACTGACGTTTACACCGCTGCATGAGAGTGATGAAAAATTAAGCGGATTTACGTTAAATGAGAATTTCATTAAGGATAAAGAGACATTCTTTCATGTAGTAGATGGGAATTTTGAGCCTAATTCATCTGGCGGATGGGAAATCGACACCAGAGAAAATTTCCTGAAAGCACTTGTCGATGATAAATCCGATGGCAGTACCAAGGATGTCTATGAATGGGATCCCGGTTACAAACCAACACAAGGCATTGAACAAGTGGAATCCGACCGTAAGTACGGCGATGCAGTGGTCGATGAAAATGGATTTTCCCTTGTTGCAAATACCACCTATACAAAGGATGTCGTCAATGCAGGCCTTGCGCTGGAGTTGCTTGTACAGGGAAAAGATCTGCAAGCTGACACAAATATAAAAAGTGATTCTGTATTTACATTTACAGCAACACGGAATTATGACGACGATCTTGACCCATTGCCATATAAGGAAACAGGTGCTGGTGGCGAGAAGATGAATGCTGATGCAACGAACGAAACGTATCAATTGACATTTACTGTTGTAGCAGATACATATCCTTCTACAATTGATGGTAATCAATACTACACTATATGGGCAACATTAACAAATGTAACAAAAGGTTCAGAGGTGGTTAAAAATGGTCTCTCGATCGGTACATATACCATTACTTATGATGGTACAATTCCAGTAAAGGGAAGCGATAATTTCACCAACTTCAACGCCGACACAAATCGTGGCAATTTCATTTATAGCCGGTTCCCAAATGAAGTGTATGAAGTCAGTGAGTCTGCTGCCAAAAGCACCGGCGATGCGGAATATCTCATCCATGGAACGAGTGACTTTGCAAAGGAAAACATCGCTGAAATAATAAAAGATGATAAAACACTTACGTTCTACTTTGGAACCGATCCGGATGAAAAAGATAACCAAAAGGGCAAAAGCCGGATACAAGATCCGGATAGCGAGTACACAAAGGATCGTCTCGGCATCATGGTGCTGTCGTATGGCAGCAATAACCTCACGATCAGCAAGGAAGTCACAAGCAAAAACATCCCGGAGATCCATGAGCAGGCTGTTCTTGATAATTGGTGGAATTTTGATGTTAAGTTGATAACACAAGATGAATCAACAACACTATCCCCTGATAGCTTTAACCTGAAATGGACAGATGCAAATGGAAATGTAAAAACCGGAGATGGATATCCAGCAACAATTGCTTTTGAAGAGGCTTCAACTAAACCAGCAGGCGTCACAGGCAAAGTATATGTTCCAACTGGCGGTGGAACGATCTCGATCAAAAGCGGCGAGCAGGTGACGATCCTGCAATTACCTGCAAACGTAACGTATGAAGTTTCCGAGAACAGAGCAAAACAAACCGAAGCATACGACTTCCGAGAAGGCTACCGCTACACTATCATAGTAGATGATGACCAAAAACCATCGGATCCGAACATCGGCACAAGCACCGGCGAACTCACTCCCACATCAGCGGTAAACTTCATCAACGAATTCCCCAGCCCGGAACTCCCCTCCGCCGGAGGCGATGGCATAAATTTGACAGTCTACACCGGCATCGTGCTGATACTGGCAGGCGGCATCTGGCTCATCCTGCTGCGGCGCAAGGCACACAGCCGTGACAAACCGTCCGAGGGGGGATGCCCATGACAGAAAAGAAGAAGACATCTCGAAAACGGCTAACCAAGGTCATTTTAGCGGCGGCGGTGACGGCGGCAGTCACCGCAGTGACCGTCACGCTGCTAATGATCAACGTGTTCCCGATCATGCGCATCTACGGCGATTCCATGAGTCCTGCGCTGTTCGATGGGGACATCATCATAACAAAAAAGACACATCAACTGGAAAGGGGTGATATCTGCATATTTATGGTAAACGGCAACATCCTCTGCAAGCGGGTGATCGGCACGGGCGGCGACAAGGTGTCTGTGGACGAAAATGGCGTGGTCTCCGTGAACGGCGCACCGCTTGACGAGCCATACCTGAGTGCGGCGAGCCTCGGCAGCAGCACGGTCGAATATCCCGTGACCGTGCCGGACGGCAGCTATTTCGTGATGGGCGACAATCGGCGGACGTCGATCGACTCACGGAACACAGCGGTCGGCTGCGTGGGCGGCGAGCAGGTGGAGGGGAAGCTGCTGATGCGGATCTTGCCGACGCCGGAATTTCCGGATCAGGCTGCGACATAGTTAAGAAACATGAAAGGAATGATTTGAATGAAAAAACTGATGCAAAGATTTTTCGGGATAGCGGTCTCTGCGGCAATGCTTTT
>CANQYC010000056.1 GCA_947627945.1 uncultured Clostridia bacterium
CATTGCAGCGGTACAGGGCGTATTCCTTGCCATCGCCATGCCCTGTACGGCTGCAATGCCGATGCGCAGTCCGGTGTAGGAGCCGGGACCCACCGCCACCGCAAACTGACCGATCTCCGCAATGTCAAGGCGGCATTCTTCGAGCAGTGCCTTGCACATGGGCAGGATCACCTGCGAATGGGTACGGCTGGTATAGACCGTATGCTCCCCAAGGAGCAGTCCCTGCTCCGTATCGAGGATGGCAACTGAGGCAGTCTTTCCGGAGGTATCAAGCCCCAATATCCGCAAAGCGTTCATCCCCCTCCAATGTGATCTGCCGTGTCTCCTCTCCGGTGGATGCCAGCGTCACCCACAGGGTATGCGACGGAAGCGCATCGCCGATATGCTCCGACCATTCGATGGCAAATATGCTTTCCTCCGGCGGATAGTCATAGAAGCCCGTCGTTTCCAGCTCATCCCCGGAAATGCGGTACATATCGAAATGTACGAGCTGACAGGGCGGTCCCCCGTAGGTATGCACCAGTGCAAACGTGGGGGATGTCACCGTATCCTCCAGACCGAGTCCCAGTGCCAGCCCACGGGTGAATGTCGTCTTTCCGGCACCGAGATCTCCCCGGAACGCCAGCACATCCCCCGGATGCAGCCGTCTGCCGATCTTTTCCGCTAAGGCGATGGTCTCCTCCGGGGACTGTGTCGTCCAATGGTATGTCATCAGAACAGCCCCTGGATATTGCCGTCATTGTCGCAGTCGATGGCGAATGCTGCCGGTGTCTTGGGCAGTCCGGGCATGGTCATGATGTCCCCGGTCAGCACCACCACGAAGCCGGCACCCGCACTCAGCCGCACATCCCGCACGGTGATGGTGAAATCCTCAGGTTTGCCGAGTTTTTTCGGATCATCCGAGAGCGAATACTGTGTCTTGGCGATGCAGACGGGCAGCGTCCCATAGCCAAGATCCTCGATCTCCTGTAACGCCTTTGCTGCGGCAGGCAGGAATTTCACGCCGTCCGCACGGTAGATCTCCTTTGCGACGGTCTCCACCTTGCGGGCAATGGACAGCTCCGTCTTGTAGAGCGGGCGGAAGGTGTCATTGCCTTCCTCACACATGGCGATCGTGTCACATACCTTCCGTGCCAGATCGGTGCCGCCGCTGCCACCCTTGGCAAAGACCTCGCACACCGATGTCTCGACACCGAGCTTCTTGCAGTAGTCTGCGATATACTGCAATTCTTCCTCGCTGTCCGTATGGAAGCGGTTGATGGCGACCACCACGGGTACATGGTACTTGAACATGTTCTCGATGTGTGTCCGCAGGTTGATGATGCCACGCTTCAGGGCATCCACATCCGGCGTGGTCAGTTCGCTGCGCTCGACGCCGCCGTTGTATTTCAGTGCCCGCACCGTCGCCACCAGTACCACGCAGTCAGGCTTCAGCCCGCCATAGCGGCACTTGATGTCAAAGAATTTCTCCGCACCGAGATCCGAGCCGAAGCCCGCCTCCGTCACGCAGTAATCGCCGAGTTTCAGTGCCAGTCTGGTCGCCCGGATGGAGTTGCAGCCATGGGCGATATTGGCAAACGGACCGCCGTGGATGAGTACGGGGGTATGTTCAAGGGTCTGTACGAGATTGGGCTTGAGGGCATCCCGGAGCAGTGCGGTCATTGCGCCCTCCGCATGCAGATCGGAGGCATAGACCGGTGCGCCCTCTGTGTTATAGGCAACAAGAATGCGGCCGAGGCGTTTTTTGAGATCGGCAAGATCCGTTGCCAGACAGAGGATCGCCATGACTTCGGAAGCAACGGTGATCTGGAAACCGTCCTCACGGGGCACGCCGTTCATCCTGCCGCCCATGCCGACCACGATATTCCGCAGTGCCCGGTCATTCATATCCATACAGCGTTTGAACAGGATCCGTCTGGTGTCGATATGCAGTGCATTGCCCTGCTGGAGATGGTTGTCGAGCAGTGCGCACAGCAGATTGTTGGCAGCGGTGATGGCATGGATGTCACCGGTGAAATGGAGGTTGATGTCCTCCATCGGGATGACTTGGGAATAGCCGCCGCCGGCAGCACCGCCCTTGACGCCGAACACAGGACCGAGGGACGGCTCCCGCAGGGCGAGGACTGTTTTTTTGCCGATCTTCGACATCGCCTGTCCCAGACCGACACTGACAGTGGTCTTTCCCTCCCCGGCGGGGGTGGGATTGACGGCAGTGACGAGGATGAGCTTGCCATCGGGACGGCAGGCAGTCCGGGCAAAGAGCTTTTCGGTGACCTTTGCCTTATAGTGACCGTATGGTTCCAGCTCCTCCGGGGCGATGCCGAGCTGCGCAGCGATGTCAGTAATGGGCAGCATCTCCGCCTGACGAGCGATCTCAATATCCGTGAGCATGGGATACCTCCTTGGAAAAAATAAAAGTGTATAGTTTCAGTATACCACATTTCCCTCGATTTGTAAAGAGTTTGCGGGCAAAAGTTATGGAACATTTTTTGCACCGGAACGTGCAAAGTCCCTCTCCCCCGGAGGGGAGAGGGACATCTCTCTCACGTGACAGTAACTGTCACCGCAACTTCCGGCAGCGTCCCCCCGGACTGCATGCCGGCCGCTTCCATCAGGGTCTGCAGACCGATCACATCTGCTCCGGCGTCCCGCATCTCCCGGACGGCGGCTTCGCATTCCGCCTGTACACGGTCTTTCAGCGTGCGGCGCAGCGCATCATCCGCATCCTGTGTGACCAGCCGGATGTGATACTGTCCCTGTCCGTCCTGCATCGTCTTTGTCAGCTCGAGCGAACGGATCTCGGCATCGCCCGCCCCGGTCGTCATGCTAAAACTGCCCGTGCCCGGACGGAGCCAGCACATCCCGGCGGCAGCTTCCTCCGAAAGATACACACATGTGCCGTCCCGGTGCAGCAGCACCAGTTTCCTGTCCTGTGCCGGGAGCAGTGCGGTCTCCCATGCACCGAGCCATTCCCCCAGCACGGTGGACAGTTCCGTGGCGGGCAGCAGTCCGTTTTTCTCCGCCATCCGCAGGGCATGCACATACTCTGTACTGTCCCTGCGCAGCAGCTCCCCGGGCGAAGCGTACAGCACCTTGCAGCCCGGCGACAATCCCTGCTCGAACAGCAGCATCCGGACGGTGTCCGATGTGCGGCTGCCATCGAGACAGAGCAGTTCCGTGTGCCCGAGGAAGATCCTGCCGCCCGCTTCGGCTTCCTCCTGCCGGAGGGCATCGGCAATGCCGTCTGCATAGACGGTGCGGGCGTCTTCCTCCTCAAACCCCTGTATGGTGAATTGCAGCGTGTCTTTGCCGGACAATCCGATCGCCTGTGTGTAAAGGCGGTCTGCGATGGCATCGCCGGCGCAGCCTGTCAGCAGGAACAACAGCAGGCAGACCGGCAGACAGATCCGTTTCATGCTCTCACGCTCCTTTTGATCCCCTGCATCATCAGGATGACGAGCGGCACGCCGCCTGCCAGTATCGGGATGAGTGCGGCTGTGAGCGTGGCAACGCCCTGTTCCGGCAGCAGCCATGCCAGCAGCAGCATGAGCAGCAGCGACAGCGGTGCCGTGTGGCGGATGCCTGTCCGTTCGAGCAGATGTGCGGTGACGCCCGTCAGCAGTGTCATCTGCATGACGCAGAGCATCACGAAAGCGAGGAGATAGACTGCATCCGCACGCTGTCCCGCAAAGGGCTGGGAGAGGACGGTCAGAGTGAACAGCGGATACGCTGCCTCTGAGGTGAGCCGTCCGCCTGCCGTGATGCAGAGGAACAGCACGAGCAGACAAAGCCCGAGTTTTGCCAGCAGATATGCCCCCACCGCACGGCATCCGCCCGTACCGGCGTGCTGCAAAAGCACCCATGCCGCCGGCAGTTCCCCGCCGAGTGCCAGATAGGTCAGCATCCCCTGTGAAAAGCCGCCCCGTACCGAGAGGGCACTCAGCTCCACCCTGCGCCATGCGCCCACGACCAGCAGCACAAGTGTCACGCCAAGTACGCCGAGCATCAGCACCGCACAGCGTGCCGTTGCTTTCAGTCCCGCCGTACTCGTGTACAGGCAGGTCAGCAGGAGCAGTACGGCTGCCGTGACATGTCCCGGAGAGGTCAGCAGCTGCCGGGGCGCTGCCGTATGCATCAGCGTCAGGCTGCGGGCACCCCAGAGGATGAAAAACAGTGCATAGAGGCAGCAGAGCCATTTCTGACGCAGGAAGTCCGTCTCTCTGCCATGTCTGGCAAGAGCGAACACCGGCACGCAGAGCAGCAGCTGGATGCCGCACCCTGCGGCGGCACCGAGAAGCTGTCCGCCGCCGTACAGTGCCGGGATGCACAGGATGCTCCATGCGCCCGGGAGCAGCAAAATGGAAAAGAGCTGCAGATTACTGATCTTGTTCATGATATTCCTCCACTGTGAAGTTGCCGTGCTGCATCCGGCGGAACCCGACACGGGTCATCACATCCCGCATGGAACGCAGGTACAGCGGCGAGAGCGGTGCTGTCACGGGGAATCCGAAATCCTCTGTCCGGCACAGCTGATAGGTCACCGCCATTCCGAGCAGACCGATGCCATACAGTCCCCACAGACCGCCGGCGGCGATGAACAGCAGCCGCAGGACGGTAATGACGGGGCTGAGATCGGGGACGATGAATCCGGCAGTCACGGAGATCGCCACAACGGTCAGCATGGGTGTGCTGACAAGTCCCGAAGCAACGGCGGCATCCCCGATGATGATGCCGCCGACGATGCTCACGGCACCGCCGACGACTTTCGGCAGGCGCAGTCCCGCCTCCCGGATGATCTCGAACATGAGAAAGGCACCGATCGCTTCGAGCGGCAGTGACAGCGGTTCCTCGGCTTCGGCTCTGGTGAGGAGCATGAGCAGCGTCCGGTTGAGAAGTTCCGGATGATGGACGCTCACCGCTGTGTAGACAGCGGGCAGCAGCAGTGTGATGAGGAAGGCAAGGTACTTGACCCAGCGGATGAATGTCGCATAGTAGGGCTTGTAATTGTAGTCATCGAGCGTCTGGAAACTTTCCACAAGGAGCTTTGGGACAACGATGGCAAAGGGATTGCCGTCAATAAGGACGGCGACCCTGCCCTCAAGGAGCTTGGAGACAAGGACATCGGGGCGTTCGGTGGTGCTGACGCTGTCGAACATGCTGCCCCGCCGCTCCAGAAACGGCTGTAAATAGCCGGGCGACAGGATCGTATCCAGCTCTGCGGCATCGAGTTCATGGCGGATCCGGCGCAGCAGCTGCGGCGGCACCCTGTCTGTCAGGTAGCACAGGCAGACATCGGTGTGGCTGAGTTTTCCCATGACACGCAGCTCGAATTTGAGCAGCGGGGTCTTCATGCGGCGGCGCAGCTGGGACATATTCGTGCGGATCGCCTCCGTAAAGCCCTCATGGGCACCGAAGAGATCGGCTTCTCCGGACGGCTCACTGATGCTGCGCTTGTCGTAGCCCTGCACACCAAAGGCAAGTGCCATCGTCTGCCCCTGCGCAAGCAGTATGGCAAATCCGGAATGCAGCAGGCGGAACAGATCGCCGTAACTGCGCACCACGACACGGTCAAATGACAGCAGCAGATGTGTCTGGATGTGTGTCAGGAGCGCAGTGCTGTCGGGCATCGCCGGGATGGCGGTCAGCGGTTCAATGATCAGCTCCGTGGCGATGGCTGTGGAGAGCATCCCCTCACAGCAGACAACGGCACACCGGATCCCGCCGACCGTGACCGGGTCGATGAGCAGATCGTCACTGCCGTCGGCGATCTGGCGCAGGACGGCAAGCTGTTCCTCCAGATCAGGGGGGAGGGGTCTCGTTTCGTAGGACATGGTATCACCTCATGGATAGTATGCCCTGCGTTGGTGAGATCATACAGATGCAATGTGGGAAAGAGAGCTATAGGCTGTCAGAAAAAAGAAATGCAGGGGGCAGTGCCCCCTGCATGATCCTCTCCCCGCAGGCGCATGGGGGAGACGACATTTTCGGTGATGAGATCCGTACCGGGGCGATCAGCCGCCTGTACGCATCGTGTACTTGATATGTTCGATCGCTGCCTCGGCGTATTCGTTGACCTTCGGAGAGCTGTTGGCAGCAAGTGCCTTTTCATACCACTCCAATGCCTTGTCCAGCTGCGGACGCATGCCGCCGCTGCCCTTGAGGTAGATGTCGCCGATGGCAAGCTGGCTGAGGACAAGTCCTCTGTTGGAAGCCTCTGTATGCCAGTCGATGGCTCTGGTGGGATCTTGCGGGAAAGGATACGTCCCCTTCTCGTAGCTGTCAGCCACTTGGAACATCACATGCAGCAGCACCTCACGCTCTTTCTGCTCGAGCGTTGCGATCTGATCCTTGATCTCCCGCAGGAAGCTGAACATGCTGATCATGTAGTTCTTGCTTCTGGGCTTGCCGAGGAACTTCCAGCTGCCCATCTCATCCATTTCGGAGACTGTGAAGATGGCATAATCCACCAGCTCGTCGAGCTTGTCGGACTCCGACGGTGCGGACGCAGCTGCCTGTGCATTCGCCTCGTCACGCTTGCGGGACTTTTCGATGCGGTCATACAGGAGATTGTCCTTCGCATTGGAAATACGATCCATCAGATCCTTGTAGCGTTCCTGACGCCGCTCGTCGCCGCAGAAACCAGCTCTGCGCTCCTGCATCAGAATGTAGTCGAGCATGTGGACGCAGCGTTCCATCGTGTCGATGTCCTCAAGGCGAGGTGCCATGTCACTGATGCGGCTGGCGATCAGGGAATACAGGAACATCGCCTTTTCCGTATGCTGCGTATGGGCATCGGTCGTGCCGAGCTTGCCCTGACGGAATTCCTCATCCGCATACTCCTTGAGCTGCTCCACGCCCATCTTGTCCGTGCCCTCACGCCACTGGTGTGCGCCGCAGTTGGTGCAGCTGACACTGTTTCCGTGCAATTTTTTTCCGCAATTATAACAAACCTTTGCTGCCATATGTGTTACTCCTTCTGTAAGGGCACAGAAAAGCCGTTCTGCGCCCGATTTTCTCTTACCATTTATTATAGCACAAATATGTAAAAACTGCAAGCATTTATATTTTTTTTGTAAATCATGCACAATTGATATGACAGCATTTATGCATCCCGCACAAATATAAACGTTTTATTTTATGCAGGATTTTGGAAACAGGTCACGAAGTGCCTTTTTGCCCCGTTCATTGCAGCAGTGCGCCGATGCGCTGGCGTTCTTCGGAAACAGCAGGGGCAGTCTGTGCGGACGGGGAAAACAGCGAGGCATAGGCATAGAGGGAGATGCCGTCTGTTTTTTCCAGTGCCAGTGCCGCTTCCCGGGACAGCACATCCCCATGGGTCTGCCATTCTGTCCGCCCCGTGCCTGCCCAGCTGTCCTCCTGCCCGATCTTGTACGGTGCCAGTCCGATCACGAGCTTTGCCGACTGTGCAGCCTCTGTCCACTGTGCGAGCATCTCCTGAAACGGACAATGTTCGTTCTCAAAGCCATAGTACAGCTGTGGGATGATCCAGTCGCAATAGCCCGGTTCCCGGCTCCAGAGGGCAACATCCGCATAGAGCTGCTCATAATTGGTCTCCGGATCTCCCTGCGGGCTGATGCTGAAACATTTTCCGTATGATTTCGCCGTGTCATATAATTCCTTCACAAGCGCATTGCAGTTGTCCCGCCGCCACTGTGCCAGGTCTGCGGCACCGCTCTCCGCAAAGGCGGCTGCATCAAAGGCGGGATCCTGCGTCGGGTAGAAATAATCATCGATATGGATGCCGTCCACCTCGTAATGTGCCAGTATCTCCGCCGCACCGTCCGCAATGAGCTGCCGCACCTCCGGATAGGCAGGATCAAGCCAGAGATTGCTGCCGGATGGTTTCATGTAGGTGCCGTTTTTCTCCGGATCGTCATACCACTGGCGGAGCAGATACGTATCGGGGATCTGTGCCATGTTCTCCGGCGTTTTCAGACGGAGCGGATTGATCCATGCATGGGCTTCGAGACCGGCTTGGTGCGCTTCGGCGGCCATGATGGCGAGCGGGTCATAGCTGCCGGTCAGGTAGCTGCCATGCGGGAACAGATCAGAGTCATAATAGGCATCTCCATACGCCCGGACATGCAGGAATACACAGTTCAGCCCCAGAGCGGCGCATGCCCGGAACGCCGCCCGCACCTGATCCCGGAATTCCGTCTCGGTCTTCCCCGTCATCCACTCCGCATACTGCATCACGGGAATCCAGACTGCCCGGATCTGCGTGATCTCCTGCGGGGGCTGTTCCTCTGCGGGGGCGGTCGTTTCCTGTGCCGGACTGTGCAGCAGCTCCCGCAGACCGGTGATGTCCTGCGACCAGTAGTATGGTCCTGTCCGCTGCCCGCAGCCGCTCATCAGCAGACAGAACAGCAGCAGGAACCCTGTCATCCGTTGTTTCACTGCGCATCCCTCCCCCGTCAGTATATGAGACATGCCCCTGTGGTATGATATATGTGTGGCTATTGACAAGCACTTTGATCTGTGTTATAATGTATAAAGCTGTTTACGCTTGTCTGTGTCCGGGTGCGGCTGCTGTCAGTGCTTTTTATCTGGAAATTTCTGCCGTTTTCTTTCGGAAACTATTGACATTTCCGATAAGATGGTGTACAATACTGATATGAGACTGTGCCGATCACAGTTATTTTACCGGGGACATGTAGATGCCCGTGGTCGGTTTCATCACATTTGGCGGGGGACGCCGCAGAAGTGCATTGGGACGCTCCTGGAGCTGTCCTGAAATCTATTTGTATGAGGAAAATATATGTTGGAAAAAGTAAATGTGTTAAGAGACAAGGTGTTCAGGCGGTATATGGCACATGAATTTGCCATGTCCATGCAGCTTGAAACAGAGAGGGACAAGATCATCTGCTGCGATTTTATCGTTGAGGCAGATACCTCACCGCAGGATGAGTTTGAACTTTTCAAGTATATCTATTCGCAGAAGGAAAGGCAGTTCACACCGTATTATATCATCAATGAGAACTGTGCTGCCTATCCGGAGATAAAAGAGAAGTACGGAGAGAATATCATTGCGTATTCGCCCGAAAAGCTCAAAGGTTTCGCCCTGAAGATGAACGAGATCTTCAAGACGGTCAAGTTCATCTGCGGAGGGTTCCAAGTGCTGCATTCGCTGCGTCTGGGCATTACGGAAGCCGTAAAGCGCAGCCCCTATGTGTACTCTATTTTCACCCAGCACGGCATTACTTTTTTCAAGGATGACTTTATCTCACAGGCTTCTTACAGCAAGTTTTTATTTGACAAGCTGATGATCAGCAATGATTTTGAGAAAGAGATCTTCATGAAGCGTGCCTGCTATAAAGAGGAAGATCTGATCAAAAATGGACTTTTCCGCTGGGATCTGCTGAGTTCCGAAAAATCGGGGACGGAAAAGAGCATTTTTATCTATTTTACACACAGACGGTATCTTAAAAACATTCCCGAAGAAGAGCTAAAGGACACGGTCTATGTCAAAACGATCGTCGGGCTCCTTGAAGATCCTCGTTTCCAGAAATTTGTAAAAGAAAACGGCTATACGCTGAAAGTGGCACTTCACCACAGTGTACTGCAGGTCTGCGGAAATGATCTGCTTGAGGGCGTAAAGATCCTTGAAGATGATGAGATCGCCGGAGCCAAAAAAGACTCTGCCATTCTCATCACGGACTATTCATCCATGTGCTTTGAGATGTGGTTCCAGCACAAGCCGTCTATTTTCCTGAATATCCCTGACAGCGAAGACTGCCGGAAATACCACCACAAGACCGACCTTGCCGACCCCTATTCAAGCAAGATGGATGTGATATTCAACGTCGTCGATACGGTCGATGAATGTGTGGACAGGCTTGAAGAATATCATAGGACGGGATTTGCGCTGACAGCGGAGGAAAAAGTCAAGCGTGACAGGTTTTTCTACTATAACGGCGGTTTCTGCGAAAGATTCTATCATCTTCTTGTCAGCATGAAACATGATAAGAAGACGCTGTATCATATTCCCGTAAATGCGACGTTTGACTTTTCACGTGATACGGAGATCGAGACATACGGTATCGAGCTTGCCTCGCCGAAAGGCCGCTGGATCGTGCGGAAAAAGGCGTATTTCAGCTTTTTCATTCCCAAGACGGAAAACGGGCTTGCCCTGCAGATCTATTTTGAACCGTATTTTTATTACAAGCAGTACAGGATACTGGCAAAAGTAAGCGTAAACGGGCATCATATGGTCTCAAGGGAGATCTTCCGCAAGAAAAGCCGTGATTATATCATTCTTGATATTCCGCAGAATTATATAGGAAGTGACGGGAAAGTCCAGATCAGCTTTCAGCTTTCCCATGTATACCGCCGCTGTCAGCTCCGTGCATCTGCCAGCGACAGGCGGATCCTCTCGTTCCGCCTGCGTGAAATGGATATCTACGAACGTGATCCTGCCTATGAAACGGCTGCACAGCAGCTTGAGATGCTCCGTGTGGAGCGCAGACGCTGCAAGTTTTCCACAGAGATGGAGGAGGAGCCGGCTGTTCTCACCATAGACCCGAAGGCGATCACTATGGATTCGGTCACGCCTGCGAAAAGATCAACGGCTATCAAGATAACAGTAGATCCGCCGACACTTACCTGATCTGCGGCAGAAACGGCTGCGATGTGTACAGTGGCGCAGCATATATCATCTGAATGATCTGCTTTTGGGATCATTTGTCAGGAGGATGCAATAGTGACAATGTTAGACAGGATCAAAAAGGATCGGTTTCTGTTCCAGATCCTCGTAAAGCGGGATTTTAACCGCAAGTACAAGCGAACGATCCTTGGGATCCTCTGGAGCCTGCTGTCTCCGCTTTTGCAGCTGACAGTCATGGCACTGGTGTTTACCCAGTTTTTCGGCAGGAACAAGGAGCATTATATCGTCTATCTGTTCGCAGGGAACCTTGTCTTTTCGTATTTCAAGGACTCAACGAGCGGCGGCATGTCCTCGCTGATGGAAAATGCGCAGATCTTCACAAAGGTCAATGTCAAGAAATATCTGTTCATTCTTTCTAAGAATTTTTCCGCACTGGTCACATTTCTGCTGAACCTCTGCGTGTTCTTCCTCTTTGTGCTTGGGGACAAGAATCTGCATTTTTCACCACGGTATCTGCTGCTGATCTATCCTGTGATCTGTCTGCTGATCTTCAATATCGGGGTGAGCTTTATCCTGTCGTCACTGTTTGTGGTCTTCAAGGATATCAAATACCTGTATGACGTTTTCACACAGCTGCTCAACTATTTTTCTGCCGTGTTCTACTATGTTGACAGCTACCCGGAACGGATACAGCAGATCTTCTATGTCAATCCGATCTATGTGTATATCCGGTATTTCCGTATCATCGTCATTGAGGGCTACATCCCCGGTTTGCCGACACATCTGCTCTGCGCAGGCTTTGCGATCGTGTCGATACTGGTCGGTTCGCTCATCTATCATAAGAATAACAAGAATTTCCTCTATTATCTGTAATTTGGTACAGAGTCCCGGCGCAGTGTACCTGTTTCGGGGATGCCGTATGAAAGGAACCTGTTCATGAAAATCGAGCTAAAGGACATACGCCTGATCTATAAGACCGGAAATCTGAAAAATGTCGGGCTGAAAGATTATATCATCGATTCGCTCCGGCATCAGAATAACAGAAGCGAGTTCCTCGCCATCGACGGCGTGAGCTTTTCTGTGTCTGACGGCGATTTTCTGGGTATCATCGGCGGCAACGGTGCCGGAAAATCGACATTGCTCAAAGTCATCACCGGCATCATGCAGCCCACCGCCGGTTCCGTGCATGTGGAGGGGAATGTCGCCGCACTGCTCGAGCTTGGCTCCGGCTTTGACGGGGAAATGACGGTAAGGGAGAATATCTTCCTGCGTGGTGCGATCCTGGGCTATGACAATGCCTTCCTCACTTCAAAATATGACGATATCATCGAATTTTCCGGGCTGGAGGACTTCCAGAACACGCCGTTCCGGCAGCTGTCCTCCGGTATGAAATCACGGCTTGCCTTTTCCATCGCAAGCATGGTGAACCCGGAAATTTTGATTTTGGACGAGGTGCTGTCCGTGGGCGATGATGCCTTCCGGAAAAAAAGTGAGCAGAAGATGCTCAGCATCATCAACAGCGGCGTGACGACGATCCTTGTTTCCCATTCCCTCGACCAGATCCGGCGGCTGTGCAACAAAGTGCTATGGATCCACAAGGGCAAGCAGATACTGTTCGGCGAAACGGCGACCATCTGCGACATGTATCAGGAATTTTCAAGCGGCAACATGACACTCGAAGAATGCCAGAATTACTACAATAACAGCAAAAAATTCGTCACCAAAAAAGAGATGAACAACCTCTATCAGAAAACCCTCGGCAGGAACCCGAGAGACGCCGAACGCCGGCAATGGTTCCTCGACCCGGAGACCACCACGGACAAGATCCGTGAGACCATCCTCGCATCGGAGGAATACGAAAAACTCAATGACAAAAAAATGGCACTCATTCAGGAACACAAACAGGCTCCGCTGACGGAGGAAATGGTCTGCTTCCTGTACTATGCCCTCCTCAACCGTCCGCCGGAGAGCAGTGACATCGTCAAGCAGATGAAGAAAAACGACTCCTTTGAGAAGCTGAAAAATGCCATCTGGAACAGCCAGGAGTTCAAAAAACTCGTCATGAAGAAGCTCCATCTGAAGTAATATTTGTGCATCATGCACAAATATCCACAGAAAAAATCTCCAATATCCCTGCAAATTTCAGAAAAAATCCCTTGACAATGGAAACTCATTGTGATAGAATTGTATGAAAGGCTATATGCATTTTTGGGGGTATACTGCCGCTTTTCACAAAGTCAGGTCTTTTGCGAAGCGGCGGGGTATCCCTGAACTGCACAGGGTATGCGTATTACTGGATCGTGCCCCATCTTGGGATAATGTGCGGCTTTTGTCAATAAGGCTGCGATTATGTTTGGAAGGAGTGTGCATGGTATGAAAAAGGTGACAAGGAGATTGGCTGCAGGGGTATCGGCGGCGGCATTGCTTGTGTCCGCAGTCGGTTTTGATGCGTTTACAGACCTGATCATGCGCCCCGCTTCGGCTGATGATGCGGGTGGTTCCCAAAAAACAGGAAAATCTACCGGGTTTGATAACCTTGAGCAGGATACGGACAAAGATGGCAATTACAACACCGGTTATGGCTTGCACACGAATAAAACCGCCAGCGTTGCGGATGGTTCTACAGACGGCAGAACGTTCGATGTCGGTCTGGAGTCGTGGTACGTCGGGGAGAACCCCGTCGACGTGGCGACCATCCTCGACGCCTCGGGGTCGATGGCTTGGACGGTGGATACACTTGATCCGCTTGATGTTAATAATGCCATAAAAGCACATTCTGCTGAACTTGTAAGTGTAGAAAATTTAAGAGAGCTTCAAGAAGCAAACGGCGGCTATCTTCCGCAGGAGGTTGTTGACAAGATATTAAAACCCGGAAACACCGACGACAGCAAGCTGTCCTATGCTGGCTATAAGTATTATGGTAACCTCTAAAAACCTCTATTGAAAAATTAGTAAAAACATGGTATAATAGAACCATGAAAGCAAGAATGAGAA
>CANQYC010000057.1 GCA_947627945.1 uncultured Clostridia bacterium
CCCCCTGCAAAA
The DNA here is from genome assembly GCA_947627945.1 of uncultured Clostridia bacterium. Taxonomy (GTDB): domain Bacteria; phylum Bacillota; class Clostridia; order Oscillospirales; family Ruminococcaceae; genus UBA3855. Next base: position 13 of record CANQYC010000057.1, read on the forward strand.
TAGCCCCCTCCCCTTCAGGGGAGGGGGTCGGGGGGTGGGGCGGCTACCCAAAAAATACCCCATTTCACAGAAAAAGGAGGGGCAACTGCCCCTCCTTTTTTTATCATGATCACATATCAGCCGAGGCGTGCCTCAATCTTGTCGAGCTGATCCCACAGAGCCTGCGGAACACGGCCGCCCTTGTCGGCGATGTCTTCCTTGTAATATCTGCGCATCTCTGCGATCTCCTTTGTCCACAGATCCTTATCCACTGCAAGCAGCTTGTCAAGGATCTCCGGTGTGACCTCATCCTCGATGCCCTCGATGTTGATGTCGGTCTTCTTCGGCAGATAGCCGATAGCCGTCTCCTCTGCATCGACCGTGCCCTCACATCTCTTGATGATCCAGTCAAGCACTCTCATGTTGTCACCAAAGCCGGGCCAGATGAAGTTGCCGTTCTCATCCTGCTTGAACCAGTTGACATTGAAGATCTTCGGAGCCTTGTCACCCAGAATATCGCCCATTTCGAGCCAGTGTGCCCAGTAGTCACCGACATTGTAGCCGATGAACGGCTTCATTGCCATCGGATCGTGACGCAGAACACCGACGGCACCGGCAGCAGCAGCAGTGGTCTCAGAGGAAACAGCGGAACCTACATAGGTACCGTGTGTCCAGTCAAAGCTCTGGTATACGAGCGGTGTCGTGGATGCACGTCTGCCGCCGAATACAATGGCAGATACCGGTACGCCCTGCGGATTGTCGAACTCCGGAGACAGGCACGGGCAGTTCTTTGCCGGTGCGGTGAAACGGGAGTTCGGATGTGCCAGCGTATTGCCGGCTGCGGTGTACTCCTTGCCATTGACCTTGGCACCCTTCCACTCGGTCGCATCTGTCGGCGGCTCCTTGGTCAGCTTCTCCCACCAAACGGTGTTGTCCTCGTTGTTCAGGGCAACGTTGGTGAAAATCGCATCCTTCTTGGTGGAGGCGAGTGCATTGTAGTTGGACTTTTCATTGGTACCCGGTGCCACGCCGAAGAAACCGTTCTCCGGATTGATGGCATACAGTCTGCCGTCCTCACCGGGCTTCAGCCATGCAATATCATCACCTACCGTGAATACCTTGTAACCGTTCTTCCGGTAGCCCTCCGGCGGGATGAGCATTGCCAGATTGGTCTTACCACAGGCAGACGGGAATGCAGCACAGATGTACTTGGTATCGCCGTCCGGCTTCTGCACGCCCAGAATGAGCATATGCTCTGCCATCCAGCCCTCATTCTTGCCCTGGAAAGAAGCGATACGCAGTGCGAAGCACTTCTTGGACAGGATAACATTGCCGCCGTAAGCGGAATTGATCGACCAGATGGTATTGTCCTCCGGGAACTGCACGATGTAACGCTTTTCGGGATCCACGTCAGCCTTGGAGTGCAGACCTCTTACAAAGTCGTTGGAGTCGCCGAGCTTGTCAAATGCAGCCTTGCCCATTCTGGTCATGATGTTCATGTTCAGAACGACATAGATCGAGTCAGTCAGCTCCACGCCGACCTTGGAGATCGGGGATGTCACGGGACCCATAGAGTAGGGAATGACATACATGGTACGCCCCTTCATCACACCATCATACATCGGCGTAAGCATGGCATACATCTCTTTGGGATCCATCCAGTTATTGGTCGGACCGGCATCTTCCTTTGTCCTTGTGCAGATAAAGGTCCTGTCCTCGACACGGGCAACGTCATTCACAGCCGTTCTGTGATACAGACAGCCCGGAAGCTTCTCCTGATTCAGATGGTACATCTTGTTCGGATCCCCATCGGGAAGAGAAGTGACTTCCTCTGTCAGGGCATCCAGCTGCTCCTTGGAGCCGTCGATCCATACCACCTTGTCCGGCTTGCACAGATCCACCATTTCCTGTACCCAGTCCAGCACCTTCTGATTGTTTGTTAATGCGCCTGCTAATGCCATAGGTATTACCTCCTTGAAATTCCGGCACGGAACATGCCGGTGACATTCAGGGACTCCGGAACAGCCTCCGAAAGTATCCCCATCTTATTATAACAGAAAATACTGCCAATGTCAAGAGGGAGTGCAGCGAAAACCGCCGGATCTTCCCATCAGTCATACCGCAGTGCGTCGATCGGATCCATTTTCGCCGCCTTGTTTGCGGGATAATAGCCGAAGAACACGCCGGTCAGGATCGAAAAGCCCACTGCCACGAGGATGGCAGGCACTGACGGCTGGACGGTGATGGCGATCATCTGCGCATAATCCGGATAGATCGTTGTAACAAGGCTCTTGGCAGTGAACCCAAGGATCATGCCGCCCGCAATGCCCAGTATGATGCCGATGATGCCGCCGATCAGGCAGATCAAAATCGCCTCCACGACAAACTGCATCCGGATGGCGGAGTTCTGCGCACCCAGTGCCTTGCGGATGCCGATCTCCTTTGTCCGCTCCGTAATGCTCACCAGCATGATATTCATGACGCCCACGCCGCCCACGATCAGCGAAATGGCTGCAATGATGGATATGGCGATCGTGATGACATTGATGACCGAGTTGATCATGCCCAGATAGATCTGCTCATTCTGCACAATGACCTGATACCCCGGTTTTTCCGCATATTCTGCCTCAAAGAACTCCTGAAGCTCGTCCTGCAGCATATCCGGGTCGTATTCCGTGTTCCACCGGATCGTCAGGTACATCATCGGCTCCTGGGTCTGGTGCAGAATGTCCAGCATCGTATCGAGCGGCACGGTAACGTTGGAAGTCTTTTCCATATCGCTCGTGCCGGGCGCATAGAGCTTGTCCATCAGTTCCGGCGTCTCACAGACCCCGACAATGATGAAATCAATGGTGCTGCCATTGCTCAGTGTCATATCCACGGTCTGCCCGATGGGATCGACCGTCTCGTCCTGAAAATACTGCCGCACAAACAGATCCGACACATAGATGGCATGGATCTTCTCCTGATTGTCCCGCTGTGTGATCGTCCTGCCCCGCAGATGGAGGGTATCCTGCACAGGGGACAGCTCCCCGGTGACCATGACCGAGAATTCCTCATTTGTCACGCTGCGCAGTGTGGCATTCCCGAAATCCTGCTGTAACATCGGCGTGAAATGGTCGCCGTATGTTTCCGTAAGACGGTCGAGCATTTCACGGGTGAACATATCCTCCTCCGGCATCTCGTCGGAAAAATCGTCACTCATCATATCTTCATAGTCATAATCCTGATACAGATAGACATCAAAGAAATTGGAGGCACCGATCTGGTTGAACGTATTCGACAGCGTTTTCTGGATGGAAGTACCGATCGTTGTGATGAGAATGACAGAGCTGATGCCGATGATGATGCCCAGCATCGTCAGCAGAGAGCGCATTTTATTCGCCGCCAGCGAAGCAAACGCCAGCCGCAGATTTTCAGTGAACTGCATCTGCCGTCACCCCCGTATCTGAAATGATGCTCCCGTCGCTGATAGTCACGATCCTGTCACATTCCTGTGCCAGCTCCGGGCTGTGCGTGATGAGGATGATGGTCGTCCCCTCCTGCTGGTGGAGCTGGTGGAACAGATCCATGATCATCCGTCCGGTCTTGGTATCCAGTGCGCCGGTCGGCTCATCCGCCAGAAGCAGAGAGGGATGGTTCGCCATCGCCCTTGCAATCGCCACACGCTGCTTCTGTCCGCCGGACAGCTCATTTGGCTGATGGCTGCCCCGGTCTGCCATGTCCACGATCTCGAGCAGCTCATTGGCACGCCTGAGGCGTTCCCGCCTCGGCATACCCGCATAGAGCAGCGGCATCTCCACATTTTTCAGCGCACTCATGCGGGGGATGAGATGGAAATTCTGGAACACGAACCCGATCTCCCTGTTGCGGATCGTACTGAGCTGGACATCGTTCATTCTGCTGATGTCCCTGCCGTTGAGGAAGTACGTCCCCTCCGTCGGACGGTCAAGCGCACCGATCATATTCATCAGCGTACTTTTACCGGAGCCGGACTGCCCGACAATGGCAAGGAACTCGTTTTCCTGCACATCAAGATCAATGCCGTTGAGGATCTGCAATTCATTCGGCTTGCCGATGAAATACCGCTTGATGATGTGGCGCATGGAAATGATATTTTTACTCATCCTCTGCTGCACCGCCTTCGGTCTCACTCATATCCGTCATGGTCAGGATAATGTCGCCGTCCTCATGTCCCTCCGGACTCATGATGATGCGGTCGCCCTCTTTCACCTCTTCGGAGGAGATCTCCGTGAAATAACTGCCCGTCATGCCCGGCACGACTGCTGCCTTTTTGGCAGTCGTCACGCCGTTTTCATCTGTTACTGCCACAAGGACATAACTGCTGCCGTCCTCCTCCTGCAAAATGGATTCATAGGGCACGCTCAGCACATCCTTCTGCTCGACCAGAATGATCTTCACTTTCGCATTCATACCAAGGAGCAGGGCAGTGTTTTTGTCATCAATGGTGATCTCCGCAGAATAGCCGCCGCTGCTGCCGTCCTGTCCGAAGAAAGACGCATCACTGCCGCCGCTGTAGATATTGACCACACGGGAGACAGTCGCAGAAAATTCCTGATCTCCGGTCGCCGTGGTGGTGACGACCGCCGGCATGCCCTCCTTGATCTTCAGGATATCCGCCTCTGCGATCTGCACCGTGATCCGGAGGGCATCCTTGTCCTCGATGGTCATGAGTGCCTCGGCAGTCGGCAGAGAGCCCTCTGCCACATTCAGGGACGTCACAATGCCGCTCATAGGCGCACGCACGGTACACTCTGCAATGGCATCTTCGATCTTCTTCAGTTCCTCCTGTGAGGTGTTGTCGCCGGTGTACTGTTCCGCATCTATCACGTCCTGACAGCTCTGGATGAGGGCATCCGCATTCTTCTCCGCCATCGCATAGGCATCCTGTGCGGATGTCACGGCACTGTCAAAGGACGGGAGCTGCTCTTTCAAGGCATCATGCTGTGCTGTCAGTGTCTCAAGGGTCAGCTGTGCCTCCTGATACTGTGCAGCAAGGGCAGTGTCCTCCGGTGCAGCCTGCACCTTTGCCGCAAGTGCATCTGCGGCTGCCTGCTGGGTGGTGAGCTGCCCGGCAAGGGCACGCTCCTTCGCATAGGCATCGTCTTTTGCCTTGACTGCCTCATCAATGGCACGCTGCGCCTGTGCGAGCGTGGTCTCTTTCTCCGCCTTGGCATCGTTCAGGTTCCGCTCATTGATGCTATGCTGGTGGGCGGTCATCCCGTCCGCATTTTCGATCGACTTTTTCAGTGCATCGTACTGGCTCTGCAATTCGCTGCTGTCAAATTCGAGCAGCACATCACCCTCCTGCACCTCGCTGCCCAGCTCGACATTCAGCGACTTGACTTTGGCAGCAAGGGTACTGGTGATCTTGACCATATTCTCGCTCCCCACAGAACCGGAGACACTGATATACTCAGAAATATCACGCTTTTCCACGGTACTCAGCTCCGTGAAACCGTTTGTCAAGCTCTCAAGGGATTCCGACAGTGCCTTTGTACAGGATACTGCCCCGAAGATCAGCAGCCCCAGTACGACAACGATCACACCGGTAATGATAAAGGGTCTTACACTTCGTTTCTTTTGCATGGTACTACCTCCTGGATTCAAAGTAAAAACAATTTACTTTTTGACGGTTTCCATTATAACACATCCGGAGAAAAAAGTCAAGGAAATTTGCAAAAAATAATGATACAGAGGATATGGCTCTGTATCACGGCAGATCAAAGTATTTTCCCCCATGCCGCAGGCGGCATGGGGGAGTTTTTCTGCATCATGGCAGATCAGTCGGTCAGTTCCTCCGCCCTTGTCTGGAGGAAGCCCGCAGAATCAATGGAAATGGCACCGACCTGCCCGGTATCCGTGTCCAGCATGTTCACGGTACCGTCATTCTCATCATAGTCCGCAAAGAGATAGGTGATGGTCTTGTCCGCATCGGTGACGGTCAGCCGGTAGGCAGGCGCATCAAGTCCGTAATCTGTCAGCGCAAGATCTTCCTCGAACCCGATGAAGTCCTGATACTCCATACGTGTCAGCACATTCAGCAGCGATGTGACCTGTGTCGTGCTGACATCACTGCCCAGATCGGGCTGCTCCATGTGCCACTGCCCGGCATCGTCCTGTTTCAGCGAAAAGGCAGTCTCTCCGTCACGCTCCAGAGAAATGGCAGTGATCGACACATCATAAAAGTCCAGCACATAGCTGTCCATGATGTAATTCAGTCCGCCCCGCAGCACTTCGCCCTGATTGTAGTCCACACTGTAGACGGCAGGATCCCCCGGCAGCATCACATAGTAGTAGTCCTTGATGGCGGAGCCGTTGCCGACCAGCAGCGTGTAATCCTTGCCGCCGGCGGTACAGGTGATGGTCACGGGGTCGGAAAATCCATACTCCGCAGGATCTGCCCCCTTGTTCTTCTTGGCGGCAGTCAGCCCGCTCATATACGAGGCAACGCTCGACAGATAGTAGGAACTGAGCTTGAACGTATGCCGGTAGTCCGTATCAGTCAGCACCCATGCGCCATCCTGAATGGCGGTGTGGAAATGTCCGTCCGCCATCTGGATGTCGATCGCCTCCACACTATCGACCGCAAAGGAGATCAGTTTCAGCGAATCGGCTTCCGCCTGTTCCGCAGCTTCCTGCTGTCCCTTGATGTGATCCACCAGAAAATAGCCCCCGATCACCGCCGCCAGCAAAATGACCATGACGAGGATGCTCCTGCGCATTGCCTTGCTGCTCATCAGGAATACCTCCTTTTCAGCCATACCCCGACACCGACCAGTGCCACGGCGATCGGCGCAATGGTAAAGGCAGCAACGGCACGGTTCGCTTCTGATTCGGAATTGAGCCGCAGGGAATCGAGAGAACGCCCTCTGTCCGCAATGCCCATATCCATATCGAGGGTGCTGTCATACATCCACGAAATGACAGACAGCATCAGATTGACCGGAACGATCACATAGTCCTGCTGGACATTGGTATCATCAATGAATTCCGCATTGCCCATGACCATGACCTTGGCATCTTTCCGCAGCGTACTGGTGGAGAACATGGCAAGATCCAGCACCTGACCGGTGATGTCCTCCTTGGCACCGCCGCCGTATGCCTCGCCCACAGCGGAAGAAACGGTATTGCCGAGCGTATCGGTCGCAGCAACTGTCTGGAGCAGAGAGCCGTACTGCAAAGAGGTATCCTCCGCAGTCATGGTAGGATAAAAGCTCCGGGTCTCGCTCATGAAGGGCACAATGCCCTCATTGATCACATCCTCCAGCTCCGAGGTCAGATCTATCCCCTCCTCCGAGCGCACTACGCTGACACGGAACGTATAGGGGTCGTTGGTGATATGCAGTCCGGCATCGGTCTCACACACACGGTCATAGTCCATGCCGATCCCAAAATCACCGAGAACGGAAACGATGTTCGGATATGTCGTTTCGGCTTCGTTGGGAGACATCCAGAAGCAGACATTGCCGCCCTCATCGAGGAATGCATTGAGCTTGCGTGTCTCGTCGTTGCTCAGATCGGACTTCGGCCCGGCAAGCACGACCATGGCAGCATCGTCCGGCACCATCTCCTCTGTGGCAAGGTTCAGCTCCCTGACGGCATAGTTGCGGTTGGCAAGTACACTGGTGAACTTGGTATAGTCATTTTCCAGCGATTTTTCGCCGTGTCCGGTCAGGAAATAGATGATGGTATCACGTCCGCTGACAACAGCATCGATCGCACCGGTGATATAATTCTCACCGGTAAAAACATCGGAGACCTGCTTGGCATTGCCCTCCTCGTCATATTCGTAGCTGGTCTCATACATCGTATTCGCCGCCACATGCTTGCTGCGTCCCTCGCACTCGACCACGATGTCCCCCCGGGAAAGCTGATAGCCCCTGCTGTTCAGCTCGTCCGTCAAAGTGGGGTCGGTGTCGGGATCGAACGCCTTGAAATTGATGTGATCGCATGCCTCATAGGTCTGGAGACAACGGTACAGTGCCATCGTAGAGGTCTCATCCTCAAGGTTGGACATGTCCATTAAGAAGTAAAAATCCACCTGCTTGTCCAGAGAGGCAAGATATTCCTTTGTCGTGTCCGTGACTTCGTACATCTTGGCGGGCGTCATATCCCAGATGACATCCAGCCGCCCGGCGATCAGATTCAGCGGTATGGCGACCGCAAGTGCCAGTGCTGCTAAGATCAGAGCATAGGCAGTGAATTTGCGGCTTTTCAGGTTCCGCATGACATTCTGGTTATTGGTCTGTTTTGGCTCCTGCATGGCTCTGTCCTCCTTATCCACGGCTGAACCGGCGTTTTTCGATGCAGATGATGATCCAGCAAAGCAGGACGGCTGTTGCGCTCAGGAAGAAGACCAGATCTTCCAGACGGAACATGCCCTCTGAAAAGTAGATGAATCTCCGCTGCATAGATACCCAGCCGATCAGTGCATCCAGCTTCGGGAATGCCGCTACTAAGCGGGTATTGGCAAACTGGTCAAGGAACAGCAGCCCCTCCATGACGATCTCTCCGAGGATCGCAGCAATGATGGAATGTCCCGTCAGTGCCGAGAGCAGCATGCCCGCCGTGATGCAGACCGTACCCCACAGGAAGAAGCCCAGATAGGCACATACCAGCGATGACCACATGACCTCACCGGTCAGCATGATGTAGATCGGGAAGAAGATCGACAGGAGCATCATGAAAAGGAATACCGTCATTACCGCAAAGAACTTCGCAAGCACGATCTTCGTCACGCTCAGCGGGCTCGACAGCAGCAGCACCTCCGTGCCGCCGTGCCGCTCCCCCGCAAAGGAACGCATCGTCAGAATGGGGATGATGAAGATGAAGTAAAAGAAATTGTTATAGAATACATTAGAAAAGGAGAACGTCAGCTCATTGGATTCGACATCCGCAATGAAAGAAACAAAGCTGACCGAAAAGACGAACAGGAACAGTGCCGACAGCACATAGGCAAGCGGCGAAAAGAAGAAGGATTGCAGATCCTTTTTATATAGTGCAAGCATGGTGACCTCCTCAGGCTTCGGACGGATCTTCGGACGGTGCGGACGACTCGTCCGGCATCTCCTCGAGCAGCTCTTCCAAGCTCGATTTTTTCTGGCTCCGGGAGGTGACCTTCAGGAACACCTGCTCCAGATCGAGCTTCACCGCCGAAATTTCCACAATATTGCAGTCGTTGGCGATCAGGACGGACATGATCTCGTTGCGCACCGCATCGGATGCGATCTTCACCCGGCAGCTTACCTGCTTGTCCTCGGCCGTCACATCGGCGATGTCCTGTACCCCACGGATATCCTTGAGCAGGCGCATGACTTTGTCCTTGTCGCCCTCGACCGTCAGCCGCAGCTGCTTGTCCGCCGCCATCGTACGCTCCAGATTCTCGATCGTATCGATCGCCTGTATCTCGCCCTTGTTGATGATGACCACACGTTCACAGACCGCACTGACTTCCGCCAGAATATGGGAACTGAAAATGATCGAATGGTCTTTCTTCAGATCCAGAATGAGCTGCCGCACCTCGGAGACCTGTGCCGGGTCAAGTCCGACCGTCGGCTCATCCAGTATCAGGATCTTCGGGTCACCGAGCAATGCCTGTGCAAAGCCGACACGCTGCTTGTAACCCTTGGACAGGTTGCGGATCAGCCGATGGCGCATGTCCGTGATCTGCAGCCGCTCCATCGCTTTCTCGATCTGCGCCGGGACATCCTTGCGCTTCACGCCCTTCAGCCCTGCCACAAAACGCAGATATTCCTCCACACGCATCTCCGGATAGACCGGCGGGATCTCCGGAAGATAGCCGATGCACTTCTTCGCCTCTACCGCCTGCTCAGTGATGTCATACCCGTTGACCACGACCGTCCCGGAGGTGGAGGGCAGATACCCGGCGATCATGTTCATGGTGGTGGATTTTCCGGCACCGTTGGGTCCGAGAAATCCCAGTATCTCATGATCCTGAATTTCAAAGCTGATATTTTTTACGGCGGGGTTCTTGCCGTAATATCTGGTCAGATGCTTGATCTCAACCATAAATACTCCCCTTTCTGCCTGTAAATTGTCAGATACTATTATTGTAGCATATAAATATGTACGAAATATGAGAAAATCATGGAATAATTATGAATATGACAAATTTTTCCCGTGTGCAGTTTTATCATACACAAAACATGTGAACGGGAAGTGAAAAAATCCGGAGGATTTGCTGAAAAGTGTGTATAAACTGTGTCGCTGTGCAAAAAGAATTATGAAATAACCAGTAAAATTTGCCATTGAAATTCGTCATAACAGACAAAACGGCAGGTGTCAGAATATGCAAAGCGACGAAAAAAATGAAAAAGAACGCCGGATTTTCTGTAAAGCCTTGACAAGGATAACCGAATTCGTTATAATAAAATGTGAAAAGTCCTACGTCTGCGACAGCTATGTGCGCTGACGCTGTGTGGACAAAAGGTCTTTCGAGTGTGAGAACGAGCAGGCAACGCCTGCAAAACCAAAGCACGGTGCGACCGTGCAAAAAATTTTTCAAACGAGAGGGGAAATTTTAATGCTTCTGAAAAAGAGCAAGGCTGTGATTGCAGCAGTGCTGTCCGCTGCGATGGCTACGAATGCAATGGTAGCAACCATCTCCGCTTCTGCTGCCGGCACAAGGACCAAGGCTGAGGCTTTCGGCGATTCTACCTACGCAGAGCGGTTCCTGTCCCTGTATGACGACGTCATCACAAACGGACAGACCAACGGCTATCTGTCTAAGGAAGGCATTCCTTACCATGCCGTTGAAGAAGTCATCATCGAGGCTCCTGACTATGGTCATGAGACAACTTCTGAGGCTATGTCCTATCTGGTATGGACAGCCGCAATGAGAGACAATATCGCAAAGAACCATGCTGATCAGGTCAGCACCGGCAATGTTACTTACACGCAGGAACTGTCCAAGGCATGGACTACCATGGAAAACATGATCCCGGATGTACAGGACAACTTCTGGTCATCTTCTTCCGTAAGTGCCCAGTACTGCGGTGAGTATGACCATCCTGAGCAGTGTCCGGATGCTTGGACAGGCGTGGCTGACAAGACGGCTGTCAACCCGATCTTCAGCTACTTCACCTCTGTCTACAAGGGCAAAGGCGGTCAGGGCGGTCTGTACCTGATGCACTGGCTGGCTGACGTTGACAACTGGTATGGTTACGGCACTGGCACGGACTTTACTTTCATCAACACCTTCCAGCGTGGTGAGCAGGAGTCCTGCTGGGAAACTGTTCCGCATCCCTGCGTTGAGACGCTGGAATACGGTATGACCGGCAGAGGTCTGAAGGGTATCTTCAATCAGGATAACCCTGTGACCGCACAGTACGCTTACACCAATGCACCTGACGCAGAAGATCGTGCGATCCAGGGCGTTTACGAGTCCACTCAGTGGGGCGTAGAGGATGCTTCCGTTTCCGCTAAGGCTTCCGAGATGGGTGACGAACTCCGTAACAACATGTATGACAAGTACTATCGTAAGATAGGTGATGCACAGGGCGCAGCGAATAGCTGGGATGCTGCTGCCGGCGATGCTACATCCGGTGCACATTACCTGATGAACTGGTACACCTCTTGGGGCGGCGCACTGCAGAAGACCGGTCAGAACTGGTGCTGGCAGATCGGCTGCTCTCACTGCCATGAGTTCTATCAGAACCCGCTCGCTGCCTATGGTCTGGTTACTTCCCTGAGCAGCGGCATGAAGGCACAGGGTGCCGTAAAGGACTACACCACTTCTCTCCAGAGACAGATGGAATTCTATCAGTGGCTGCAGTCTGCTGACGGTCCGATCGCTGGTGGTGCTTCCAACTCCTACAAGGGCAGATATGAGACATATCCGAGCGGTGCTTCTACCTTCTACGGCATGATGTATGTTGAGCATCCTGTATATGCTGACCCGGGTTCCAACCACTGGATCGGTAACCAGGTATGGGCTGTTCAGCGTCTGGCTGAGCTGTATTACTGGGTAAAGGAGAACGGCGATGGCAGCCTCGTACAGCCGGGCGGCGAGAACCTCGATGTTGCTCTGGAGAAGATCCTCGACAAGTGGGTAGCATGGTTCGTAAACAACACCATCCTGACCGAGACTGGCGACTTCTACATCCCGTCCAACCTCGACTGGAGCGGTCAGCCTGATACATGGGCTGGCAAGCAGACCGACAACACTGGTCTGACCTGCAAGATCACAGGCTATGGCAACACTGACCTCGGCTGCGTATCTTCTCTGGCAGACACCCTGATCTACTATGCAAAGGCAAAGGGTGCTACAGCTGATGATATCGCTGGCTTCACAGAGTCCAGTGTCGGCGCATCCTATGCAGGCGGCATTGATTCTGCTGATGCAAAGGCAGGTGCTACCAGCTACAAGGCTGGCGATGCAGATCTGCCGGGCGTAAGCCTGTATCTGGCTAAGGAACTGCTCGACCGTGAGTGGGAACTCAGCCGTGATGACATCGGTCTGACGAGAGTAGATCACAACGGTTCTCTGGCTCGTATGTTCTCTCAGAAGATCTGGGTACCGACGACCTACGAAGGCAAGATGCCGAACGGCGACGTGATCGCTAACAAGAACTCCAAGGGCGAAGACCTCAAGTTCCTCGACATCCGTTCTATGTACCTCGACAGCAGCAAGTGCCAGGGTGCTAAGACCTCCGATGAGGCTATCGCACTCGTGAAGGAGCTGCAGGCAGCTTACGAGAAGGACGTTGCCAACGGTGCAAAGTGGAGCAACGAGTACTCTGCATCTGATCCTGAGGGTCAGGCAGAGCTGGCTGGATTTGAGAACATCGCAGCCGTAGACCTGACATACCACAGATTCTGGCATGCAGGCGATATCATGATGGCTCTCGGCGCAATGGCTGAGCTGTATCCTGATCTGACACCGGACAGCGAAGCTGTTGTTGATCCTACGACAGAGCCTACTACAGTTGTTGATCCTACGACAGAGCCTACTACAGATCCCGGCAAGGTGAAGTACGGTGATGTCAATGTGGACGACGATGTTACCATCTCCGACGTTATCACCCTGAACAAGTACCTGCTCGGCGATGCTGAGTGCGTATCCGCACAGGGTCTGATCAACGCTGACGTAGATGTAAACAAGACGATCGACTCCACTGACTCCCTCAACATCCTGAAGGCTTGTGTACAGCTTCTCGATGCTGACAAGGATTTCCCGATCAAGTAAGATTTGAGAATTTTATCTGATCAAATAAGAAACGGAGCTGCTTTCGCAGCTCCGTTTTTTGCTGTCAGGCATCCATCAGCCCCGCCGCCTGCATGGCAGCGATGAGCGAATTGAGCGCAGCGGCGACATCTTCCGCCGTTGCCGTGGCGGGATCCGCAAGTGTTGCCACCGCCGCAGCCGGCGTCAGCACCGCATCGGCACCTGTTGCGCCTGTTGCTCCTGTTGCTCCCGTGGGACCTGTTGCACCATCGGCTCCGGTGGCACCTGTCGCTCCCGTGGGACCCGGCGCACCATCGGCTCCGGTCGCTCCTGTGGCTCCCGTGGGACCCGGCGCACCATCGGCTCCGGTCGCTCCTGTGGCTCCCGTGGGACCCGG
>CANQYC010000058.1 GCA_947627945.1 uncultured Clostridia bacterium
CGCCGCTCATCCGCAGGCTCTGGGGGGTGATCTTCTTGAAGTAACCCTCCCGTGAGAGGAAGATGTGGACGGGATAATCCGGCAGCTCCTCCTCCGGGTCGCTCTCCTCGTCCTTTCCGGCATAGCAGAACATGGTCTTGCGGGGCTGTCCGTAGGCTTTGGCAGTCTCCCGCAGCTCCTTCTCGATGATCTTCCGGATGCGCTTGGGATTGGCGAGGATGTCCTCCATGTCGTCGATCTCCGCCCGCAACTCATCCACATCTGCGATCTTTTTGAGGATGTATTCCCGGTTCAGGTGACGGAGTTTGATCTCGGCGACATATTCCGCCTGTATCTCATCAATGCCGAAGCCCTCCATCAGGTTGCGCACGACAAGCGATTCTTCCGGCGTCGCACGGATGATGGCAATGGCTTTGTCGAGGTCGAGAAGAATGGTTTTGAGACCCTCAAGCAGATGGAGCCTGTCCTTCATCTTGTTCAGATCGAAATAGACACGCCGCTTGACGCAGGATTCTCGGAATGCCAGCCATTCATCCAGAATTTCCCGGATCCCCATGACACGAGGGGTGTTGCCGATGAGGACGTTGAAATTGCATCCGAAGCTGTCCTGCAGCGGGGTCATCCGGAAGAGTTTCTGCATGAGCTTGTCGGGGTCGGTGCCACGCTTGACATCAATTGCCAGCCGGAAGCCATTGACGTCGATCTCATCACGTGCATAGGAGATCTCACGGAGTTTTCCCGCCTTGACCAGCTCGGAGATCTTGTCCTTGATCTGTTCGAGCGTGGTGGTGTAGGGGATCTCCGTCACTTCGATGCAGCCGGCGGATTTGTCAAAATTCCACTTGGCACGCAGCCGCAGACTGCCCCTGCCCGTTTCATAGACCTTCCGCAGCTCCTCCTCATCATAGATCAGAAAGCCGCCGCTGGGAAAGTCGGGACCTTTGAGCGTGGACAGGATGTCATGATCGGGGTGTTTCATCAGTGCGATACAGGTCTCGCAAAGCTCCTGAAGGTTGAAAGGACAGATATTGCTTGCCATCGAAACGGCAATGCCCATGTTGGCATTGACAAGTATGGAGGGGAATGTCGCAGGCAGGAGCGACGGCTCCATCATAGTGTTGTCATAATTTGGGATAAAATCGACCGTTTCTTTGTCAATTTCCGAGAAAAGCGTCTCGCAGATGGGGGCAAGTTTGACTTCCGTATACCGGGCAGCAGCGAATGCCATATCCCGGGAGTAGTGCTTGCCGAAGTTTCCCTTGGAATCCACATAGGGGTGCAGCAGGCATTCATTGGCACGTGTCAGCCGCACCATCGTTTCATAGATCGCCTGATCGCCGTGGGGATTCAGGCGCATGGTCTGTCCCACGACATTGGCGGACTTGGTGCGGGCACCGTTGAGCAGTCCCATTTTATACATGGTATAGAGCAGCTTCCGGTGAGAGGGCTTGAAGCCGTCGATCTCCGGGAGCGCACGGGAGATGATCACGCTCATGGCATAGGGGAGATAGTTTTTTTCAAGGGTATCGGTGATCGTCTCCTCTTGGGTGATGCCGGCGTTTTCAAACCAAGCGTCCTGCATGGGGTTGTCTTTTGGCTTTGGGGTATTCTTTTTCCGTGGCATGTTAGTTCCTTTCTATCTGTTCCCGCTGTATGGGGGAACATGGTGTGATCTTTTTACCTCTACCATCTTATCACAAATAAAGCGATTTGTCAAGTTTTAATGCTAATGAGAACAGAAAAATGGCGGATTATGGAAATTCCGACCTTTGCCGCCGTAGGCGGCATTGGGAGGAAACGCAAGTTTTTTGCTCCAGCTTTTTTTCCAAAAAAGCTGGCAGGAGTCCAGAGGACAGCGTCCTCTGGTCGGCGCAGTGCCTGCGCTCCCGTGATGCCTCCCAATGCGGCTGCGCCGCAAAGGTCGGCGTGTTTTCCTGCGCTCCCGCTTTCCCACTATTGACCCCTCCCCCAACCCCCTCCCCTTTCAGGGGAGGCGGGCTTTTTTTGCAGGGGACTGCGCCCCCTGCACCCCTGAGCAGCGTGATGCTGCACCCGATTTTCCTCCCAATGCGGCTACGCCGCAAAGGTCGGAAGTTTCCATGACGCCCCATTTATCCGCCAGACACCCTTCCCCCACTTGACATCCGTATATTTTCTATGGTATACTTAATTTATAGAAACAGAAAACGTGCTTTTCAGTGCA
The DNA here is from genome assembly GCA_947627945.1 of uncultured Clostridia bacterium. Taxonomy (GTDB): domain Bacteria; phylum Bacillota; class Clostridia; order Oscillospirales; family Ruminococcaceae; genus UBA3855. The sequence goes on from CANQYC010000058.1 coordinate 2,204, forward strand.
TTGGAGTGTGACAACTATGTACCCTTTTCAAAATTCCTCGCTTTCTTTGCAGGAACGTGTGCAGGATCTGCTGCACCGCATGACGATCGACGAAAAGATCGGACTGCTGGCGACCCATAACCTTCCCGTGCCAAGGCTCGGCATCGGGGAATGGACTGTCGGGCAGGAGATCGCCCGGGGACTTGTCATCCGGGATGCGGAACATCCCTCTACAGTCTTTCCGCAGCCGATCGGCATGGCAGCGACCTTTGACAAGCAGTTGATGTATCAGATCGGTCTGACTGCCGGCAGGGAAGCCCGTGCCTATTATAATGAACACAAGACCGGCGGACTGATGGTCTGGGGACCGACCGTGGATCTGTCCCGTGACCCGAGATGGGGCAGGACAGAGGAATGCTACGGAGAAGAGCCATTCCTCACGGGCGAGATGGCGGGCAGCTATACGCTCGGTCTGCGGGGCGAGGAGCAGGTCTGGGCGACCATCCCGACCCTCAAACATTTCTGCGCCAATAACCATGAACAGGACAGGGGCATCGACAATGCGAATCTCCATCCACGCATCCGGCATGAATTCTACTACGAGGCTTTCCGGAGACCCGTTGTGCATGGCGGTGCGCACAGCGTCATGGCATCCTATAACGAGATCTGTCACGCCCCGGCGGACATGAACCACGACCTGAAAGACGTGCTGAAGAAAGAGTGGGGTCTGGGGTTCGTGGTGACGGACGGTGCGGATTTTTCACAGAATCTGACCAGTCACCGCACGTTCCCGTCCCATGCACAGGCACTGCAGGCATGTCTGCGTGCCGGTACGGACATCATGACGGACAATGAGGATTGTGTCCATGCCGCAGCACGCAAGGCACTGGCAGACGGTCTTATCACGGAAGCGGACATCGACTGCGCTGTCGGCGGACTTCTGGAGAGCCGGATGCTGCTCGGGGAATTTGACCCGAAAACGCCCTATGACGGGCTGACCCGTGCGGATGTCAACACCCCTGCGGACAGGGCACTCAACCGCCGTGCTGCGAATGAACAGATGATCCTGCTGAAAAATGACGGCACACTGCCGCTCGATGCCGGAAAGCACCGGAAGATCGGGCTGTTTGGTGCCAATGCCGACTGCAACCTCCGTGACTGGTATACCGGCTGTTCGGCGTATCAGGTGTCCATCCGGCAGGGACTGGCAGAGCGGGGCACGGAGATCGTCTATGATCCGGGCTGGGACATCGTCCGTCTGGAAGCCTCCAACGGCTGTTACCTGCGGTTCGGAGAGGATGGAAACCTGTATGCAGATGCAGAAGAAGCACAGGCGGCGGAATTCTACTTCTGCTGCCATGATGCCGGGCTGCGCTGGGTGAATTTCCGTGAGATCCGCAGCGGCAGATTCCTGACCCTTGCCGATGGCAACCCGCATCTTGGCGAAACGGAGATCTTCGGCTGGTTCACGTTTGAAAGTCTCCACCTTGACAGATACGGCGACCGCTGCGTCCTGTCCGATTATCTCCTCGGCAGTCAGCTGATGCTGGCAGGTGACCGCATTTTCTGCCGGGAAAAGGCACGCCCGGACAGTTCCGTCTGCTTCCGGATGCATACGGTCAGTCGGGGTACGGAGCGTCTTGCGGCACTGGCACATGGGATGGATGCAGTCATCTACTGCGGCGGCAATGACCCCCAGCAGGTCGCCAGAGAATGCTACGACCGGCAGACCCTTGCCCTGCCGCCGCAGCAAGCGGACAGTCTCCGGACACTGGCAGACGTCTGCAAAGAAACGCCGCTGATCTTGGTGCTGGTATCCGGGTACCCCTATGCGCTGGGATCCCTCGAAACGCTGCCGGATGCCATCCTGCACACAACGCATGCCGGTCCGGAGCTGGGGCATGCTGTCGCCGACACGCTCTTTGGTGAGAACGATCCCGCCGGGCGATGCCCGCTGACATGGTATGCGGACGATCAGGATCTGGCAGATATCCGGGATTATGACATCATGCGGACGAAAATGACGACCCGCTGGTTTGACGGCACGCCGCTGTATCCGTTCGGGTATGGACTGAGCTACAGCAAGTTCCGGTATGATGCAATGCATGTCTGCCTGTGCCCGGAGGGCATCACGGTCAATGTGAAGCTCACCAATGTGTCCGACCGTGACGGAGACGAGGTCGTGCAGGTCTATGTGCATGCGGAAACAGACCGCATTCCCCGCCCGCTGCGGCAGCTCTGCGCCTTCGGCAGACTGCATATCCGTGCAGGGGAGACCGTGACCTATACGGATACCGTACCCTATGAGCTGCTTGAGATCTACGATGTGTCCCGGGAGCGTTTCTGTCTCGAGGAGGGGGACTACACCCTCTTTGCCGGGGCGTCCTCTGCGGATCTGCCGCTCTCGCAGCGGGTGCATGTGCCGGGGGAGACGGTGCCGCCAAGAGATCTGACAGTCCCCACCCGGGCAGAGCTGTGGGATGAACAGGAGCATACAGAGATCTACACCGACCCGCTCACCGGGGAGACCTATGTCCGTGGGATGCGGTGGTACAACCGCATTACGTTCCGCCGCTGCTGTCTGGACGGCATGCAGGCACTGGAGGTGCGGGCAAGTGCGCCGGTAGAGCCGGCGGCGATCACCGTCCATCTCGATGGCATGCCGGCAGCGGAACAGAAGCTCCCGTCATGTGACGGCTTCACAGATTTCCGGACGGTCACGGTGCCGCTGCGTGCAGACGGCTGCCATGATGTCAGCCTGACATTTCCGGAGCTTGTCTGCATCCGTGATCTGCGCATCAGAAAAGCCTGACGGATCCCCTGTCACACATTTCCGCCGAAGTCATACTATGTACTATGGACGGCGCAGGAATGCCCTCCAAATACAATACGCAAAGGAGCTATGACTTATGAACGGATGCTTTGATGGTGGTTGCTGCTGGATCATCATTCTGCTGATCATCGTTTGCTGCTGCTGCGGTAATAACAACAGCTGCGGCTGCAACAACGGCAACAACTGCGGCTGCGGCTGCTAAGTTCCTCCAAAGAAAGACCCCCGCCTGACAGGAGCGGGGGTCTTTTTGTCATGTACAGATCACGTCTTCTATGGCATATTCTCCTTCGGACGGGCATAGAATGGGAACGAGCCGGGCAAGCCCGGAACATGCGGAATACAGGAGGAGATACAGATGAAAGGACTTACCGCTGCGCAGGTGCAGCAGCTCCGGAAGGAGCATGGCAAAAATCAGCTTGCCCAAGTCAGACCGCCGGGACCATTGCGCATTTTCTTTTCCCAGTTCCGGGATGCGATGGTGCTGATCCTGCTGGCGGCGACCGGTATTTCCGCACTGCTCGGAGAATGGACGGATGCCATCACCATTGTGGTGATCGTGATCCTCAATGCCATTCTTGGCTTTGTGCAGGAATACCGTACCGAAAAGACCCTTGAAGCCCTGCGGAACATGACCGCCCCCACGGCGAAAGTCTGGCGTGACGGCACCTTGCAGGAGCTGCCGGCGGAGGAGCTGGTGCCGGGGGATGTCCTTGCCGTCGAAGCGGGGGACTGCGTGCCGGCGGACTGTCTGCTGCTTCAGGCGAACCGTCTCTATGCCAATGAATCCATCCTCACCGGAGAGGCGGAGCCGATCGAGAAATGCAGCGGCGTCGGGAAGACTGAGCTGTCCGGGCTGCATCTGCCCTACATGCTCTACAGCGGTACCGCCATTACCCGGGGCAGCGGCACGGCACAGGTGACTGCCACCGGACGGAATACGCAGGTCGGACAGATCTCCGGGATGCTCTCTTCGATCGGACATACCGAGACCCCGCTGCAAAAGCGTCTCGGCGAGCTGGGGAAGGTGCTGGCACTCATCTGCATCGGGGTGTGCGTGGCAGTCTTTGCCGCCGGTGTCCTGCGGGGCGAACCGATCTTCGACATGCTCATGACGGGCATCTCCATCGCCATTGCTGCCATCCCCGAGGGGCTGCCCGCCACGGTCACCATTGCGCTTGCGCTGGCAGTCAACCGCATGATGAAGCACAGGGCACTTGTGAACCGGCTGCACAGTGTGGAGACGCTCGGCTGCACCTCGGTGATCTGTTCGGATAAGACCGGCACCATCACGGAGAACCGCATGACCGTCACCCATATCGAGACGCCGGAACGCAGCTTTACTGTGACGGGCAGCGGGCTTTGCATGGAGGGAGCCATCCTCGAAAACGACACGCATGTCAATCCGAAAAGTGATCCGGCACTGTCCGCCCTGCTGCGGTGTGCGGTGCTTTGCAACAATGCCTCGCTTTCCGGTACGCCTGCATCGACCCGGCAGCGTGGTACGCTCCATGGCAGCGGGAGCTGGACGGCTGTTGGGGATCCGACGGAGACTGCCCTGCTTGCGGCAGCGGCAAAGGGCGGCATCTCACCGAAAACGCTCCCGGAATACAGCCGCCTTGCGGAAGAACCGTTCGACAGCGACACCCGCAGCATGTCCGTACTTGTGCGGGGCAGCTCTGCCCGGCTCGTCTGTGCCAAGGGGGCGGTGGATGTCATGCTGAAACGGTGTGACTTTGTCCGGACACGGGAGGGGGATGTGCCGCTGACGCCCGTACTCCGCCGGCAGATCCTTGCACAGGCAGAGGCACTCTCCGCACAGGCACTGCGGGTGCTTGCCTTTGCGGAAAAACGCTGCGATACCTTGCAGGAGAGCCAGAACGGCATGGTGTTTCTCGGTATGACGGGGATGCTCGATCCACCCCGTGCCGAGGCGAAAGAAGCCATCCGCACCTGTGCGGCAGCATCCATCCGGACGGTCATGATCACCGGCGATCACCGCAGGACTGCCGCCGCCATTGCGAAGCAGGCGGGGCTGCTGCGGGGCGGTGAGGTCGTCACGGGGGAGGAACTGGATCTCATGACGGATGCACAGCTTGACAGCCGTCTGCCGAAGATCACGGTCTTCGCAAGGGTCAATCCCTCCCATAAGCTCCGTCTGGTGCGTGCCTTTCAGCGGGCGGGGAATATCGTCACCATGACCGGGGACGGCGTGAACGATGCCCCCGCCATCAAGGAGGCGGATGTCGGTGTGGCAATGGGAAAAAGCGGGACAGATGTTGCCAAACAGGCAGCAGATGTCATTCTGATGGACGACGACCTCGCCACGCTCGTGCATGCGGTGGAGCAGGGGAGATGCATCTATGCGAACATCCGGAAATTCGTGCGCTATCTCCTGAGCTGCAACATCGGGGAAGTCATTACGATGTTCCTTGGCATCCTCATGGGCATGCCGGTGGTGCTGCTGCCGGTGCAGCTCCTGCTGGTGAATCTGGCAACGGACGGACTGCCGGCGGTCGCACTCGGACTTGAACCGCCGGAAAGGGGTGTGATGAAGCGTCCGCCCCGCCGTCCGGAGGAGAGCTTCTTTGCGGACGGACTGCTCGGGCGCATCGTCTGGCGTGGTATCATGATCGGGCTGTGTACGCTCGGTTCGTTCAGCACGGCACTGCGGCTCGGCGGGACGCTGACCGAGGCAAGGACAGCGGCACTCCTGACACTGGTGGCATCCCAGCTCATCCATGTGTTCGAGTGCAAGTCGGAGCATGGGACGCTGTTCAGTGTGCAGTATTTTTCCAACTGGAAGCTCATCGGTGCGGTGCTGCTCTCGGCAGGGCTGATGGTGGCGACCATCTGGCTCGCACCGATGCAGACGATATTCGGGACGGCACCGCTGCATGGCAGCCTGCTCTGGCAGTCACTGGCATTTTCCTTTGCCGTTCCGCTGATCAGCTCCCTGTTCGCCCTCCGCAGGACGGACTGACAGCGGGGCATGACGCAATACTCGATCCGGGGCAAAGTCCCCCATTTCATAAGGTGGTGCAGTACATATGATCATCATGAATCTCAGGCAGCTCCTGCTCCGTGTCGGTGCCGTGGCGGCAGCGGTCGCCATTACCATCGGTGCCTCATGGTATGCCGCAGACCGGGCAAGGCAGAGTGCCGTGCCTGCGGGTACGGAGGAAACGGAAAAGCAGGTCATTATCCTCGATGCCGGGCACGGCGGCATTGACGGCGGCTGCTCCTCGGCAGCGGGGGATGTGGAAAAGAACATCAATCTGGCGATCCTGCTGGATCTGCGGGAGATGCTCCGTGCAAGCGGATATGAGGTCATCGTCACACGGGATACCGATATTTCCATCCACGACAAGGGCGTGGAGGGCATTGCCAATCAAAAAAGCTCGGACATGGATAACCGCCTCGAGATCTTCAACAGCGTGGAGGATGCCATCTGCCTGTCCATCCACCAGAACCAGTTCACCGACCCGAAATACAGCGGCGCACAGATGTTCTATTCCGAGACGAATGACGAAAGTGCAGTGCTGGCGCAGGAGATACAGGATCAGTTCGTGGCATTTCTCCAGCCCGAAAACAAGCGGGAGATCAAGCTCTGCGGCAAAGAGCTGTTCCTCTGCTATTTCTGCGAGAATCCGACCGTGATGGCGGAGTGCGGCTTTCTGTCCAATCCGGAGGAGGCAGCACTGCTCGTCACGGAGGAATACCAGAAAAAGGTTGCCTTTACCCTCTACGCCGCACTGGTGCAGCACTGCGCCGCACGCAAATGAACATGCAAAACAGCACCCCCTCAGAAACACGCTGAGAGGGTGCTGTGCATGGATCTTATATGCTCTCTTACTGCTCCGCCGACTTCTTTGCTTCGATGTCAGCCAGTGCTTCCTTGCGGGACAGATTGATCCTGCCCTGCTTGTCGATCTCAATGACCTTGACGATGATCTCATCGCCGACCTGAACAACATCCTCCACACGCTCCACACGATGGTTTTCAAGCTGGGAGATGTGTACCAGTCCGTCCTTGCCGGGAGCGATCTCGACAAATGCTCCGAAATTCATCAGGCGCACGACCTTGCCCTTGTAAATGGCACCGACTTCCGGATCGTTTGCGATCGTCTCGACGATCTGGATCGCCTTCTTGGCGTTTGCCATGTCGATGCCGCTGACAAAGACGCTGCCTTCCTCATTGATGTCGATCTTGACATCACACTCGGCACAGATCTTCTGGATGACCTTGCCGCCCTGACCGATGACCTCACGGATCTTATCCACCGGTACCTTGGTCTGGAGCATCTTGGGTGCATAGGTGTTGACGGTCTCACGGGGTGCCGGGATCGCCTTGAGCAGGATCTCATCAAGGATGTAGAGCCGTGCCTTTCTGGTCTTTTCAAACGCCTGCTCGATGATGGCAGGTGTCAGACCATCGACCTTGATGTCCACCTGAATGGCAGTGATGCCCTTGTGGGTACCGCCTACCTTGAAATCCATGTCGCCGAAGAAGTCTTCCAGTCCTTGGATATCCACCATGGTCATGAAATCATCGCTGTCCGGCAGCGTGATCAGTCCGCAGGAGATACCTGCGACCGGTGCCTTGATCGGTACACCGGCATCCATCAGTGCCAGCGTAGAGCCGCAGATGGAACCCTGTGAAGTGGAGCCGTTGGAACTGAGTACCTCGGATACCATACGGATCGCATAGGGGAATTCCTCCACGCTCGGCAGCACCGGCACGAGTGCCTTTTCTGCCAGCGCACCATGACCGATCTCACGTCTGCCGGGACCTCTTGAAGGCTTGGTCTCACCGACAGAGTAGGACGGGAAGTTGTACTGGTGCATATACCGCTTGGATGTCTCTTCATCAAGACCGTCGATCTTCTGGGAATCGCTCACAGGTCCCAATGTTGCGATGGTCAGCACCTGTGTCTGTCCTCTGGTGAACAGACCGGAACCGTGTACACGGGGGATGACATCGACCTCTGCTGCGAGCGGACGGATCTCATCGATACCTCTGCCATCGACACGCTTGCCGTTGTAGAGCCAGTTGCGGACGATCTTCTTCTGGAGCTTATACAGGCATTCATCGAGCTTTGCCGCAGCATCCTCACCGTACTGTGCATCGAATGTCTCATGCACTTCATCGGTGATGGGCTTCATGCGGGCATCACGGACATTCTTGTCATTGGTGTCCAGAGCTGCCTTGACCTTTTCGCCGACCAGAGCCTCCACGGCATCGAACATCTCATGCGGGATCTCCTGCGACTCAAAGGCAAACTTCTCCTTGCCGATCTGCTTCTGGATGTCGGCGATAAAGGCGACCATTTTCTTGATCTCCTCATGTCCGGTCAGGATCGCCTGAAGCATGGTCTTTTCATCGACCTCATTGGCACCTGCCTCGATCATGACGATCTTCTCGGCACTGCCGGCAACGGTCAGGTTCAGGTCGTTGTGCGCTCTCTGCTCACGGGTCGGATTGAGGACGATCTCACCGTCCACCAGTCCCACGCTGATGCCGGCGATGGGACCATTCCACGGGATATCAGAAATGGAAATGGCAATGGAAGTGGCGATCATCCCGGCGATCTCCGGAGAGCAGTCCGGATCAACGGACAGCACCGTCATGACCACGGACACATCGTTGCGCATATCCTTGGGGAACAGCGGACGGATGGGACGATCGACCATACGGGATGTCAGAATTGCCTTTTCACTGGGCTTGCCCTCACGCTTGGTGAAGGAGCCGGGGATCCTGCCGACAGAGTAGAGACGCTCCTCGTAGTCCACAGACAGCGGGAAGAAGTCGATACCCTCACGGGGCTTTGCACTGGCGGTGACATTTGCCATCACCGTGGTCTCGCCGTAGCGCACCCAGCAGCTGCCGTTGGCAAGCTCGCAGGTCTTGCCGGTCTCCACGACCAGAGGTCTGCCGGCATAGGTGGTCTCAAATTTTCTGTAATTTTCAAACATAAACGTTCCTCCTTTGTGTCAGGCAGCGTTTTAGCAAAAAACCCTGCCCCGGAGAGAAACTCTTTCACGGGGTACGGTCAGATGCTAATAAACCGCTGCTGACGCAGTACTTTCTGGATTCGGATACGCAGAAGAAGGCAGAGGGACTACCCGCTGCCTTCCGGCGTGTTACCTTACTTACGGATGCCGAGCTTTGCGATGATGGCACGGTATCTGTTGATGTCCTTCTTCTTCAGATAGGCAAGCAGATTTCTTCTTCTACCGATCATCTTCAGCATGCCTCTCCTCGAGTGGTGATCCTTCTTGTGTACCTTCAGATGCTCTGTCAGATCGTTGATACGACGGGTCAGGATCGCGATCTGCACCTCCGGAGAACCGGTATCGTTCTCATGGGTGCGGTTGCTCTCGATGACAGCTGTTTTCTCTTCCTTACGCAGCATGTTACTTTCACCTCTTTGATCTAAGATTGTCCGTAACATAGAGTGGGGCAGGTAAAATTCCCATTTCAGGGCGTGACCCCCATTCCAAGTACACGGCACATAGCCTATTATACCACATCTCACCGGATTTGTAAAGTGTTTTTTCAAAATTTCTTTCGATTTTCAGGAAATTGTCCTGCCTCTTGAGCCTTTGTTCCTGCTCTGCGGCTTCTTCCGGGGCGTGGAGGGTGTCTCCTTGCCGCCCCTGTCGACGAATACGCTCGCATCCTCTGCTGCGACGAGTTCCGGATTGACCTCGCCCCGCTGGGTATAGTACGGGTTGATGACATACTTCTGCACCACCGGATAGCAGTTGAACACGACGATAAAGCCGATGAAGGATACCGGCATAAAGAGCCACAGCACCAGCATCACGGCTGGGATATACCATGTCAGCAGCAGGAAGACCGCCAGTACCGCTGCACTGATCACCAGTGTCAGCAGATTGCGCCACAGGGCAAGGAAACAGAGCGCAAGGGCATTCTTGATGATCTGCAGCAGTTTCAGCTCTGTGGAAACGATCATCAGATAGGCATAGGCACTTGCCATCAGCACCACCAGAGAGATGCTCAGCGTGACGATGAACAGGATAAATGCCGCAGCGGTCTCGTTGGTGTTCGTCTCATGGAGCTGCCCCATCACCGCAGGGTAGACGACAAAGCTGCTGCCTGCGGAGCTGAGTACGAGCAGGTCGATCAGTCCGAGCGGGCATGCCTGACGGAAACTGCTGCGGAATGTCCGAAAGTAGGTCTTCAGCAAAAAGCACGGCTTCTCCCGTATGAAATTGCGCAGGATCTGCGTGGACGCTGCGACAGAGGGACCGAGCAGCACGGCAAACAGAAGCAGCAGCACAAGGATCAGCCCGATGGCAAGCTGTGTCTCCGACTGTCCGAGCAGCAGGATGACCGCATAGATCAGCACCAGCGGCAGAAATGTGAGCATCATCAGAAGATTCAGCTCGAGCAGCTTCCAGAACTTGCCGCCGACCAGCTCCCAGAAGCGGAAAAATGGTTTTTTCTTTGGTGCATCCTTGGCGATCCCGGCACCTGTCTTTTCATAGTTTCCAAACAATGCCATATTGTTATCCTTTCATTTTGGTTTCATATGCATGCGGCTATCTGTTCGTGCCCACGTTCCAGAACGGGTAGGCATACAGCATCCACACCGTCTGCACCAGTGCGACGCCCGTCATCAGAAACAGCAGGATCCCGAAGCGCAGCGCATACAGCCTTGCAGAGAAAGGCTCGTCCTCCCTGCCCATGAGACATGCCCGGAGCTGTCCGGTACACCGGATGGTCTCCCTTGCCGCCAGCAGCAGCAGAAATGTCTCCGCCAGCGCATACGGCACCACAAACAGCAATGCCGCCAGTACGCCCCGGATGCCCTGTCCGGCATACAGTTCTGCCAGCACCGCACCCACCGCTGCGCCCCGCAGTCCCATCACTGCCAGTGCCGCCGGTGTGCCAACAACGGAAAGCCCCAGTGCTGCCAGCACTGCCGTCCAGAACAGCACCCCGGCACTGCACCGGAACAGCAGTCCGCCGAAGCTGCCGCCCGTGACCCACAGTCCCTGCCGGAACAGCAGTTCCTCCCAGATATCCCATGCCGGGCAGTACATCCGGAGGATGCTGCCTGCCGCAACACCGATGCACACCGCTGTTACCGGGAGTACAAAGCTGCGGCTCGTCCCTCGTTTCATGCACATCAACTCCTTGGTGAAGTATATGTGCGCCGGAGGAAAACTATGCGTGACGTATACCGATCCTCTGGATCTTGATGGCGCATCTGCCGGATCTTATTACTTGGAAAGCTCGTATGCCCGCCGTGTGCAGGCGGTGCAGGCATTGTCCACGATCTGCGTCAGGTTCCCCTTGTACAGTTCATCCAGTCCTGCGAGGGTCGTGCCGCCGGGGGAGGAGACCATCCGGATCAGCTCATCTACCGTATTGCCGGAGTCTGTGAGCATGCGGGCACTGCCGATGAGGCTCTGTGCAAACAGCGTCAGTGCTGCCTGTCCGTCAATGCCCTCCTTGACGGCATACTCCACGAATGCCTTGGCAAAGAGATAGATAAAGGCAGGGCTGCTGCCGTTGATGGCAATGAC
>CANQYC010000059.1 GCA_947627945.1 uncultured Clostridia bacterium
AAGCCCTTGACGTTCTTTCTTGTTTTCATAGCGAAAACCTCCTTATAGATAAATATACAAGGAGGGTTTTGAAAACATAAAAATTGCTATATATTTCTAAAAATAGAAATATATAGCATGTCAAGGAAGTATAAAAATAGCTGTCGAAAATATGTGTTGACAAATGTCGGAATATATGATATAATAAACAAAGAGTACACCGGAGAACGGTAGGCGGCGAATCCTGCTCCCGGAAGGGAGTGACGCACTATGGTCATTGGACTTATTTTTAAGATCATCGCAGCAGCTTATCAGCTCACTGCAATCTACAAAATAATGTACGATGTACATAATGATAATAAAAGGAAATAACCGCCCGTAGCTTCACTTAAGGCGGTTATTTCTTCAACCGTTTTACGGGAGCAGCCGTCTACCCGGCGTACTCTTTCTTTCATTATATCACATCTACTCCGATTTGTCAAGTACCCCGCAACAATTTTTCAAGCCCCCACACCAAAACCGATCTCACTTTCCCTTATTCCCCTTCTGCTTCCGTGCCTGCAAAAGGTCTCCGATGCGCCGGGTCTCCGCCTGTTTTTCCGTGGCGGTCTCCTCGGCAGCCGGCTCGGAGGGAATGTCAAACATCGTTTCAAGATGCTTTGCACGGAGACGTTCCTCTGTCCATTCGCTGACGATCTCATAGATGAATGCCACCACCGGGGGACCGATGATGAATCCCGGCACGCCCAAGATACTGCTGCCGAGCAGGCAGGCAAAGATCGACCAGAATGGCCGCAGTCCGATGGATCCGCCCACAATGTGCGGATCGAGAAAGTTGCAGTCAAACTGCTGCAATACCACGATCAGGATCACATAGGGGATCGTCATCCGGGGATCCTCAAACAGCACCAGCACGCCCGTGATGAACCCGCCGACAAAGGGACCGAAGAAAGGCACCACATTCGTCACGCCCACGATCACCGCAAGCAGCACCGGGTACGGGTAATTGAACCATGGCATCAGGTTCATGAATGTCAGCAAAATGAAGCAGATCATCCCGATGATGAGCGAATCGACCATCTTCCCACGGATGGCACCGTTGAGCTTCCGGTTGCCCCTGTGGAACATCCGGCGGAGCGTCACTGTCGTATTCTTCGGGAAAATGCTGTACACGAGCTGACTGATCTGCCGCATCAGCCGCTCCTTGTCAATGGTGATGTACACCGACAGGATCAGCCCGATGACGAGGTTATACACAACATTGAACACGCCCTTGGCACCTGTGTACAGATAGCTGAACAGCAGATTTGCCTGTGACGGAAGATCCGACCGGAACCACTCCTCTGCCGACCGCAGTCCCTCAAGAATGGTACTATTCGCATACGCACCGAGGGTGGTCTTGTCGTCAAAGAATGTCTTGTTCTGCAGCTGATCGCTCAGCCGCTCGATCTGGGAGGGCAGTTCCTTGACAAGTCCCGTGATGCTGTTGGAGATCTCCGGCACCACCAGCCAGATCAGCAGTGTGATGAAGATGATCGCCGTCAGCAGCGTCAGTACGGCGGATACCGCCCGGATGCGCCCCGTAAATTTTTCGGCACGTGCAGCCCCCACCAATTCTTTCAGATTGCGTTCATAGAACCGGGCGATCGGATCGAGCAGATATGCAAAGACCAGTCCCCACAGCACCGGGCTGATGCCGGAGAGTATCGTGCCGATAAAGACAGAGATATTCCCCAGATATTTCAGCAGATAGTAGAACAGTATGATCGCCGCAACGGTCAGAAATGTCCACAGGGCTATGTTTGCCCGCTCTTTCCATGTTCCGTGCTTGGGATCAAAAAAAGGCTCCTCCACAGATTACTCCTTTCGTGATGCAGCCTGTGCGGCACGTTCATACTGGATCTCCTGCGCACAGACAGGTGTTTCACCCGCCGCAGGTGTCAGGCGCACAAAGCTGCCGTCCGGCTGTCCTTCCCGTGCCTTGACGTTATCCGCAAGGCATAGCTGCACCAGCTCTGCCGCCTGTGCTGCCAGTGCAGAATCCCGCAGCGGTGCGCCCACTTCCACACGGTGGATGGTATTGCGTGTCATGAGATCCGCCGAGCTGATGTACACACGCCTGCGTTCTGGCGTCCCGAAAATATAAATGCGGCTATGTTCGAGGTAACGTCCGACAATGCTGACAATGCGGATGTTGTCCGTCTCTCCCGGCACGCCCGGTTTCAGGCAGCAGATGCCCCGCACGACCAGTTCGATCTTCACGCCCGCCTGGGACGCCTCACAGAGCTTATCCATGATGCCCTTGTCGCTGATGGAATTGACCTTGGCAGCAAAATAGGCAGGCTGCCCCTGTTCTGCGAGGCGTATCTCATGTTCGAGCATGGCGAGCAGACGATTGCGCAGGCAGAGCGGTGCCACAAGGAGCTGCCCGGTCTGTTCCACAAGACTGTCCGTAGAAAGTGCATCGAACACATGCCGTGCATCCGCAGCGATCTCCGGATCTGCGGTCATCAGGCACAGGTCTGTATAGATCCGTGCCGTTTTTTCATTATAATTGCCCGTGCCGATCTGCACGATATGCTGCACGCCGCTGTCCGTCCGCAGGGTGATGAGCAGCAGCTTGGAATGCACCTTCATGTTGTGCGGTCCGTAGATGACCGTACACCCGGCATCTTCGAGCCGTCTTGCCCAGAGGATATTGTTTTCCTCATCAAAGCGTGCCCGCAGTTCCACAAGCACGAGTACTTCCTTGCCGTTTTCCGCCGCCTGACAGAGTGCCTCCACGACACGGCTGTTGGCTGCCACACGGTAAAGGGTGATCTTGATGGATGCCACATCCGGATCCAGTGCTGCCTCATCGAGCAGACGCAGGAAGGGCGTGATGGATTCATACGGATAGCTCAGCAGGATGTCCCGCTTCATGATCTGGTGTATCATCGGCTCTCTTGCGGAAATATCCGCCCGATGCTGCGGACGCTGCACCGGAAAGCGCAGTTCCGGGGCATCGTTGAAGTCTGCCAGTTTATAGACAAAGGACAGGTCGAGCGGTGTTTCCTCAAAAAAGAGCTGTGATTTTTTCAGTCCGAGTTTTTTGAGCAGATATTCCATCGCCTCCGGGCTGAGGCTGCTGTTCATCTGGAGGCGCACCGGCTCACGCTTGCGGCGTTTCTGGATCTGTTCCTCCATGAGATCACGGAGATCCGTGCCCTCATCCGCCGCCGAACCTGAAAATTCGATCACACCGCTGCGGGTGACACGCAGCACCGCCGCATCCAGTACATGATAGCTCTTGAATGCCTGCGGGGCAAAATGCAGGATCAGATCTTCGAGCAAAATGAATCTGCCCGTCCGTCCGAGCCGGACGACCCGCCCGACAGGCATCACGGGGATGATACCGAGCTTCACGCCGGATCTTGCAGACAGCTGCACAGCGACATACAGTTCCTTGTTCCGCAGGAAGGGAAACGGCTGCCGTTTGTCGATGATGATCGGGGACAGCAGCGGCTTGACTTCCCGCTTGAAATACTGTTCGAGATAACGCTGCTCCTCCTCAGAGGCGTCCGCAAAGGTGATATGCTCAATGCCGTAGCTGCGCAGCTGCTCCATCGTATGGAAGTATGCCCTGTCCTTGCGGGGCAGCAATGCGCTGATCTCCCCCAGCATTGCCTTGAGCTGTGCCTTGGGCTTCATGCCGCTGCGGGAGTCCCGCTTTTTGGGGTCGTTTTTCTTTCTGTCAAGCATCGTCCCGACCCGCACCTGTACAAATTCATCGAGATTGCTCTGGTAGATGGCAGAGAAGCTCAGCTGCTCCAGCAGCGGCACAGCGGGATCCTCCGCCTCCTCCAGTACCCTGATATTGAACCGGATCCACGAAAGCTCCCGGTTCATATAATACGGTCGTACCATGTTGCAAAGTCTCCTTTCATAGGATCTGCTGAAAATAGTATAACATATTTTCACAGGCAAGGGAATTCCTCCGGCGCAATCTTAATAAAACATTAAGCCCTGCGGGGGCATAGCATGCGTCAGTCTGTCACCGTAATGCCGCCGTCCGTCCAGTCCACATTGCCGAGCGTTGCCCAGTCGGAATCACCCTGCCAGAGGTGGGGTTTGTTTGCCTGTGAGGTATCCGCATAGGTGATGGGATAGTGGCTGCCCGGTGCAGCATCCATCGGCAGCTTCACCTGCAATTCGAGCATGGTGCCGGTGCTGGTGTCGATGCTCGAGGACATCCACGCCGTCCAGATGAAATGCTTCTCATCGTTGATATAGAATTCCGGATGAAAGACCGTGGTATCTTTATTGGCAGTGAACGTACACTTGCCGTCCACATACAGCCCCCATTCGGAATAGGTGATGCCCGGATTCTTGTCAAGTGTGATCAGGACAGGGACAGTGTAGTCCGATGCTGCCAGCTCGCTGCGGCTGATCTTTACATCCTCCACCGTGATATGCAGCAGCTTTTCTGAATTTGCCGGATCTGCCTGTGTGGCAGCCACGGGCGGCGCATCGCTGCCGTCAGCACTGCTGCTGTTCGTACCGTTCCCGCTGCTGTCTGCACTGCTCCCGGTACTGCTCCCGTCACTGTTTCCGGTGCTGTCGGCAGTACTGCTGGTGTCGCTGCCGGACGCATCGGATGAGATGCTGTCAGAACTGCTGACATCCGCACTGCCCATGCTGCTGTCCGTTCCTGCATCACAGCCGGTGAACAGGGCAAGACAAAGGCAAAGTGCCGGTATCCATGATCTTTTCATGATCGTTCTCCTCTCTTATTTGTCGAATCGCATGGAAATGTCAAAGCATTTCACCGAATGTGTCAATGCCCCGAGGGAGATGATGTCCACACCCGTTGCAGCGACCTGTGCGATGTTTTCCTCTGTGATGTTGCCGGATGCTTCGAGCAGCGCACGCCCGTCCGTGATGCGTACGGCTTCTGCCATCTCCTCGCAGCTCATATTATCCAGCATGATGATCTCGCACTTTGCATCAAGTGCCTCCTGCAATTCTGCCATGTTGCGCACTTCGACCTCGATCTTGGTCATATGCCCTACCTTTTTCCGCAGGGCTTCGACTGCCGGAGCAATGCCCCCGTACACATCAATGTGATTGTCCTTGAGCATCGCACCCTCGGACAGGTTATAGCGGTGATTCTTGCCGCCGCCGACCGTGACGGCATATTTTTGCAGCCGCCGCAGTCCGGGGAGGGTTTTGCGGGTGTCCGTGATCTGTGCCCGTGTGCCCTGCACCAGTGCGACACAGCGTGCCGTTGCCGTCGCAATACCGGAGAGGTGCTGGAGCAGGTTCAGTGCGGTGCGCTCGCCCTTGAGCAGCGTCTTGGTATCCCCCTGCATGGTGGCAAGGATATCCCCTTTCTTCACGGCATCGCCGTCCCTGACCTTTGCATCGAATGTCACGCCGCCGCCGACAAGTTCAAATACCCGTGCGGCGATCTCCATGCCACAGACCACGCCGTCTGCCTTGGCAAGGTAGTATGCACTGCTCGTATGCCCGTCAGGCAGCAGATAGTCCGTTGTCACATCCACAAAATGGATGTCCTCTTCCAGTGCGGTGCAGATCAGCCCGTCAACATAGCTCTGTAACAGCATGTCAGACTCCTTTCTCTTCGACAAGTGCCTCATTCAGGATGAGGAACGCAATGGTTGCAGTGGCACGGGCTTCCACATAGTTGGGATCGATCCGGTAATTTCCGTCCTCCAGCTCACGGAGCAGCCCGCAGACCCTGCCAAAATTCTGTTTGATCTTCTCCCCGTCCGGAATGACAAAATAGCTCTCCTGCAAAATATGCCGCAGCTCCGTGCGGATGCCGTGCGGGATGCACGGCGCATCGGCACGGGGATCGAACTCAACCGTGTCAAAGTCCGTCTCCTGACGCAGCCGCCGGGCGATGTCCTGTGCTGCATGGCGGGAGAAGACCAGTGCCTCAAGCAGCGAATTGCTCGCAAGGCGGTTGTTGCCGTGAACGCCCGTGTTCGAGCATTCACCGCAGGCATACAGTCCCGGCACCTTTGTGCGGGAATCGGGATCCACCTGAATGCCGCCCATGAGATAATGCTGACAGGGGTAGACCGGGATCCTGTCCGTCGTCATGTCGTAGCCCTGATCGAGCAGGTTCTGATAGATCATGGGGAAGCGTTTCTTCACTTCCTCCGGATCCTTATGGGTGATGTCCAGAAAGAACTCATCCGAGCCGGTACGTCGGCTTTCGAGGACGATGGCATTCGACACCACATCCCTCGGTGCCAGCTCCAGCCGGTCATCATAGCGGTGCATGAAGCGTTCCCCGTCGCAGTTGAGCAGGTAGGCACCCTCGCCCCGGACGGCTTCCGAGATGAGGAAACACTCCCGAGTGTGGCGGTTGTTGAACGCTGTGGGATGGAACTGGATGAGGGACAGACCCCGTATCATCGCCCCTAAATTGTAGGCAAACATGATGCCGTCCCCGGTGGCAATGGCGGAATTGGTCGTGAATTCATACACCCGTCCGATGCCACCCGTCGCCATGATGAAGAAATGGGAATTGACCGTCTCATAGCCGTCCGCTCCTAAGATCAGTGCGGAAAATCCGGTCTTTGTTTTTTTGACATCGCAGAGCATTGTCGCATCCCGGATCTCCACATTCGGGAGCGTCCTGACATGGGCAAGGAGCTTTTCTGCGATCTCCCGCCCGGTGGCATCCTTATGGTGGAAGATGCGCCGGCGGCTGTGTCCGCCCTCAAGCGTGCGGTGATAGTCGCCGTCCGGCTTCTTGTCGAACTGCACACCGAGGTCGATGATCCTGCCGATGTCCTGCGCCGCCTCCTCGACAAGCATATGGACGGTGCGGTGGTTGTTCTGAAACCCGCCGGCGATGTAGGTGTCGTTCTCATGGAGGGAAGTTTTGTCCTCCGGGGAGTTGTACACACCGGCGATCCCTCCCTGTGCCAGAGCGGTATTGCAGAGCAGCAGCTCTTTCTTGGCGAGCAGGAGGATCTTTGCATCTGCCGGGAGGTTGGTGGCAGCATAAAGCCCTGCTGCCCCTGCACCGGCGATAATGACATCATAATTCACGGGGAATGCCCTCTTTCCTACTTAGCGTATGGGTTCGATCTGCCAGATCTGTGCAGCATACTCCCGGATGGTCCTGTCGGAGCTGAATTTTCCCGCATGGCAGATATTATGCCACTGCTTCCTTGCAAATGCCATCCGGTCTGCCTGATAGTCCCGCAGTGCCCGGATCTTGGCATCGCAGTAGCTCTGGAGATCGCCCAGTACATAATAGTGATCCGGTGCATGCCAGCTTGCGCCCTCGGTCAGGGCATCGTACAGCTCCCGGACATCCTCATGCTCCACGAGGCTCCCGTCCATGAGCGTCTGTACGACCTGCCGGATGCGGTCATTCTCCGCCAGCAGACGGCGGCTGTCATAGGACGGCATCCGCTCTGCCAGTTCCTCCACACGGGCACCGAAGATGTAATTGTTCTCCTCTCCGGCTTCTTCCACGATCTCCACATTCGCACCGTCATAGGTGCCGAGCGTCACGGCACCGTTGAGCATGAGTTTCATGTTCCCGGTACCGGATGCCTCCGTGCCGGCGGTCGAGATCTGCTCGGAGATGTCTGCCGCTGCCACGAGCTTTTCCGCATAGGAGACATTGTAATCCGCCACGAAGAAGACCTTGATCCTGTCGCAGACCTCCGGGTCGGCAGCGATCATGTCCGCAATGGCATTGATATAGCGGATGATCGCCTTTGCCCGCCGGTAGCCCGGTGCTGCCTTTGCGCCAAAGAGGAATGTCACCGGCGGCAGATCCGCAAGACTGCCGTCCTTGATGCCATAGTACAGGTACAGGATCGAGAAGGCATTGAGCAGCTGCCGCTTGTACTCATGCAGCCGCTTGATCTGGATGTCAAAGATGCTCCCCTGCGGGTCAAGGAACCGCCGGCAGCTCTCTGCATCCGCAAACCGGTCTGTCTCACGTTCGTAGAGATATGCCGCAAGTGCTTCTTTTCTGGCGGTCTTGACAGCAATGAAGCGTGTCATCACCGCATCGTCATCAGCGTATTTGTCCAGCTCTTTCAGACGGTCAAGATCGGTCATCCAGTCCGCCGAGCCGAGCAGCTCTGTCAGCAGTGCCGACAGCTCCGGATCACACAGCCCGAGCCAACGCCGCTGCGTGATGCCATTGGTCATGTTCCGGAAACGCTCCGGATAGTATTTGTACCAGTCCGCCAGTGCGCTCTCTTTCAGGATGCGGGTATGGATCTCTGCCACGCCGTTGACATAGCTGCCCATGAAGATGGCAAGGTGTGCCATATGGATCCTGCCGTCCTGGATGATGCGCATGCGGCGGATCTCCTCTTTCTCCGCACCCTTCCGGTACAGCTCCGCAATGAGCATTTCATTCAGGCGCAGGACGATGTTATACAGTTCCGGCAGCAGTTCCCTGACAAGCCCCGTATCCCATTTCTCCAGAGCCTCTGCCATGATGGTGTGGTTCGTGTAGCGGAAGATCTTCTGTGCCGTCTCTGCCGCTTTTTCAAAGGCGATGCCCCGCTGCATCAGCAGGCGTATCAGCTCCGGAATGGAGATCACCGGATGGGTGTCATTGAGCTGCACGGTCAGCAGCTCTGCCAGATCATCCAAAGTGCCATGATCTTCCTCATGCTTTTTCAGCAGATCCTGCAAAGATGCCGAGCAGAAGAAATACTGCTGCTGCAAGCGCAGTTTCTTGCCCTCGTTCGTATCGTCATTCGGATACAGGCAGCGGGAGATATTTTCCGCATAGATCTTCTCCGCACATGCCCCCAGATAGTCCTGTGCATTGAATGCCTGAAAATCAAATTCCTGTAATGGCTCTGCCTGCCACAGGCGGAGCGTGCTGATGTGTTTGGTACCATAGCCGATGACCGGCATATCATACGGCACCGCACGCACCGTCAGTCCATTGTACCTGACCAGCACGGCATCTTCCTCCCGGCGGACAGACCATGCATCCCCGAACCGTGTCCAGTCGTCTGCGGTCTCGCACTGGAAACCGTTCTCGATCTTCTGCTTGAACAGCCCGTACCGGTAGCGGATCCCATAGCCATCGAGCGGCAGATCCAGCGTTGCGGCACTGTCGAGAAAACATGCCGCCAGCCGTCCCAGACCGCCGTTGCCGAGTGCCGCATCCTCGATCTCCTCCATGACGGACAGCGAGGTGCCCAGTTCCTGCAATGCCTGTTCCACTTCGTCATAGATCCCGAGACACAGCAGATTATTGAACACGCTGCGCCCCATCAGGAATTCCATGGAAAAATAGCAGGCATGGCGGGTATGGCGGTGGGCATGCCGGGCATCCTCCCAGTCCTCTGTCAGGAGCTGCATCACCATTTCCCCGACGGCATTGTGCAGTTCCTGCGGTGTCAGTTCAGCGGCGGGCTTGTCCAGCACGCCTTTCAGGTAGTTCAGAAAGGTGTCCTTTGTATAGTTCATCATGTAGTTTCCTCCGTTTTTGCGGTTTTTGTCTTGCGTGCGGGTCTGACCGGCACCGATGTCTCTGCGGGGGCAGCCGCTCTGCCGTAGGTGCGGTTGAGCTTCCGGATCTCCTTGGCAAGTGCGGGCGTAAAGTCACTTGCATTTGTCCGGTACTGCCAGTTGCCGCCGAGTACGGACGGCGTGTTCATCCTGCCGGTGCGGTCCTCATGCAGAAAGTCCTGCATCTGTGCGACGGCAAGCTCTGCCGTACTCTGCCAGCAGGCGGCGACGATGGCATCGGGGATCTGCGCACGCTTGCAGCGCAGATACTGCTTGGCATAGCGGATGGTTTTCTTGTCCGCCGCCTCCACCCAGCCCTGCAGCGTCTCATTGTCATGCGTCCCGGTATAGCAGACGCAGTGGGGCGACGTAAAATTATGCGGCAGATGCTCATTCTGCGGATCGCTGTCAAAGCCGAACTGCAGCACCTTCATACCCGGATAGCCCAGTGCAGCGAGCATCTTGCGCACTGCCGGCGTGATGAAGCCGAGATCTTCTGCGATGATGTGCAGCTCTCCAAGCTCCTTTTTCGCCGCAAGGAACAGATGCTTGTCCGGTCCCTTGCGCCATTTGCCCTTTACGGCGTCAGGACTGCCGTAAGGGATGGTATAATAGCTCTCAAAGCCCCGGAAATGGTCGATCCGCACGACATCATACAATCCCGCCGCATGGCGCAGCCGGTCGATCCACCAGCGGTAGCCGGTCTTTTTGTGATATGCCCAGTCGTAGAGCGGATTGCCCCAGAGCTGTCCGGTGGGAGAGAACGGATCCGGCGGGCATCCGGCGACTGCCACGGGCTTCTTTTCTGCATCGAGTGCAAACAGCTCCGGAGACACCCAGACATCCGCACTGTCATAGGCGACATAGATCGGCATGTCACCGATGATCTGCACGCCGTTCCGGTTGGCATAGGCTTTCAGATCGTGCCACTGACGGGAAAAGATGAACTGGATGAAGCAGTACAGACCAATCTCCTCATCAAGACGTTTCTCCGCTTCTGCAATGGCTTTTTTGTCCCGCATCGCAAGGGGCGTTTCCCATTCATACCACGGTGCGCCGTCATGCTCCGCCTTGAGTGCCATGTACAGGGCATAGGACGGCAGCCATGCACGGTTGGCATTCCGGAAGGTGCTGTAGCCCCGCAGCGGTTTTTCCCGGAACCGTGCATAGGCTCTGCGCAGAACGGTGATATTGCTCCGGTACAGCAGTTCATAGTCGATCTTGTCCGCACTCCTCTGCCACAGCATCGAGGCATAGTCCTCATGTGTCAGCAGTCCCTGCGCTTCGAGCAGTTCAAAGTCAATGAAGTACGGGTTCCCCGCATAGACGGAAAAACTCTGGTAGGGGGAATCGCCGTAGCTGGTCGGGGAGAGGGGCAGGATCTGCCAGTAAGCGGTCTCGCTTTTTTTCAGAAAGTCCACAAATGCATAGGCTTCTTTGCCCATGCGCCCGATGCCGTACCGGGAGGGCAGGCTGGAGATATGGAGCAGAATACCACTTTTTCGTGTCAATTTTATGACCTCCTTGAGATCTTCGGGGGCAGCCGTCTGTATAATGCCGGCATTTCCGGGTACGCTCCCTATAGGGAACATTCCCGCAGAAAGGAGTACCTATATGAAGCTTATCAGACTGATGATCCCGTTTCTGATCGGATTTTTTCTGTATTCCCTGATCGAGATCGCCGCCAGAGGCTACACCCACTGGACAATGGCACTGACCGGCGGCGTCGTGCTGATGCTGCTTTGCATCTTATTCCGGGCAGCACCACGGCTCCCGTCGGCAGTGCTGTACCTTTGCGGTGCATTTGTCATCACGGCGTTTGAGCTGACGGTGGGCATGATCGTGAATGTCCATCTGCACTGGAATGTATGGGATTATAGTGCCGTCCCCTATCATTTTTGCGGACAGATCTGTCCGCTATACAGCTGCTTCTGGTTCCTGTTATGCATCCCTGCACGCAGCCTTGCCGGACTGCTGGACGGGCAGTTCGCCCGGATGGAACGAAGCAGCAAGGGGAATCAGGTTTATTATACCACATTTTCAGAAAATATACAAGAGGGAAGCGGCGGATTTTCACAAAAAACTGCACATTTCTGATACGATTTCCCTTTTCCGGGAGCGGTATCCGGGCAGTGCCTGAAAAAACGGGGTGCAGCGCACCCCTACACCACATATCCGCCGTTTACGCCGAGTACCTGTCCGGTGATGAAATTCGCCTCTTCGCCGCAGAGAAATGCCGCCGCACGGGCAATGTCCTCCGGTGTGCCGAGACGGCGGAGGGGCGTTTCCTCTGCGAGGGACGTGAGCGTCTGCGCATCATAGCCGTCCAGCATTGCCGTCCGGATCACACCCGGCGCAATGCAGTTCACCCGGATGCCGCTCGGTGCGACCTCCTGTGCCAGTGCCTTGGTAAAGCCGATGAGTGCCGCCTTTGCGGCAGAATAATCCACCTCGCAGGAGGCACCCACCTGCCCCCACATCGAGCTGATGTTCAGGATGCAGCCCGCTTTCCGGTGGATCATCTGCGGCAGCAGTGCCCGTGTCAGTTCCATGGCACTGATGACATTCACGGCAAAGATCTGCTGCCGCCGTGTACAGTCAATATCCGTCAGCAGTCCCGACACCGACAGTCCCGCATTGTTCACCAGTACATCCACACGCCCCGCACGGGCAAGTACCTCCTGCGCCAAGGCGGCGGCATGTTCCGGCTCCGACAGGTCTGCCTGCACCGCAAAGCCGCCAAGCTCCTCTGCCATTGCCTGCGCCCGTGCCATGCTCCGGCAGCAGTGCAGTACCGGGACATACCCCTTTTCTGCCAACGCCCGGACGATGGCACTGCCGATGCCCCCGGCGGCACCCGTTATCAGTGCCGTCCTCATTCCGGCTGGCTCTCCGGCTGTGATCCGTCTGTCTTTTTCTTTGCAAAGGGATTCGGCAGGAACAGCAGCAATGTGATGGATACGAGCATCACGATGGTCGTCGGCAGTCCTGCCTCCAGTCCGAAGGCACCGCCATTGACCAGATCCGAACCCGCAAGGGACATGGAAAAGATCGAATCACCGGAGTCGATGCCGCTGACCGGCAGACCGTAGAAATTGCCCTGTGCAAAGTTCCACACGCTGTGGATGGCGCACGCACCCCACAGATTGTCCGTGCGCAGGATGTACAGGGAGATCATGATGGCATACAGCATCAGATTCACCTGTGCGAGCAGGGAATAGCCGGTATTGGCACAATGCGCCAGACCAAAGCCGAGCGCATTCACCAGAATGGCGACCCATACTGCCTGATGCCGCATCGTTGTCGTCATCAGATAGCCACGGAAAATGACTTCCTCGCTCATCCCCTGGATCACATAGCCTATAAAGATCAGCAGCAGTCCCACTGTCGGCGCAGACTGGAAGCCGTTCCACTGCAGCCCGCCGCCGAGAAAGGCAAGTCCTATCACAGCACTGAACATCACAAAACCGCTCACCAGACCGCCGAGGTACTGTCCGGCGGCATGCTTGGCACGGAAACCCATTGTCCGGAATTTCCGTCCCTCCACGAACCGGCAGAACAGCAGTACCACCAAAGTCCCCAGCACCGTCGCATAGAGCATGATGGCCGTCATGCTCGGGTCTTCCATCAGCGAATTGACCTTCGCATTCATTTCCTCATCCGAGATCTGAAGCTGTCCAGTCTCAGGATCTGCCTTTCCCATTGCCCATGACATCAGTGCGGGCATGATGAACAGCACCGAACCGAAGCCCTCCGCAAAGGAGACAACAAAAAACACACCCAAGAAGATCAGGATCTTCAGGAACAGATTTTTCGGCGTGCGGAATGTCTTTTCCTCCCGCACACGCTGCAGGAGCGGGTACTCCGTGTACATCTTCATAGAAAAACTCCTTTCAGCAGCCATAGCAGCACCAATGCCTGCCATAGCAGTCCGGCAATATTCACCGCCCAGAAATACCAGTGCTTTGTTTTATGCCGGAATAGCTGCATCCCGGCAAGGGCACCCACACTGCCGCCGAAGAATCCCAGTCCGAGCAGCAGCTTTCCCTCCGGCAGGACACCCATCTTGTTTTC
>CANQYC010000060.1 GCA_947627945.1 uncultured Clostridia bacterium
CATAAAAAGCCCCCTCCCCGCCGCTGGCGGGGAGGGGGCTGGGGGTGGGGCAATAGCCAGCCCCCGCAGGGTGGCTGGCGTTTCCCGATCTCTCATGCGTGCAGGGACAAATCAACAGCTTGCCACTTCCTGCGTGCCAAAATTATACTCCAAACTTCGCAGTTGCCACCGGAACACCCGGTCCCATCGTCGATGTCACTGTGCAGGACTTCAGATAGGTACCCTTTGCAGCTGCGGGCTTTGCCTTAACAACTGCCTCCATGAGCGTGGAGAAGTTCTGATCGAGCTTCTCTGCACCAAAGGAAGCCTTGCCGATCGGGCAGTGGATGATATTGGTCTTGTCCAGACGATACTCGATCTTACCTGCCTTAGCATCGGTCACAGCCTTGGCAACATCAGGTGTCACAGTACCTGCCTTCGGGTTCGGCATCAGTCCTCTCGGACCAAGCACACGACCCAGACGGCCGACCAGACCCATCATATCCGGAGACGCAACGACCACGTCGAAATCCATCCAGTTTTCCTTCATGATCTTGTCTACCAGATCCTGACCGCCTACATAATCTGCACCGGCTGCCTGTGCTGCCTCATACTTGTCCTCTTTGCAGAACACGCAGACACGGACATTTTTACCCGTGCCGTTGGGCAGTACGACCGCACCTCTTACCTGCTGGTCAGCATGACGGGAGTCAACACCCAGACGGATGTGTACCTCGACCGTCTCATCAAACTTTGCCTTGGCATTCTTGCAGACCAGATCAAGTGCCTCTACGGACTCATAAAGTTTATTTCCGTCAATTGCCTTGCGGCTATCAACATACTTCTTGCCGTGTTTCATGATAATTTCCTCCTAAACATAGTGGTAATACCGGCATGCTGCTTCGCAATACCGGTTAGCGGAATGTTCCTCCCACCGTATCCGGGAGAGCAGCCTCTCCCGCAAGGGACTTAGCCCTCTACGACAACGCCCATAGAACGGGCAGTACCTGCGATCATGCTCATTGCAGCCTCCACGGAACCTGCATTGAGATCCTTCATCTTGGTCTCGGCGATCTGCTGGATCTGTGCCTTGGTGATCTTTGCCACCTTGGTCTTGTTCGGCACACCGGAACCGCTCTCGATGCCGCACGCCTTCTTGATGAGGACTGCTGCCGGCGGTGTCTTGGTGATGAAGGTAAAGGAACGGTCAGCGTACACGGTGATGACGACCGGAATGATCAGACCGATGTCATTCTTGGTGCGCTCGTTAAAGTCCTTTGTGAACGCCATAATGTTGACGCCGTGCTGACCCAGTGCAGGGCCGACCGGCGGAGCAGGTGTTGCCTTACCTGCCGGGATCTGAAGCTTAATATAGCCTACTACTTTCTGTGCCATGATATTGCACCTCCATAATGTGTGGTAAAGGCGGGCGGCAGTGAGCCGCTCTCCCACTGACCCGGACGAACACCGGGTATCCTTTGTCAGTCATCAAGCCGGACAGCCTGATGCAATGCGATCGTCGTCGGGGTATCACGTCCGAACATGTTGACCAGAACTTCGACCTGACCGCCCTCGAGATCAATGCTGCGCACGATCCCGGTGAAGCCGTCCAGATTGGTGCCGGTCACACGAATGCGGTCGCCGACGCTGTAATCCACTTCCACCGTGGTCTTGGACTCAACGCCCATCGCAGCGACCTCTCTCTCAGAGAGGGGCGTCGGGACAGAGCCGGGTCCGACAAAACCGGTCACACCCCGTGTATTGCGGACAACAGCCCAGGAATCATCCGTGTAGATCATCTTCACCAGAACATAGCCCGGGAAGATCTTCCGCTCGACTTCCTTCTGCTTTCCGTCAACGATCTCCGTAACACGCTCGGTCGGAACGAGTATTTCCTGGATCAAGTCATGCAGCTTACGATTCTCCACAACCTTCTCAATATTCTGTACGACCTTGTTCTCGTACCCTGAGTATGTGTGAACAACATACCATTTTGCCGCTTGTGACATGCTTTCCTCCTTACCGCCTGACGGCGTTTACCCGCTCAGTCCCATCAGAAATTCCACCAATTTGATCAATCCGAAGTCGAGCAGCCCGATGAAGGCACTGCCGGCAACGATAACAGACAGAACGACGCTGGTGTTGATGACGACCGTCTGCTTGGTCGGCCACGTCACATTGTTGAACTCGATGCGCAGATCGTGGAACCACTTCCGGATCCCGCCCTTCTTTTTCTTCTCGCCGTCCTTCTTGGCTTTCTTTTCTGACTTGGCTTTCTTGGTGCTTTTGGATTCTGCCGGAGCAGAAGCGTCTGCTTTCTTCAAGGATTCCTTTTCTGCTTTCTCCTTAGCCATGCTCTTGCCTCCGATCACTTCGTTTCTCTGTGCAGAGTATGCTTTCTGCAGAACTTGCAATGCTTCGTCATTTCGATCCGGTCGGGATCGTTCTTCTTGTTTTTCTTCGTAACGTAGTTACGCTGCTTGCATTCCGTACAAGCCAGAGTTATTTTCACTCTCATTATCGGCACCTCCTGATTCCATACTTCCTCCGCAGATTGCAGCGGATCTTATTAGGTTCTTGCCTCCCTCGGCTGCGGGCAGGTATCAAAGCACACAAAAAATACCCCCGCAAAGAGGTACTTTTATTCTACCATATTTTAAGTGCTTTGTCAAGTGTTTTTTCAAAAAAACATAGAAAGATCCGTAAGATGACACAAAATCAGACAATTCTGCCACGTCCTCCCCGTGACCGGAGAGGGCATGGCATGCGGGAGGGCATGTTCAGCCCTCTGCCAGACCGGATCCATCCCGTGCCAGACCGGAGTAGTAGGTACTCAGATACTGTGCGACATTGGCGATGAACTGGTTTGCCTGTGCGGCACGGTCGGCATTGGCATAAATGCCGAGCATTGCCTCCTTGGCGGCATCTCTTGCATACATGACCGCCGTCTGCAAATTCTCCGCCTGTCCGCTGTCAGCGATGCGGCGTGCCAGCTCCAGACCGGCAATGCTCCGCAGGGCATGCAGCTCATCCTCCACCTGCCCGGAGGCATCCTCAAGGGCAAGCACCGCCTCATACCGATGCTCCCGCAGATGGCACTTCGCCTCCGTCAGGACGGCGAACCCGCCCGGCGGATGGACGGTCTCCGGGTCGTCAAACAGCCTGTCCATCGGTATCTCCAGCACACCGGCAAGGTATTCCAATGTGTTCATAGAAGGTGTTGCCGTGCCGCTTTCGATCTGGCTGAGCATATTCCGGGTGATAAATGTGCCGACCACATCGCTCTGGGTCATCTTCTTGGCAAGTCTTGCCGCTTTCAGTCTCTTTCCAAGCTCTGCATGATCCATTGCGTCAGCTCCTTTTCTTCAGCGTTTCGGCATCCCCTGCGGGATGTAAACCTTGTTTACTATTATCATACCACACTTTCTCAGAAATTGCAACCCCTTTTTCAAAAAATTCACAAAACAAACACATGTCGGGACACTGCCCGCCGGAAACCGACAAACCGGGTGCAGCCGGCATCCGGTGAACGGTGCGCCGGAAAAATCCGGGATGGCTGTGGATTTTTTTGAAAAAAGCCTTGACAACGGGGGCGAAATGTGGTAGAATAAATTCAGTAAATAAAATTTACACCAGAAAGGAGGCATGGCTATGCAGGAATGGTGGGCTGCGCTGAGCGGTACGCTCCGGGTGCTGTATTGCATTGCCATCCCCTCAACGCTCATTTTGGTGCTGCAGATGCTGCTGACCATGTTCGGCGGCCATGGTGACGGGGGCGTGGAGATCTCCGACACCTCCGGGCTTGACATGCCGGACAGCTTCGATATGCCGGATGCATCCGACATACCGGATCAATTCGATCTCGATCTGGATCATTCCGGCGATACCGACCTCAGCCATGACATGGGTGACGGCGGCAATCCGGCGGACTTCGGGACGCTCAAGCTCCTGACGCTCCAGACGATCGTCACCTTTCTGGCAGTGTTCGGCTGGGTGTCCATCATCTGTATCAGCACGGGGATGCTGGTACCGCTCGGCATCGGCATCGGTGCGGTCTGCGGTTTCCTGATGATGCTGCTGGTCGCAAAGCTCGTCCAGATGTCCCGGCGGCTCGCAGAGAACGGCGCACTGAACCTGAAAAATGCCATCGGCGAAACGGCATCCGTCTATGTGACCATCCCGCCGAAAAACGGCGGCAGCGGCAAGATCACTATGCAGCTTCAGGGGCGGTTCGGAGAGTTTGATGCCGTCAATACCGGCAGTACCCCTCTTGAGACCGGCACGCAGGTGCTGGTGACCGATGTGGTCGGGGACACCTTGGTGGTGGAGCCTGCCGAAACCAACGCCTGACGGACACAGCACCGTGTCCGCCGCAAATCATTTCAACCGAAAAGGAGAAAACAATCATGAACGATCCTGCAATTTTGCTCATCATCTGCGTTCTGGTCGTGGTCGTGTTCGCAGCATTCGTTGCCGTCCTGTCCCGGTACCGGAAATGTCCCTCCGACAAGATCCTGGTCGTTTACGGTAAAGTCGGTACGGATGAGAATGGTCTGCCCCGCAGTGCCAAGTGCATCCACGGCGGTGCTGCCTTTATCGTGCCGGTCATCCAGTCGTATCAGTATCTTGACCTGACGCCCATTTCCATGAACGTCGACCTGCGCAATGCGCTGTCGAAACAGAATATCCGTATCAATGTGCCGTCCCGGTTCACGGTCGGCATCTCCACCGAGCCGGGTGTCATGCAGAACGCCGCAGAGCGTCTGCTCGGTCTGAAACTGGTGGAGATACAGGAACTGGCGAAGGACATCATCTTCGGTCAGCTCCGTCTGATCATCGCCACGATGGACATTGAGGAGATCAATGCCGACCGTGATAAGTTTCTGGTCGCCGTCTCCAAGAATGTGGAGATCGAGCTGAAAAAGATCGGTCTGCGGCTGATCAACGTCAATGTAACGGACATCACAGACGAATCCGGCTACCTGAATGCCCTCGGTAAGGAGGCTGCTGCCAAGGCTGTGAACGATGCCAAGCGCAGTGTCGCCGAGCAGAACCGTGACGGTGAGATCGGTCAGGCAAATGCACAGCAGGAGCAGCGTGTCGAAGTCGCCAAGGCAAATGCCGCCGCCATCGAGGGTGAGAACATGTCCCGTGTGGCTGTGGCAGAATCCGAAGCCGTGCGCCGTGAACGTGAGGCAGAGTCCCTGCGCAAGGCGACCGCTGCCGAAGCCGTACAGGCTGCAAAGGCGAAGCAGGAATCCTATGCCGCCCAGCAGGAGGCAGAGCTGACACGTGCCGAGCTGGAGAAGGCGACCCAGAAGGCAGATGTCATCGTCAAGGCAGAGATCGCCAAGGAACAGGCAGAGATCGACGCCGAAGCCGAGGCAGAAGTCACCCGCCGCAAGGCACGTGGTGAGGCGGACGCCATCTATGCCCGCATGGAGGCGGAGGCAAAGGGTCAGCAGGAGATCCTGACACGTCAGGCAGAGGGTATGCGGCAGATCGTTGCCGCTGCCGGCGGCGATGCCAATGCGGCAGTAAAGCTGCTCATTGCCGAAAAACTCGAAGATCTCGTTTCCATTCAGGTGGAGGCGATCAAGAATATCAAGATCGACAAGGTCACTGTCTGGGACAGCGGACAGGATGCGGACGGAAAGAATTCCACTGCCGGCTTTATTTCCGGTCTGATGAAATCCGTGCCGCCGCTGAATGAGCTGTTCCGTCAGGCGGGCATGGAACTGCCGGAACTGCTGGGCAAGGAGATCGCCGAAGCAGAGGCAGAAGCCGTGCCGGAAGATGCGGCAGAAGCACCCGCCCAGACGGATGTGTACGAAACGAGTGCCGTTCAGAGCTGACCATTTTATACAATTGCCCGTCTCCCGATGCCTGCGGTGTCGGGAGGCGGGTTTTGGGCATTTCTATCATCAGTTTTTTCTCATAAGATGTGCATGCTTTGCATATACTATCCAAAAGAGGCACTGTATCCCGGCAAAATCTTTATGAAAAGTATAATATTTCAAAAAACACTTGCAGTCATGAAAAAAATATGATATAATAGAAGATAATGCTGATCCCTGAAGATCCGGCAGACGTATCAGGAGGATCGGTAGGAGTACCTCTGCGCATCAGAGAGACATGTTACCCAAAGGAGCGGATCCATTATGTCAAAGATCAGAGTAGCCGTATTGTTCGGCGGCGTTTCCAGTGAACACGATATATCGCTGAAATCTGCAACACATGTCATCCAGAACATACCACAGGAAAAGTACGATGTTGTCTGCGTGGGTATCACGAAAAAGGGCAGGTGGCTCTATTATCCGGGCGACCTCTCCGCCATTGCCACGGGCGAATGGGAACGGAACCCCGACTGCACTTCGACTGTGCTGTCGCCCGATCCCATCCACAAGGGGCTGATCACCATCGAAAACGGCATGGTGTCTGTCAAAAAAGTGGATGTCGTCTTTCCCGTGCTGCACGGCAGGAACGGTGAGGACGGCACGATACAGGGACTGCTGGAACTGGCAAAGATCCCCTATGTCGGCTGCGGCGTGCTTGCCTCCGCTGCCTGCATGGATAAGGCAGTCACACACACCATCCTCGACCACAACGGCATCCGGACTGCGAAGTGGCGCATGCTGCTTGAGCATGAGATGAACCACCTGAGTGAAAAATGCCGTGAGATCGCAGATGCATTGGGGTATCCGGTATTCGTCAAGCCGGCAAACTCCGGCTCCTCCATCGGCGTGAGCCGTGCGGATAATGAGGCACAGCTTCTCGATGCCGTCAAGCTCGCCTTCTCCCATGACGATAAAGTCATTGTCGAGGAATGCATCGAGGGCAGGGAACTGGAAGTCGCAGTGTTCGGCTATGATGCCCCCTTTGCCTCGTTTGTGGGGGAGATCTCCTCCTGCAAGGAATTCTATGACTTCGATGCAAAATATGTACTGGACGGTTCACAGCTCTCCATCCCGGCAGAGCTGACACTTGAAATGAACCGGGAGATCCAGCAGATTGCCCTGCGGGCATATAAGACGATGGGGTGCAAGGGACTTTCCCGTGTGGACTTCTTCCTCACGCCCCAGAATGAGATCATCCTCAACGAGATCAATACGATGCCCGGCTTCACTGCCATCAGCATGTATCCCAAGCTGATGCGCCACCTCGGCATGAAGCCGTCCTACCTGATCGACAAGCTCATCGAACAGGCACTCGACAACAACGACAGAGCCTGCTGACGCTCCCGCCGGCATGGCAGAATAACGACCGCTGCCGGGGCAAATGCTCCGGCAGTCCCGTGCTTTCAGGAGGCACCCTATGAACCAGAATGCCATCGGCGTGTTCGATTCCGGACTTGGCGGACTGACTGCCGTCAAGGAACTGAACCGGATCCTGCCAAATGAGAACATCATCTACTTCGGCGACACCGCCCGCATCCCCTACGGCACCCGCAGCCGGGAAACGGTACTGCGCTATGCAAGGGAGGATGTGGCATTTCTCCGCCGCCATCCTGTGAAAATGATCATCGCCGCCTGCGGCACTGTCAGCTCTATCTTGGGGGCAAATTCCCCCGTGGACGATATGCCCTTTACCGGGGTGGTCTATCCGGCGGCAAGGGCTGCCTGTGCCGCCACCCGGAACAACCGCATCGGCGTGATCGGCACGCCTGCCACCATCCGCAGCGGCAGCTATGAACATGCCCTGCACACCATCAGCAGTGCCGTGGACGTGACCGCCATGGCATGCCCGCTGTTTGTCCATCTGGTGGAGTACGGCTATACCGACCGCCATAACCAGATCACCCGGCTGGCGGCGGAGGAGTACCTTGCCCCCATCCGGAACGCAGACGCAGACACGCTCATCCTCGGCTGCACGCACTATCCCATCATCCGGGATATTATTGCGGATGTCATGGGCGAGGGCGTGACGCTGATCTCCGCCGGAGAGGAAACGGCAAAGTATGCAAAGCAATGCCTTGAGGAAGCGGATCTGCTGACTGACAGCACCGAACCGGGGCGTAATGTCTATTATGTGAGTGACAGCGTCTCCATGTTCCGGGACAATGCCCGGCATTTCTTAGAGGACGCTGCCCGTGGACAGGTGTTCAGCAGCCGCATCTGACCGGCTGTGAAAGGAGTTTCATGAAAGATAAATGGACGATGCGGATGGTCAGCATCCAGTATGATACTGAGACAACGGAATCCGTTCTCGATACCGAAGTGGCATATTTCCGCAGCTGTGGCGGCGACATGGTGATCGCCTATGCGGAATCCGAGGCGACCGGCATGGATGGTTCGCAGACAGAGATACGCATTTCAGAGGACAATGCCGTCTCCATCATCCGGACGGGTCCCTACAAGACACATCTCATCATACAAGACGGGAAGAAGCACTTCTGCCACTATGAGACGCCTTTCGGGAGTTTTACCATCGGTGTCGAGGCGGCATGGCTCCGCAATGGTCTGTCGGATGAGGGCGGCGTCTTAGCGATGCGCTATACTGTGGATGCCGGCTCGGCACAGCTCACCGACAATGAGATCCGCATCCGTGTGCAGCAAATGACATCCCCGAAACAGAAAATACAGGAGGTCTGACATATGACAAATATGATGGAGCTTGCCCGGACGCAGCTGCGGGAGCTGCTGCTCTCGGCACTGGGCAGACTGGTCGCAGAGGGAAAACTGCCCGCAGAACCGCTGCCGGCTTTCCATATCGAAGTCCCGGCGGACAAGTCCCGGGGCGATTTTGCCACGAACATCGCCATGGCATCCGCCAAGGCTCTGCATATGCCGCCACGCAGCATCGCTGAGCTTCTCTCGGAGGCTCTGTTTTTAGAGGGTACCTATTTTGCACGGGTGGAGATCGCAGGTCCCGGCTTCATGAATTTCTTCCTCCACCGCAAATGGTTTGCGGACACGGTGCAGGCGGTGCTTTCCGAACAGGAGGCATATGGCAGATCCGACAGCGGCAAAGGCAAGCGGGCACTGGTGGAGTTTGTCTCCGCCAATCCCACAGGTCCGATGCATGTGGGCAATGCAAGAGGTGCTGCCCTCGGTGACGGCATCGCTTCTCTGCTCGAATGGACAGGCTGGCAGGTGGAACGGGAGTTCTATGTCAACGATGCCGGCAACCAGATCGAAAAATTTGCAACATCCCTCGAAGTGCGCTATCTCCAGTGCTGCGGACAGGACATCGCCATGCCGGAAGACGCCTATCAGGGGCAGGACATCACCGACCACGCTGCCGCATTCTACAAGGAAAACGGGGATGCCTATGCACAGGCAGACAGCAAGACCCGCCGGGATGCGCTCGTGGCATGGGCACTTCCGAAGAACATCGCAGGGCTGGAGCGTGACCTGCGCAGCTATCGTGTGGAGTATGACAACTGGTACCGGGAATCCACGCTCCATGCCAATGGCAGTGTCGCAGAGGTCGTGCGGCAGCTCACCGAAAAGGGCTTCACCTATGAGCAGGACGGTGCCATCTGGTTCCGTGCGGAGCAGTTCGGCGCAGACAAGGATTTTGTCCTTGTCCGTGCGAACGGGATACCGACGTACATTGTCCCGGACATCGCCTACCACATCGACAAGCTGGTGACAAGAGGGTTTGACAAGGCGATCAATGTGCTGGGCGCAGACCATCATGGCTATGTACCCCGCCTGAAAGCGGCACTGACGGCACTCGGTGCAGATACTTCCCGGCTCGATGTGGTGCTGATGCAGATGGTCATCCTGATGCGGGGCGGAGAGGTCGCAAAGCTCTCGAAGCGCAGCGGCAAGGCGATCGGGCTGGTGACGCTCCTTGAGGACATCCCGCTCGATGCGGCACGGTTCTTTTTCAACATGCGGGAGGCAAATTCGCATTTTGAATTTGATCTCGATCTGGCAGTGGAAAAGTCCTCCCAGAACCCGGTGTACTATGTTCAGTACGCCCATGCCCGCATTTGCAGCATCCTGCGCAATCTGAAACAGGAGGGGCTGTATACGGAGGAATTTGCCGCACCCGGCGACACGCCGCAGGAGACGGAGGTCATCCGCCATCTTGCCGAATTTCCGGAAATGCTGGTGGCAGCGGCAAAGGCATATGATCCGTCCCGTGTCACGAAATATGCCATCACGCTGGCAACGCTGTTCCATAAATTCTATGATGCATGCAGCGTGAAAAATGCGGAGACACCGGAGCTTCGTGCATCCCGCACGGCGATCTGCCGTGCTGTGCGGCAGACACTGCGCAATGCAATGGCGTTGCTGAAGATCGACTGCCCGGAGACGATGTGAATGACAAGCTCCCTCCCCCATTGGTTGGGGGAGGGAGCTTTTTTTGTAAGATCAGAAGTATTCCGGATGTCCTATAGCTCCGCCTGTTCCCTCGTGATGTTCCGCAGCCACCGGAATTTCATATAATGGCGATACACCGCCGGGAGCTTGACAAACTCATCCAATGTCAGGATAAATGCCACCGCCAGCACGGGCAGATGGAACACGAACGCCGCCAGCAGTCCCAACGGCACCACCACACACCAGAGCGTCACACAATCGCAGACCATGCCAAAGCGTGTGTCGCCGCCTGCCGGGAAAATGCCTGTGATGACCGTGGAATTCAGTGAGTTGCCGATGATATAATACGCCGCCATCCACATCATGTATTTCAGATAGCCCTTTGCAACTGGCTCCAGTTTGACGATATGCACCACGAATGGCGTCAGTGCTAAGATCACAAGCCCGGATGCGATGCCGATGTAGATCGAAAAGCGCACAAAACTGCCGCCCGCTTTCCTTGCCCGCTCCAGTTCTCCCCTGCCGAGCATGCCGCCGATGAGGATGCCCACGCCCGCAGCGATGCCCCAGCAAAGACTGGCGATCATGCTCCTGACGATGCCGGCGATGGAGTTGGCTGCCGTGGCATCCGAACCGAGATGCCCCATGATGACGGAATACATGGTCACGCCGCAGCCCCAGCCAAGCTGGTTGATCAGTATGGGCATCATGTAATGCAGATAGTCATGCCCCAGCACACCGCTGCGGCGCAGCATCTTCCGCACCTGTAACGGGATGCAGCCGCCCCTTGCCATGAAGATGAAGCAGCACGTCACTTCAAAGATGCGTGCGATGACCGTTGCGATGGCAGCACCGGTGATCCCCATTTCCGGGAAACACCAGACGCCGAAGATGAGAAGCCAGTTGAGCAGGATGTTCAGAAGCACCGATACCGAGGCGATCACCGAGCTTGCCCGTGCATTGTCGCAGACTTTCATGATGCCGAAGTACACCTGCGAAAAGCCCGTCAGAATGTGGGACAGTGCCACCGTCCGCAGGTAGGCGACGCCGGGGGCAATGACCTCCGGATCCGTCGTGAAAATGCGCATGAGCTGTTCCGGGATCAGAAACGATGCCAGTGAGAACACGCCGCCCACCACCAGTGCATAGCGCATGGTGATGGCAAGCACCTGTTCGACGGTCGAACGGTCGCCCTTTTTCCAGTACTGCGCCGCCAGAACATTGCAGCCGCTGATAAATGCATTATAAAACAAACTGCACACAAAGGCGACCTGCCCTGCAAGTGATGCTGCTGCCTGATCATCCTGACTTTTGTACAGCCCGAGCATGAACGCATCCGATGCCGTCACCAGTGAGGACATCAGATACTGGATCGCAATGGGCGTGACGATCGAGAATAGCTGCCGGTACAGCGTCCTCCGAAATCCTTTCTCTTCCATTTTCTTCTCCTTTTGTTACCTGCTTTTGTCATGAAACGACGCCCATCCGAAGATGGGCGTCGTATTTGTGTCGGATAGCCGTCAGGCAATATCCTTACTTGTTCTTCTGGGACTTCTCATACTGACGGATCGCATTGGTGAACTTCGGCAGGTTCTTGTCCTTGAGGACCTGACTTGCCCAGTTGCAGTCGCCGTTAGAACCGTAGATCGCAGCATAGGTCAGCTGATTTGCAGCATCGCTTGCGTTGAGTGCGGAGTTTGCGGCACCAGCAGCAGTGGTCTTACCATGATCCATAGACTCGCCGTCTGTATCAGACAGGAAGTATGCGAAGTTCTCGAGTGTGGTCTTGGAAACCTTAAACGACGGATTCGGATCCTTCGGATTCAGTTTCGCATCGCCTGTTGCACCATACTTTGCAGCAAATGTCAGAACCGCAGCAGCGTCGGATGCGTTGCAGATGCCATCGAGGTTGGTATCACCCTTGACACCGATCACAGCATGACCAATGGTCACTGTTGCCGTTACATCGGAACCGTCCGGTGCCTTGTCTACGATGGTCGCTACGAGTTCAACATAGCAGTATGCCTTGCCTGTTGCGTCATAGACAGCCTTCGGAGTAGCATACTCCTTGTTGCCGACCTTAGCCTTGATGCTGGTGATGTTCAGCTTGCTGATGCTGATCTCCTGCTTTGTGCCGGTCTGTACCAGCGTGCGGGTAACCGTTGCATTGAGATCGCTTGCGCTGAACGGTCTGATGTCATGTGACAGGTAGAACATGTCACTGCCGTTTCCGGAGTAATCAAAGTCGTAGTTGTAAACCTCACCCGGCTGTACGGACTCATCATCGATCGTGATGCTGCCGTCTACAAGGAGTTCGTAAACATCATTGGACTCGGTGTTGTCCGGATTCAGGACTGTCACATTTGTGCCGGCTGCATCGAAGTTGATCTCGAATACATCGCCGTTCTTTGCATCTGCCGGTACATCGAAGTACATCGTCAGGATGACAGCACCATCTCTGCTGAATGTAACATTCTGCATCATGCCGTCCAGTGTCTTACCGGTGAAGGTAGGAGCTGTGCCGGATGCGATGAGGTACTGGTCAAGATACTCTGTGTCGATCTTCTTGAATGTCAGTCTGTTGTTGATCTCGAGCTGAGCAATGTAGCTGAAGATCTCATTGATGTCTGCTGCGGAGTAGTCGTCAATGGTAATATTGACTGCTACATCCTTCTCACCGATCTTTGCTGTCGTCTTGTCGATCGTCAGCTTCACTCTGTAGTTGTAGTCATCCGGACCGGGCTCACCTGTCGGAGCGGTCGGATCTACATCTGTCGGAGATGTCGGAATGATCGGCTCTGTATCCTCTGTGGTATCAGGAGCCTCTGTCGTGTCAGGTGCTTCTGTGGTATCAGGAGCCTCTGTCGTGTCAGGTGCTTCTGTGGTATCAGGAGCCTCTGTCGTGTCAGGTGCCTCTGTGGTATCAGGAGCCTGTGTTGTGTCAGGTGCCTCTGTGGTATCAGGAGCCTCTGTCGTGTCAGGTGCCTCTGTGGTATCAGGAGCCTCTGTCGTGTCAGGTGCTTCTGTGGTATCAGGAGCCTCTGTCGTGTCAGGTGCTTCT
>CANQYC010000061.1 GCA_947627945.1 uncultured Clostridia bacterium
AAAAATTGCCTTTTTGACGTGTAGGTTGGTGTTGTTTTTTCTACCTCTCCTGAATCTGGTGGGTTGTTTTCACGCTATTCTTTTATTTTAACAGTTTTATACCTTTTTCTATTGTAACCTGATATAAAATCCATTCTATTATCGTTTTATGTTAGCATAGAAACATAGATATTGTATTTACATGGTAAAAAACAGTATGGTATAGGTAATATATAATACCAACTCAAAAAATGGCGTGCAGGCGTGCAATGACTATATATCGAAATTTTAGACGTGCAAGACCCCGTGCGCATGCACACCTTAAAAAACCGTTGCACTCTGTTTTACAGATAGTCCGGAAAAATCCCGTACCACGGAATTTGTTATAATCAAGAAAGCAGCGGGATTCACCAGCACTTTCCCCTGTTGAAAGCGGTACTGGATACCCATTTTTGTATTCTTGCTGAGCAACTCCGATTCTTGCTGCGCTAATGATGCCATAATGGTTATCAGGACTTCGCCTTTTTCATCCATCGTGTTTATGGACTCCTTTTCAAAGAAAACCAGAATGTTGATCTCTTTCAGCAGGCGGATGTATTTCAGGCAGTCCAGCGTGTTGCGGGCAAATCGGCTGATCGACTTTGTAAAGATCATGTCAATTTTTCCCACCTTGCAGTCCTCGATCATAGCATTAAATTGTTCTCGGTTTTTGGTCGAGGTCGCACTGATGCGTGTTGGATTGGATGTGGTGAGGGAGATATTGATGTGAGAATATACAACTGGCTAAAATATTTATAATTTCCCTTACAATTTTATCATTTCACGCAGGGCTGTGCTTTTCAAGTTTTGCCCCGCTGAACCAGTAAGTATCCATATATAAACCCAAGCCCATGAAGTTATTATGCTTCATGGGCTTTTCTGTGTTTTGACGGACATTTTACGGTATTTAACGAGGAGTTTCTGATAACATATCTCTTTTTGTAAGCATTGACAGTTTTTCACGTTATTGATAAAAGCCTCATCATCACCCATTTTCCAAAAACCAGTTAAAAAAATCCCCCGGATATGTTACACTATTAAAAAAGAACCTATGATCTAGAGTCAAAAATGAACAGTATTAACAGTATATCGGGCTTATCATGCCAGAAATCACGGTTCCACTTGACTATGAGTTGCTGCGGAACGTGCATCAGCAAACGAAACAGTCCGACGTGCCCCCTTCACATGTCAATTATATCATCGGTTTATAGACATGCATCGATCAAAATACCCCCAGAGAAACTCTGGGGGCATTTTTGTTACGGTTCAAAGATATATTCCACTCTATCATAATCTATACCATATACCCATACCGAAGCGACATCAGTAGTACCCTTGCCAGTCAAATTTTCCGCATAAACGTCAAAATAACCATAATCACAATCGACGATCTGGTCATCCTTGTAGAACAAAAGTTTGAATTTTGCAAAGGAACCCAGTTCATCTCCAGTCTGCTTGAATGTCACATATAGATCATCTTCTGACTGGTTGTATTCTACCATTTCTACTGCCTTGCGTTCCCCTGTTGTGAATGAATCATCTTTCGCTTTATAGCTCTGTTTTAGATCTGCATTGGAAATATCCGCATCAAAGTAATATTGAAAAAAATTGTACTCTCCCTCTGTCAGCACAATATCGTCAGTGCTTTTTCCGATCACGCTGCCGTCTGCCGCATATGCCAGTATTGTTCCAGAAACAGATACATCCTTCTTTGCCAGCACTTTGTGAATGATGGTCGTCGAACCAATGGAATTCTTAATACTTGCTGTCTCCACAATATCATAGTTTGCATTATTATCATAAGTTCCCTCATCTTCCTCAGATGAAGTATCCGGATCTCCAGACTCGTTTGTTTGCGGTGACGTGATCGTGTCCTCTGTCACGATGCCGTTCTCCACATTTTCATAGTTGATGATCCAAGACCCCAAAAGATTGGAAACCTTGCTGACCTTTGCTGTCACGGTATCATTTTCCTGAACTTCCGGATTATCAGTGGATATGAAATTCAGATGTTCACCAGCCCAGATATCATAACCAAGCTGAGAATCGGGATGAAATTCTTTTACAACAAACTGAACCACTTTTCCCTCAAGATTTTCTCCCGCATCCAGTGCTGCTTCAAATGATTCTGCATTTCCGTAGTCAATGGGAACTTCTTCAATCGTTTCCCCCTCACTCTCCTTCGTCTCAGTTGCTGTGACGTCAACAGATTCTTCTATTGCTGAGGATGTATCAGAGTTTTCCGGCTGTTCCCCTTCACTGCATCCGCAAAGCGTGAGTGATACGCATAACAGCAGTACAGATACTGCTCTCCTGACATGATCTAACTTTTTCATTGTGTTCCTCCGTTCTGGTCGAAATTGTGAGCCATGCGGCATTGTCGCCGCAGGATCATACATTTTGTTTTCTGTACAACGTTTGTTGTATTATAAAAATATAATACCACATTCAAATGATTTTGTCAATAGAAAGTCATCATCTGTGGTATAATATTGTGT
This sequence comes from uncultured Clostridia bacterium, assembly GCA_947627945.1. Lineage (GTDB taxonomy): Bacteria > Bacillota > Clostridia > Oscillospirales > Ruminococcaceae > UBA3855. The sequence goes on from CANQYC010000061.1 coordinate 2,517, forward strand.
AAATACAATAAATGGGAAGGTGTTCAGTTGTGCAGCATTACCAACGGATACGGGATTTGCGGGAGGATCATGACCTGACACAGGAGGCACTTTGCAAGGCACTCTACATGCACAAAACCACATACACGAATTATGAACAGGGCAAGCATACGGTTCCGCTTGACTTTGCTGTTACGTTGGCAGAGTTCTACCATGTCAGTCTGGATTACATTGCAGGTCGGACAAAATATCCGCAGGGTTTCGGAAAGCCCGATTTTCCGCCGGATGTTCTTCAGGTGGCAGAACAATTTTCACAACTGACAGAGCGCAACAAAGGAAAGCTGGAGCAATTTCTTGCCCAACTCCTTGAAGATCAGGAATAGCAAGGCGCAGCCCCGATGGACTGCGCCTTGCTTTTTCTATGGGTTTGTGTAAATCCACGCACACAGCACTTCTTCACACAACCATCAGCTATTGATCAACAACCTTTTCATCATCCCCAGATCCAACACATCGACCCTTTCATCCTCATACACATCCCCCGCCTTCCAGTCCGCAAGATGTGTCTCCGGCACGGCAAGCAGCCATTTCTGTAACAGCACAACGTCTGCGACACTGAATGTACCATCCGCATTGACATCGCCCTGGATGACTTTGGGCAGTTCTTCCGCATTCAGCACCCACTTCTGGCAGGCATTGCCGTTCGGCTCCCACTGCTGCACATTGTCGCCTGAACCGATTCCGGCATTGGCGATCTCCACCACTGCCGCATCCCGGGAGGCTCTCGTCCGGATGAGATAGCTGCCATCCGGATTTGCCGTGAGCATGAATTTCTGGTTGTCGCCGCCATTGTACTGGTAAATATCCGCATTCGTGCCGTCAGCGGTTTTCTTTCCGGCAATGTCGAGTGCATATGTCCCGCCGTCACCGACTGCGGAGATCAGGCTGTAATAGCCCTCGCCCTCGTCGATCAGTTTCCAGAGGTCATGCGTCACACCGTCCGCCGTACCCCACTGCTGCACATTGGCTCCATTTTCCGCAGCGGCACCCTCTACCTGCATATACAGCCCGGAATTGACATTTTTCAGCCGATACCCGAACCGCTCGTGAACACTGCCGGAACGACTGCCGAAAAGTCCACATGGCGCAAGAACGGCGAGGGATAGGCAGTTGTGATCCAGCTTGCAAATTCTGCATCCGTGATATACTTCATGCCGGCCGCTTTCGTCTGGTCACCGGAATACGTCGTGCAGAATGCCTTCGTGTCAGTGTTTTTCGTGTTATAGGCATCGAGGAGCGAATAGCCGTAGTTGGTCTTGTTGGGATACCAGCTCGATGTCGTCTGCGGGGTGAATTTCACCGCAGACGGTACTGCATCCAGCCCCTCGGACAGATACGATCCAGCATCCCGGCACGGTTCCTTGCCGCCGCCCATCATGAATGCCTGCTGCATACTGTAGCCGTTGAAATAGTTGTTCTCCGATACCATATCCGACCCGTCGCCGCCGATGATGCCGCTTGTCGCAGAACCATTTGCTCCCGTGCCGTAGGCAGAGTAGTAGTTGTTATAGATATGTGCGGAACCGTTGCCGAGCTGCGGACAGCGGCGCACATTCTCATCCCACCAGTTATAGAGCAGCGTTGTCCGGTCACGGGTCAGCTCATCATTCTGCGTACCGTAAGCGACTGTCCAGTAACGATTTTTCAGGTGACAATACGAGATCGTCACATAGTCCGGACTGCGCAGGCGGTCTTTGGCATCCATGTAATTGTCATAGGGCGTGTTGATCCAGATAAACTTGCCCACTTCATCCTGCCCGTCTCCGGTGCGGTCATAGGTCAGCTGCGATTCAAAATAGATGTGGTCGATCAAGATCTGCCTTGATGACCAGATGTTGATCAGAATACGGTTGGGAGCGTTCTTTGCGACCATTTTCAGATTGCGGAAAATGATGTTGTCCGAGGGGGAGTCATCCTCCGCACCATAGGCATCATTTGTCCGGAACTGGCTGTCATAGATCGTATGGCTCCCGTAGCAGCCGACAATGGTCTTGTTGTCACGGACACGGGTGTTGCCCTTTTTCTGCATATCAATGTCACTTGTGATGACAATGGTCTGCGCCTTGTCGGTATCGAGCTGCTTTTCGAGGTCGTCTGCATTGTCCACATATACGACTTCCCCAAGCAGACCGCCGATCGTCCCGGCTTTCACGCCGGCAGAGGTGTCCGCATTCGCAGCCCAGCCCTCCAGACCATCCAGATCCAGCCGGAATTGCTGGTAGGTGTCGCCGGCATATTTGGCGAGGGAAAAGCCCGCATTTTCCGTATAGGTCAGCGAAGTGCCACTTGTGCTGGTGACACGGTAATAGAGGTCATAGCCGTCAAAGTCCTGTGCCACGCCCTTGATCTCCCAGCGTTGGTTTTCGCCGTCCGTGTCCTTTTCCAGTGCCACACCAGAACCCTCTGCCGTCAGCAGCAGACCATCAGCGGCATTGACGATCTCAAACACACCGTCACTCACCCAGTTGAGCGACCATTTTTCCGCAGCCGTGCCCTTTATGGCAGACGGCACGAGCGACGTGCCGGAAGCCGTGACATTGGCATCCGTATCCGCCATACCGAGACGGAAATACTGCGCCGGATAGGCGATCTCCGCCGCCGAGACCTCCACTGCCGGCAGCACGGGCAAGGTGCTGCACAGCATGGCTGCCGCCGTCAATGCGGCATACACTCTTTTCTTCATCATACCCACTTCTTTCTATCTTTGTTTATTTATCAAGCAGCTGCCGTTTCAGCAGTGCGAGATCCAGCACATTGATCTGTCCGTTCTCATCCATGTCCACATTCTGCCAGCTTGTGAGCGTCCCGGCTTTGAGCAGCCATTTCTGGAGCATGACCACATCAAGGACTTCCACATTTCCATTGGCGTCCGCATCGCCCTTGAGCGTCCCGGAAGATGTATCCGCCTTGGCAAATACTGTATAGTTCACGCAGTATGCCGACTGTCCGTTCGTGCCGAGCGTGACGGTATCGCCGGACTTCACGGCTTTTTTGTATGCCGTAAATGCCACATCGCCGTCATTGGCAAGTGTCAGTTCCGTTTTCTCCCACCCGGAGAGCCACTCCGGCATCGGGTCTACACGGCTGTCCATTGCCACATATACCGTCATATCTGCCCCTGCCGTAAAGACCGCAAGGTCACTCTCACTGAATTTCGCATCGCATGCAGTCAGGAGCAGCTCCGCACCGAGCAGTTCTTCCGGAATTGTTGTATACGTCACGTCTCTGTCGCCGAACACAAGGTCGCCCACCGCTGCACTGCTGTCAATGCGCCAATTCTGGTAGGTGTTCAGATCCTTGACGGTCAGGTCACGGAACAGTTTGCCATTAAGAGGGTCGATTTTGATCGTAAGCGTCCATTTCTGGTTATCCGAGCCGTCACAAGCCCACTGCACGACATTCGCACCGCTTTCTGTGCTGCCCGCTTCGATGCCGAGGCAGCTTGCATCGGCAGTTGCTTTGGTCGTGATGGTGTAGGTGTTGTCGCCATTGTCCACGAATTTGAACAGCTGTGCATCGCTTGCGGTATCGCCCCAGATGCCGATATTGGTGCCGTTCTCCGTCTTGCCGTAGTCAAGGTCAAGGAGATAGGTCTTGCCGTCACCCGCTTCGGAATACAGCCGGTAATACCCGTCCCCGGCATCCTCAAAATACCAGCCGTCTGCACCGTTTCCACCCTGCTGGACATTCGTGCCATTGGCAGGTGTCTCCTCCGCCAGCGCAAGCGGCAGCCCGCTGCCCACGTTGGTGATCACATATTTATGCGCCGTGTCGATGACAGCACCCGTCTTTCCGGCAGGGCTGCCGTCATTGACCGTGCAGTCTGTCGGGCGTGCCGGCAGATCATAGCCCGTTCCGAGGAAGAAACTCGTGTGCGGCGGCTGATTGTATGCCGTATTCTGTGCCGAGACCTGCATCCGGTACTGTGCATCGTGCATCAGCGTGGTGATCCTGTAATCTGTATCGTAGGTCGTTGTGTAAATGCGGACAGACTTGCTGTCAGCGGCACGGACGATGAGTTCTTCACGCCAGTCTCCGAAAATATCCGCCGACAGACAGGGCGTTCCCTTGGTCGTGTTGCAGGTGTAGTAGCCGTCCGTGGAGAGCAGTGTCGTCAGCGTGCCGTCCTCTTTCATTTTGGCAATGGTCGCCGGAGAATCCGTGTAGCCATCCAAAATTTCACGCTCGAGATCGCCGTCCCAGTAGCTCAGGAAATTGATCGCCGGTCTTCTGCACGAAAGCGTCTCACCGCTCACATTTTTGACAGGTGTAGAACCGTCTGCTTCCTTGTTTCCCCAGAGTTCTGCGCCGGGATTGCCTGCCCAGACATTGTCACCGCAGCATCTTCCCGTATCGCCCTGACCGTCATTGTGGAAAATAATTTTTCCCGTATCGCAATCCACCAGTGAAACGCCGTAAGGTTTGTCCTCGTGGCAGATCCATGCCTCGATTCCGGGGTTTGTCGGGTCAAGGTCGCCTACGTGCATCGCATCACCATGCCCCTTGTTCAGACACCAGAGAAGTGTGCCGTCATCATCAATGCAGGTCGAACCGGTGATGATCTCCTGCCTGCCGTCACCGTCCACATCCGCAGGCATGGAATTGTGGTTTCCGTCACCGTATCCCGGTGTACTGCTGCTCGTACCCGTGTCGAACATCCAGAGCTTTTTGAGTTTCTTATTCTCGACCGTGTAGGCGACTGCCGTCATTCTTCCGTAATAGCCACGTCCGGCGACCACGCAGGGATGTACGCCATCCAGATAGGCGACCGTCCCCCAGAACCGGTCTACACGGTTGGTCTTGTCACTCGATTTGCCCCACTTGGTCGGGTCGCCTCTGCCAGGCTCGTAGTCGATCGTATCGAGGGCGGCACCAGTCTCACCGTCAAAGAGCGTGTAAAATTCATTGCCCGTGTAGATGAAGCCGTTCCCGTCCCGGTAGGTCTGTGAAGCATCGCCGATGACCTTGCCCGTGCCGTCCACCGTGCCGTCAGAAGTTTTGCAGGTCATTTCACACTTGCCGTCCAGATCGAAGTCACCCACGAAAAATTGCGTATAATGCGCCCCGGCACGGATGTTCCAGCCGAGGTCGATCCGCCAGAGCCGTGTGCCGTCCAGCCGCAGGCAGTCTATGTAGACTTTGTCGGTCTTGCCTTTCTGGGAGTTGTCCTTGGAATTGGACGGATCCCATTTCAGGAAGAGTTCATACTGTCCGTCCCCGTCCACATCACCGACGGACATATCATTCGGACTGTAGGTCACGCCGGATGCGGTGGGCGGTTCGAGGGGAATGTCAAACCATGCATTCCCGGCGGTGAGCTTGCATGTCTCCGAGGAAACGACTTTCCCGCCCGAAAGCGTGTCCACCCGGTACTTTGAGGCAGCCGTTCCCTGTGCATCGAGGTAGCAGGTCGCCTGTCCGGCTTCACTGGTGTAGATGAGCGTGCCATCCCGGTAGAGATTGTAGACGGCATCGTCCGCATCGTTGGCAAGATACCGCCAGCTCACGAGCATCCCCGAACCTGTGCCGACAGCGGAAATGCCCCTGTCGAGGTACTCCAGCACCTTGCCGGAGGCGGCATCTGTCCGCAGTTCTGTGTACGGCTTTCCGGGCGAAGCAAGACCCGCCGCCCCGACAAGCAAAGCCGCCAATACCGCCGTGATACGATTTTTCTTCATAACATCTTCCCTTTCTGTGTGTGTTTTGGAAACCGTGTCTTTATTTGGGCTTCCGGAAAATATTACCCTGTACTTTTATTATATGACGTTTCTGTGAATTTGTCAATAGGTTTTTGACGTTAATTTGTTAATAATTAGTGAATTGATCAAAAGTATTGCAAATTAAGTGAAACGCTGCGGCAGACATCGCTTATACTTGACAGATCATGCATCATCTGAAGCTTGACAATTGCTGTGATGTATGTTATGATAAGTATGACAGTAATTGGGGAACGCCGGGGGAAAGATGCATGATCTATAACAGATATAACGGAGGGATACAATTGAAAAGAAGATCATTGTGTTTTGTTATAATTGCAGCTTTGATGATGACATTTTCCATCGGTATCTGTGGTTTTGCGGGATTTCCGGTGTACTCCGATGAAAAGAAGAGCGTTTCCTACGTCAAAACGATCTATAATGAGCAAAACGGTCTTCCCACAGGAGAAGCCAACACCATCATACAGACTTCAGACGGCTATATCTGGATCGGCAGCTACGGCGGACTGATACGCTACGACGGAAGCAGCTTCCGGAATTACAGTACAGACGGTTCTATTTCCTCATCGTCTATCCGCTCGCTTTTTGAAGACTCAAGGGGCAGGCTCTGGATCGGTACGAATGATGCCGGGGTGTATGTATATGAGCAGGGAGAATTTGTCTCCATCAACAGCCCCGGAGACTATTCGTTCCTGTGTATCCGTGATTTTGCAGAGGATCCCCAGGGGAAGATATATATCGCCTCCACCTCCGGAATGGGTGAGATAAACGGCAGTGATGTCGTTGTTTATGATGATGACAGGCTTTTCAATGAGACTGTATATTCTATCGCCTGCGACCCTTTGGGAAGGGTCTGGGCAGCTATGAATTCGGGAAAATGCGCTGTTGTATCTGATGGAAATGTCACGGAACTCGTTGAACCCAGTTCGGTCTTTGAAGATGCTGAGATCTACTGTGTTGAAGCTGACAAAAACGGAAAGATGTATCTCGGCTCATCGACAGACCAGCTTGCAGTCCTTACCTTTGATGAAAGCGGCAGCTATTCGGAGAACGTATTCTCTGCCGGACTGATCTCAACTCACAACAGCATCAAGGTCGCTGATGACGGAACGATGATCGTTTGCGGTGAACATGGCTTTGCACTTATGGATCAGCAAGGAAATATCATCATGACCGATGATACGGACCAATCCATGCCCACGAATGATGCTGTCATCGACTATGAGGGCAATATCTGGTTTGCCTCATCTACTTATGGAGCCATAAAGTATACAGTTGGCTGCATAGACGCATTTGGCGATAACACAGAGATCTCTGAGCTTGCCATAAATGCCGTTACAGAGGCGGACGGAAAATTCTACGCTGTTCATGATAATGGCGTCTCCATTATCACCGCCGATGGAGAAGCTGTCTCCAATGAGCTGACGAAAATGCTTGACGGCGTCAGGATCCGTCATGTCATGACGGACAGCAGCGGCAGAGTGTGGCTTTCGACCTACTCAGAGCATGGAGCTGTGTGCTACGATCCCAAGAATGGGCGCATTGAAGAATACGATCAGGAAAACGGTCTTATCAACAACCGTGTCCGTATGATACTCGAACTCTCTGACGGCTCATTTGCCGTCGCAACACAGGAAGGGATCAGCATCATAGACGATGGTAAAGTGACTGTCAGCTATGGTTCCGAGGACGGACTTTCTGTTTCCGCAATACTCTGTCTTGCGCAGGACAAGGACGGCACGCTCTATATGGGCAGTGACGGCGGAGGCATCTATGCTCTCAGGGATGGTGTCATTGCCAATCACGGCTTCGAGGAAAAGCTGGAGGAAGGTGTTGTGCTTCGCATGATCGCTGACAGCAGTTCTGACGGGTATTTCGTCAGCGCAGGCAGCAACCTTTACTACTGGGATAAGCAGATATTCAAAAAGCTGGAAAATTTCAAAAAAGGTGCGGGAAGTATCTTTGATTTTATGGATCATGACGGCAAACTGTGGCTGCTGCAAAATAACGGCATGATCGCCCTGAATAAGGAAAAGCTTCTCAGCGGCGAATTCACCGATGAGACGGAATACAGCTTTGCTTCAGGGCTTACCGGCTCTCTGAATGCCAATACATGGAATTATCTGGATAGCAGCGGAACGCTCTATATCTCCACAAGAAAAGGGATCAGCGTATTCAGGTTCAGCGATCCTGCCGCTACGCTCCCCAAGGTGAGCATCAACAGCACTGTAGTAGATACAAATGTATATGAAAGTCCCTCAAAGGTAAATGTGCCCGGAAACACCCAGCGTATAACCATTGATTTTGCAGCACTCTCGTTTTCCGGAAATCCCGATTTCACCATTTCTTACAAGCTGGAGGGCTTTGATGATGCCGAAACAGTGCTGCCCAATACGGCAAGCGGCACCATCAGCTATACGAATCTTCCGGGCGGAACATACAAGTTCGTGGTCAGGGTCTACGATCCTGAAAAGCCGCAGGAGGCAAGTACCTGCTCTTTAGAGTTGATCAAGGCGAAACGGCTGTATGAATATCCTCTGTTCTGGGGAATTATCGCACTCGCTTTCATCCTCCTGGTGATGGGTGTCATGTACATGATCTCCTCGGTAAGAGTAAAGGCTGCCCGCCGCCGTCAGGAGGAATATCAGCACATCGTCGAGCAGTCTCTCAGAACATTTGCCGAGACGATAGATGCCAAGGACAAATACACAACAGGTCATTCCCTGAGGGTCGCAGCCTATTCAAGGGAGCTTGCAAAAAGAATGGGAATGTCTGAGGAAGAACAGGAACGCATCTATTATATTGCACTCCTCCATGATATAGGAAAGATCGGTGTACCGGACAGTATCCTGAATAAGCCGGGCAAGCTCACTCAGGAGGAAATGGAGGTCATTCGTACACATCCCGTGATAGGCGGAAAAATACTGGAGAATTTCACAGCAATAAAGGGGATTTCCGAAGGTGCAAAATATCATCATGAACGCTATGACGGCAATGGCTATTGTGAGAAAAAAGCTGGGCTTGACATTCCTCTTGAAGCAAGGATAATCGGCGTTGCCGACACATACGATGCAATGAGCAGTACACGCTGTTACAGAAAAGCCCTTTCAAGTGATGTCATCGAGGAGGAGCTTAAAAGGGTCAGCGGCACGCAGCTTGACCCGGAGATCGTCCCTCATATGCTCGACATGATAAATGACGGCAGTGCCCCCATAAGACTTGAAAGCCAGAATATTGATGAACTGAAAACAGTGTAAAATGATGCGAATGGGGGGCGGATATAGAGCATCAGGCATAGGCGAAAAAACTGCCCGAAGGCGTAAAGAGCAGCGAGAACTTTCTGGAATTCCAATTCAAGTCAGGTGTGATGATCAGCGTGAAAAAGTAAACAGACAAAGCGAACCCCGCATCACTGGATTTCAGTGATGCGGGGTTTTGTCATTCGTTCTTTTCATCCCGATAATAAACAATACTACCCCCAATATGAACACACAGATATTCCTTGTTTTCAGTAATATAGATCTTATTGAATTTTTCCGGAAATTTCAGATACGATTCTCTGTCTGTGCAAAATTTTTCTTCAAGTTTGATTTTATCCATAGGTTTGACAAAATACCAGAGGAAAGAAAATCGGCATCTGTTTTTGTGTGTCCCTGAACTGGTGCATAAACAATATATCGACCATTTCCGTCAGGAAGCATCAGTCTGCTGCATTTTTCACAAAGCAGTCCATTTCTAATGAGATCTGAGGTAGATAGGGATCGACTGATAGATGTCTTGACTGAAGAGTTGCCTGTACTTCGTGCAAAGATCGGTCGGTCACAAGATGATTTGAGTAGTATTATGGGGCTCTCATGTCAAACCTATTCTTCGATCGAAACCGAGAAGCGAAGAATGTCATGGAATGCATGCCTATCTTTGATTTTATTTTTCGATGATAATGAAAATACGAAGAATTTACTTGAAGCGGTAGGTACGTTTCCGGACAAATTAAAAATGTTTTAAATATTATCTAAAGAATAATGCGGAGGAATTGAACGTATGCAAAAGACAAAGTTAGGCGTAACTGTTGGGGCTCTTGGAGCAATCACTTATTTTACTGGTTTTTTCAGCGGCTATACGGTTGCGGTCCTTTTGGCTGGTTATGTATTGCTCTTCGAGGAAAATGGATGGCTAAAAAGAAGTGTCGTAAAATCAATTGTCCTATTGGCATTCTTTTCCGTGACAATCGGGGTTATTAACTTAATTCCCGATGTGATCGGTTTTATAGACAGGGTCGCAAATGTGTTCAACGGCAATTTCTCTATTGCTGTTGTAAGTCGTGTCGTTGCAGTTGTGGTTGCCGCCCTTAATATTCTCGAAAAGATTTTGTTCTTGGGGCTTGGTATAAAGGCACTTAAACAGGAGACGATTCCTCTCATGAAGACTTGACTAACTTATTTGCAAACAGCAGTTGCTTATTTATAGGCGAAACTGCACACCTTTCCAGTGTAAATAAGTATTCTATTTCAGCTGATGATCTTGGTACCCACGTTTCAGGCACAATGAATGCGTCATGGGACAACAAAGGCACGGGCGTTTCCGGTGTTATGGGCGGAAAAGGAGAATTATACCATAGTCCTGTATTCTATGAGCTGAACGGAAATATTTCGGAAAAATACGGGACTGCATATAGCTATCTTTATCGCTAAAAACATTGATTGATCAGGATGTACAAGTTATAAATATAAGCCAGAATACCAGCCGCTTGCTTGGCTTCCCAAGTTTGCCACTTAGTTCTCCCAAAATCAGCAACAAAAAATCAAAAAGCTGGCGAAAAATTGATGATTTTCT
>CANQYC010000062.1 GCA_947627945.1 uncultured Clostridia bacterium
TGCGAGATCTATCGCATCGTATTTGAAAAGACCGGCAGGATGCGCTACATCTCGCATCTCGATCTGAACCGCTGCATGCTGCGGGCGGTGCGGCGTTCCGGACTCCCGGCATGGTATACCGAGGGTTTCCATCCGCATCTGTATCTCATGTTCCCGCTGGCACTGCCCCTCGGTGCGGAAAGTCTCTGTGAAGTCATGGACATCCGGCTCACGGAACCAATGCCGGAGGAGGACATCCTCGCACGCCTGGACTGTGCTTTGCCTGACGGGCTGCATGCCGTGGAGATCCGGGAGCCGCAGGATAGGACACAGGACATCGGCAGTGCCCGCTATGAGGTCACGCTGCAGGGGGAGGGACTGGCGGAAAGGTGGGATGCCTTTCTTGCACAGGAACAGATCCTCATTCAGAAGAAAACCAAAAAGGGCATGCGGGAGACGGACATCCGCCCCCTCATCACGGCAGGAGCCGTGAGGGAGGAGGGGGACTGCCTCTGCCTGACGCTCGATCTTCCGGCAGGGAATGAGGGCGGTCTGAGCGTGAATATGGTCGTGCAGGCGTTCTCAAAATTTACAGAAATACCCATAATTGTTGTAAAAATGCTTCGTACAAAAATTTTTTGCCGGGATGGCAGACTTTTTTCGTGAAAACACTTGCATTTTTTCCCGGAATATGTTATGATATAAAAGCATTTGAAATCCGTCCGGGTCATGCCCGGATGAGGGTTAATGCCGTAAGGGTGTTTCCGGTCATGTACCGGCGCACCGAAAGACATTAAATCGGTTCGTCCTCTGGCGTGTGCCCGCTCCGTAGGGGAGCGGCTCGGCAGAGTGCCTGCAGAAGCTGACCGCAGGGACTTGGGCGGCGTGAATGAAGAGCCGGAAATTCAGGAGGTACCATTATGGATGCATTGAAGAAGATCAGCGAAGCCAGCATGAAGCAGGATGTCCCGGAGATCGCCATCGGCGACACCGTCAAGGTGCATGTACGCATCAAGGAGGGTGAAAAGAGCCGTATCCAGGTATTCGAGGGCACGGTCATCGCCAAGAAGCACGGCGGCATCAGTGAGACATTCACCGTAAGACGTGTCGCACATGGCTGCGGTATCGAGCGTGTATTCCCGCTGCACTCCCCCGTTGTGGACAAGGTGGAGCTGGTAAGACACGGTAAGGTACGCAGAGCGAAGCTCTACTACCTGCGTGACAGAGTCGGCAAGGCAGCCAAGGTCAAGGAGCTGTTGTAAGCCGCCAGAGACCGGCATAGGCAAAAGGGACGGCAGTCCCTTTTTTGCTACTCCGGCAGTACAGGCGATCAAGATCAGAAACGGCAGAAAGGCGGAGAAGCGATGGAAGAAGCAGAGCAGGAACTGCTCCCGGAGGAGACGACCCCGGAAGAGACAGTCCCGGAGGCAGGACAGGATCCCGGAGAAGCGGAGAACAAGCCAAAGAAGAAACGGCATCTGTTCAACGATTTTATGGAGATACTGGAGACGATGGTCATCTCTGTTTTTGTGATCCTGATGCTGTTTACCTATATCATCCGTCCCGTGACGGTGGACGGGCGTTCTATGGTGCCCACGCTGCACGATACCGACCGCCTTGTGATGTTCCGGCTGTGCTATACGCCGCAGCAGGGGGATATCGTGGTGGTCAGCAGTTATGCGTCCCATGTTCTGGATGGGGGAGAGGTCGTTCCCGGCGGGGATTCGCTCAATGAATGCCTTATCAAGCGTGTGATCGCAGTCGGGGGGCAGAAGCTTGAGGTCGATGCTGCACATGGCAAGGTCTATGTGGATGGCGTGCTGCTCGATGAGCCGTATATCGCCGAAGCAACTGTCACGGACGATGGTGCCTTTGACTACCCCATCATCATCCCGGAGGGCTATGTCTTTGTGATGGGCGATAACCGAAACCATTCCACCGACAGCCGGAGCCGCAATGTGGGACTGGTCAAAAATGAGGATGTTCTGGGCAGGGCGTTCTTCCGCTATCATGCAGCGGAGGATACGATCACCGGTGCCCCGAAGGGAAATATCGGATTTATCAAGTAAAAAAGAGGTCAGAACATGCGGGAATATGTGCGGTTTTCCAGAAACAGGCGTTTGCATGAGCTGGTCGGATTGTGCCTCGATACGCTCTCCTATGCACTGACGACACTGTTCTGCATCCTGCTGCTGTGCATTTATGTGTTTCATTTCGCATCCGTACAGGGGGATTCCATGCTCCCGACGCTCCAGGAGGGGAATCAGCTGCTTGTCAACGCACTCGACCACAGTCCGGCGTGCGGGGATATCGTGATCATCCGTGCAGAGACCGCAGGTCTTCTGGCACCGGATGGCTCGGTCATGGCATCGCCGGGGCTGGACAAGGTCATCGTCAAGCGTGTGGTGGCAGTGGCAGGGCAGGAGCTGGATTTTGATTTTGCACGGGGCATCGTCTATCTGGACGGGAAACTGCTCGATGAGCCGTACCTCCGGACAAGGACGACGGCACCGCTGGCAGACCCGGCATTCACTTACCCGATCACCATTCCGGAGGGCTATGTCTTTGTGATGGGGGATAACCGTGAGGTGTCGCTCGACAGCCGGTATGATGATGTCGGACTGGTGGCATTGTCGGAGATCGACGGCAAAGTCGTACTGCGGCTCCGACCGGATTTTGGAAGCGTCTATTAGAGGAGTGGATAACAGCATGACACAGATCGGAACGATCCAGTGGTTCCCGGGGCATATGACCAAGACCCGGCGCATGATCGCAGCCAATCTGCCCATGGTGGACGGTGCGGTGGCGATCCTCGATGCCCGTGTCCCGCTGAGCAGCTGCAATCCGGAGCTGACGGGACTGCTCGGCGGCAAGCCGTGGATGGTGCTGCTCAACAAGGCGGATATGGCGGATCAGGCAATGACGGCACAGTGGATACGGTATTACCGTGACAAGGGGATACCGGCACTTGCAACGGACTGTCTGAGCGGCAGGGGCATCCGGCAGTTTGTCCCGACCGTGCAGGAACAGCTTCTCCGGGAACTGATCGAAAAACGCCGGAAAGCGGGCATGGTGGGCAGACCTGTGCGGCTGATGATCGTGGGCATCCCGAACGTGGGAAAATCCTCATTCATCAACCGGATGGCAGGGGCGAAGCGTGCCAAAGTCGAGGACAGACCCGGCGTGACACGCACCAAGCAGTGGGTGCGTGTGGATGCGCAGACGGAGTTCCTCGATATGCCCGGCGTGCTGTGGCCGAAGCTCGATGATCAGGAGGCGGCACTGCGCCTTGCCTTCACCGGTGCCATCCGTGATCAGGTGCTTGATGTGGAGGCACTTGCCATGCTGCTGCTCGAATTCCTGCATGCACAGTATCCCCAGTCACTTGCAGAGCGTTACAAGCTCGAAACGCAGGAGACAGAGGGCAATGTGCTGCTTGAAATGGTCGGCAGGCGGCGTGGGATGCTGCTGCATGGCGGTGTGGTCGATACGGAACGTGCTGCCATAACGGTGCTTGATGATTTCAGAGGGGCAAGGCTGGGCAGGATCACCCTCGAAAGTCCCCCGGAGGAGGAATGACCATGCGTGCGGAGACATTGCAGAGGCGACAGGCAATGCTTGACTATGACACCGCTATGCGTACGCAGTTCGGCTGCATCTGCGGCGTAGATGAAGCGGGCAGGGGACCGCTCGCAGGAGATGTCTATGCGGCGGCGGTCATTCTTGACGAGGGACATGGCATCACCGGGCTCGACGACAGCAAAAAGCTGTCCGGAAAACGCCGGGATGCCCTGTTTGCGGAGATACAGCAGAAAGCCCGTGCATGGTGTATCGCCACTGCGAGCGTGGAGGAGATCGAACGGCTGAATATCTTACAGGCTGCCATGCTTGCCATGCAGCGTGCCTTGGAGGGCTTGTCACAAGAGCCATCCTATGTGCTGGTGGACGGCAACCGGTACCCGGAAACGTCACTCCCGGGGGAGCCGGTCATCGGCGGCGATGCCTGTTCCGCATCCATAGCGGCAGCCTCGGTCCTGGCAAAGGTCGCAAGAGACCGCTACATGCTCACGCAGGCGGAACTCTACCCGCAGTATGGGTTTGAAAAGCACAAGGGCTACGGCACAGCGGCACACCGGGCGGCACTGCGGCAGTATGGGGCATGTCCCATCCACCGTCCGTCCTTCCTGAAGAAGATCCTGTGAACGCAAAGGAGACGGGCAGGGCAGGGGAAGATGCCGTCTGCCGGTATCTGACAGAACAGGGATATGCGATCCGGAGCCGCAATTTCTGCATCCGGGGCGGAGAGCTGGACATTGTCGCCTCCCGTGGGGAGGAGCTGTGTTTCGTGGAAGTCAAGACCCGGAAACTCGGTGCGGCATCCTCCGGCGACGAAGCCGTGGACAGCCGCAAGCAGATGCGCCTCATCCGGGCAGCATATGCCTATTGTGAACGATATGAGATCGACGAAGAAGCATGGTACATCCGCTACGACATTGCAGAGGTGACGCTCTGGCAGGGGCGTGTGCTGGATATTGCCTACTATGAGAATGCTTTTGACGAAAGCAGCAGATAACGGGCAGCAGCCCGGAAAGGATGGTTTTATGTTTTACAGAAGTACCAGAGACAGCAGTCTTGCCGTGACAAGTGCGCAAGCCATCGCACAGGGCATTTCGGTGGAGGGCGGATTGTTCCTGCCTTCGGAGATCCCGCAGATCACAGAGGAAACGCTGCGGGGACTGGCAGACATGAGCTATGCAGAGCGTGCGGATGTGGTGCTTGGCAAATTCCTGACCGATTTCACGCCGGAAGAGCTGCATCACTGCACCGCATCAGCGTACAGTACTGCAAACTTTGAGATCTCGGACATCGCAGGACTGACCAAGGCATTCGGCAATGCACAGATCCTCGAACTCTGGCACGGTCCGACCTGCGCTTTCAAGGACATGGCACTCCAGATCCTGCCCTATCTGCTGACCACCTCCCTGAAAAAGACCGGGGAGCAGAAAAATGTTGTGATCCTCGTTGCCACCTCCGGCGATACCGGCAAGGCGGCACTCGAGGGCTTCCGGGATGTGCCCGGCACGCAGATCATGGTATTCTATCCGGAACATGGCGTCTCCTCCATGCAGAAACGCCAGATGGCAACGCAGGAAGGCGGCAACGTCTGCGTATGCGCCGTGGAGGGCAATTTTGACGACTGCCAGAACGGCGTCAAGAAGATCTTCACCGACCCCGCTGTCCGGGAGAAGCTGTCGGCAGGCGGTATGATGTTCTCGTCGGCAAACTCCATCAACTGGGGCAGACTTGCACCGCAGATCGTCTACTATGTCTCCGCCTATGCTGAGATGGCAAAGCGGGGCGACATCCGCTTCGGCGAGACGGTCAATGTCGTGGTGCCGACCGGCAACTTCGGCAACATCCTTGCCGCCTACTATGCAAAGAATATGGGCGTGCCGTTCGGAAAGCTCATCTGCGCTTCCAATGTCAACAAGGTACTGACAGACTTCATCAGCACCGGCGTGTATGACCGGAACCGGGATTTCTTTGCGACATGTTCACCGTCCATGGACATCCTGATCTCAAGCAACCTCGAACGGCTGCTCTGGCTGCTGACAGACGGCGATGATGCGCAGATCCGTGACTGGTTCGGCAAGCTCTCCAAAGACGGCAGATATGAGGTCAGTCCCGCTGTCATGGCACGGCTGCAAAAGGATTTCGCCGCCGGCTACTGTGATGATGCACAGACAAAGGAGACCATCCGCCGCTTCCATGACGAGTATGGCTACACGCTCGATACCCATACCGCCGTGGCAGTGAAGGTGTACTATGATCATCTGAACCAGACAGGCGATACTACCAGAACGCTCATCGCCTCAACGGCAAGCCCCTTCAAATTCAGCCCGAGCGTACTCGAGGCAGTCACAGGCAAGGTGCCGCAGGGAGAGGAGTATGACATGGTCGCAACGCTTTCGGAATGCTCCGGCATGCCGGTGCCGCCGTCTTTGGCAGCACTGAAAGAAAAGCCGGTGCGCTTCTCCGGTGTGATCCGGAAGGAGGAAATGGAGCAGTTCGTGCTAAGTCAGCTCGGCATCACGGAGTAAGGAATGAGCCTGTTCGTACTGGGAGACCCCCACTTGTCATTCGGTGTGCCTGAAAAGCCGATGGACATCTTTCAGGGATGGGAGAACTACCAGCAGCTTCTCGAATGCAACTGGCAGCGTCTGATCGCATCGGAGGACACGGTCGTCCTTGCGGGGGACATCTCGTGGGGGATGGATCTTGCGGAGGCGAGGGCGGATCTTGCCTTCCTTGATGCACTGCCCGGACGGAAGATCCTGCTCAAGGGCAACCATGACTACTGGTGGAATTCCATGAAGAAAATGACAGATTTTTTTGCGGCAAATGGCTTTTCCTCGCTGCATATCCTGCATAACTGCTGCTATGCCTACGAGGGCTGGGGGATCTGCGGCACAAGGGGCTGGGTCAACATGCCCGGCGAGCCGTCCGATGCCAAGATCCTTGCCAGGGAACAGCAGCGTCTCCGGGTATCACTCGAAGCGGCACAGAAAGCGGGGCTGCGTCCCATCGTCTTTCTGCACTACCCGCCCGTCTACTGGGGGAACCGCAGTGAGCCGATGATCGGGCTGCTCCGTGAATACGGGGTGCGGGACTGCTATTACGGGCATCTGCACGGCGCATCGCATGCA
This sequence comes from uncultured Clostridia bacterium, assembly GCA_947627945.1. Lineage (GTDB taxonomy): Bacteria > Bacillota > Clostridia > Oscillospirales > Ruminococcaceae > UBA3855. The sequence continues at coordinate 6,687 of CANQYC010000062.1, forward strand.
AGAGCTGTCAAGGGCATGGATGATGGAATATGTTACCATCTCATATCTGGTGATTATCTACAATTTATGCCCGAAAAAATCCTGTGATTTGTGATAAGTGTAGAAGTCTGGCAGGAAATTCAAAAATCTATAGAAAAATTATGGCAGATATGCTATAATAAATTGTATTTGCAATACTGGCGGTGCCGCACGGCGATGCCGCTGAAATATGACTTGGAGGAATCAAAATGAGTTTGCAATCAACAACAAGGACGGAAGTCAATACGGTAGAAATGGTATTTGCGGTGGGCGCAGAGGACTTTGAAAAAGCAGTAGAGCGTGCCTACCAGAAGGCAAAGAAGCATATTTCTCTCCCGGGCTTCCGCAAGGGCAGGGTCAGCCGCAAGATGGCTGAGCTGCGTATGGGTGAGGGCGTGTTCTATGAGGATGCGATCAATGACCTCATCAATACGGAGCTGCCGCCTGTACTGGCAGATGCCGATTTTGAGCTGGTAGACCGTCCGCAGGTGAGTGCAGAGAAGGTCAGCAAGGAAGAGGGCGTTGTGTTCAAAGCCATCTGCATCACCAAGCCTGAGATCACGATCGAGAATTATAAGGGCATCAAGGCATCCAAGACCGTCCGTGAGATCACCGATGCGGATGTGGATGCACAGCTCGACATGCTCCGTCAGCGCAATGCAAGACTGGTCTCCATTGACGACCGTCCCGCACAGATGGGCGATGAGGTCAACCTCGATTTCGAGGGCTTCTTCGGTGACGAGGCATTTGAGGGCGGCAAGGGCGAGAGCTTCCCGCTGCGTCTGGGCAGCGGTCAGTTCATCCCGGGCTTCGAGGAACAGGTCGTGGGCAAGAGCATCGGTGAGGAATTCGATGTGACCGTGACATTCCCCGAGGAGTATCAGATGAAGGACTATGCCGGCAAGGAGGCTGTCTTCAAGTGCAAGCTCAACGGCATCACGATGGAGGAGCTGCCGGAGGTGGATGATGAGTTCATTCAGGATTCCACAGAGTTTGAGAGCCTCGAGGAGTACCGCAAGGCAACGCTTGAGAACCTCAAGTCCGGTGCAGAGCATGATGCAGAGACCGCATTTGACAATGCCGTGATGCAGGCGATCATCAATCTGGTCGATGCTCCGATCCCGAATGTGATGTTCGAGCATAGGATCGATGCACTGGTGGAAAATTTTGATCAGATGCTGCGTCAGCAGAATATGACGCTTGATCTGTATCTCCAGTATACCGGCATGGATATCAGTGATTTCCGTGAGAGCAACCGTGAGCGTGCCGTGAATGAGGTCAAGCTGCGCCTTGCGCTCGAGAAGATCGCAGAGCTTGAGAACATTCAGGTATCGGATGAGGAGATCGACGAGAGCCTCACAGGTCTTGCAGAGAGCGTGAAGATGTCCGTGGATGAGGTAAAACGCCGCCTGCCGATGCAGGATTATATCATGGACATGCGTGTGAACAAGGCACTGGAGCTTGTCAAGGCAAATGCGGTCATCACAGAGGAACCGGAAGCCGAGGCACCTGCTGAGGAAACCGCTGAATAACAACAGGAACCGTGCATGAGCGAACCTTTTCCGTTCGCTCATGCTTTATCTGCCGGTAAGGCAGACCGATGGAAAGGATGGTCTTTTATGAGTAGTTTAGTCCCTTATGTCGTGGAACAGACGAGCCGTGGGGAGCGTTCCTATGATATTTTCTCCCGGCTGCTCAATGATCGCATCGTAATGCTCTGCGATCAGGTGAATGATACAACGGCGAGCCTTGTGGTGGCACAGCTCCTGTATCTCGAAAGCCAAGATGTGGAAAAGGACATCTCCTTGTATATCAACAGCCCCGGCGGCTCCATTACGGCGGGCATGGCGATCTATGATACGATGCAGTATATCAAGTGTGACGTATCGACCATCTGCATCGGTATGGCTGCATCCATGGGAGCCTTTTTGCTGACTGCCGGTGCGCCCGGCAAGCGGTTTGCCCTCCCCAACAGTGAGATCCTCATCCATCAGCCGCTCATCTCCGGCGGACTTTCCGGACAGTGTACGGACATCAAGATCCATTCCGATCACCTTGTGCGGACACGGGAGAAGATGAATATCCTTTTGGCAAAGCATACCGGACAGAGTTTAGAGATCATTGAGCGTGACACCGAGCGTGACAACTATATGACCGCAGAAGAAGCACAGGCATATGGTCTGATCGATCGGGTGATCGAAAAGAGGTAAGACAATGGCTGAATCAAGTTCCTACAAGATCTGCAATTTCTGCGGCAAGGGCGAAGATAAGGTACTGAGCATGTTTTCGTCGGGGATGTACAATATCTGCGATGAGTGCGTGTGTACCTGCTATGACATGATCTACGGTTCCTCCTCCGGCAGGCATAAGGACAAACAGCGTGAGGAGGAGAAGAAGAAAAAGCCCTTCCATCTCCTGCGCCCGGCAGAGATCAAGTCCGTCCTTGACCAGTATGTTATCGGGCAGGAGCAGGCGAAAGTCTCACTTTCTGTGTCCGTGTACAATCACTATAAGCGCATCATGAGCATGGATGATGATAAGGATGTCGAGCTGCAAAAGAGCAATGTGCTGCTGCTCGGTCCCACCGGCGTGGGCAAGACCTTCCTTGCGCAGACACTTGCCAAGGTGCTGGAAGTGCCGTTTGCGATCGCCGATGCCACCACCATCACGGAGGCTGGCTATGTCGGCGATGATGTGGAGAATGTCCTGCTGCGGCTCATTCAGGCAGCGGATTTTGATGTAGAGGCTGCCGAACGTGGCATCATCTATATCGACGAGATCGACAAGATCGCAAGAAAGTCCGAGAATACGTCACTGACAAGAGATGTCTCCGGTGAGGGCGTACAGCAGTCTTTGCTGAAGATCATCGAGGGGACGATCTCCAATGTGCCCCCGCAGGGCGGCAGAAAGCACCCGAATCAGGAGTGCATCCAGATCAACACCAAGAACATTCTGTTCATCTGCGGCGGTGCGTTCGATGGTCTCGAAAAGCATATCCTGCACCGCATCCAGCCATCCGGTCTGGGCTTCGGGGCAGAAGTCACGTCGAAGAAAAAGAGCGAGGACAATATCTTCCGGAAAGTCATTCCGCAGGATCTTGTGAAATTCGGCATGGTGCCGGAGTTGGTGGGCAGATTGCCGATCATCACCGCACTCGATCAGCTCGATGAGGATGCGCTGGTGCGTGTCCTGACACAGCCGAAAGATGCCCTCATCAAGCAGTATGCGAAGCTGTTCAAATATGACAGCGTTCAGCTCGAAGTGGAGGATGCGGCACTGATCGAGATCGCTAAGAAAGCGATCGCACAGAAGACCGGTGCCAGAGGTCTGCGCTCCATTATGGAGGGCATTCTGATGGAGTCGATGTTCAACATCCCCTCGAGCGGCAACATCGCAAAAGTCACCGTTACCAAGGAGTGCGTGACAGAGGAGGCACCGCCCATGCTGACAGACAGGCGGGGCAAGGTCGTACAGTGGTAAATTGATTTTCCATGCCTCCTGAAATTACCGCTTGCAATCTGTGCGGAAATGTTGTATAATAAGAGAACAGACCAGCAGAGCCATGAAGATGATTAGGGAGGTCAAGGTATGGCAAAAATAGAACAAACAGAGATCATTACACTGCCCACGCTCCCCCTGCGGGGGACGATGGCATTCCCGAATATGTCACTGCATTTTGATGTATCAAGGGAGTCGTCCATCAAGGCGGTGGAGTATGCTCTGGAACATGACAGAACTGTCTTTCTTGTGGCACAGAAAGATATATTTGAGGAACATGTCGGCGCACCCGACACGCTGTACAACATCGGTGTGGCAGGGGAGATCCGCCAGTGCGTCAAGGCGCAGGACGATGTCCTGCATATTCTCGTGGATGGACTGTACCGTGCAAGGATCAGGCGCATCATGGAGGCGAAAGGCTGCCTGTTCACAGAGGTGGAAAAGCTGCCGCTGTATGTTATGGACGACAGCGAAAAGCTGAAGATCGAGGCGGTCACACGCTCCGTCAAGGACTCGTTTGAACGCTATGCCAATGTGATGCCCCAGATCCCGAGGGAGACGGTGCTGCAGATCCTGTTTACAGATGATCCGCAGGAAGTCTTTGAGATGATCGTTTTCAACATATACTTCGATTTCGATGAAAGGCATGCGCTGCTGCAGGAGGACAGACTTTTTGCAAGGCTGGTCCTGCTCAATGACATGCTGCTCAAAGAGAGCATGATCATTGAGACGCAGAAACAGCTCAAGAAGCGCACACAGGAAAACATCGACCGTGGACAGCGGGAATACTTTCTCCGGGAACAGCAGCACATCATCGGCGAGATCCTTCAGGAGGAGTACGGCGACGGCGAAGCCGATGAACAGATGCAGTACCGCAAGCGGATCATGGCACTTGATCTGCCGGAGGAAGTCAGCGAAAAGCTGCTGAAAGAGGCAGCACGTCTCGGACAGATGCCCCCTGCGTCACAGGAAGCGTATGTCATCACGAGCTATCTCGATACGGTACTCGATCTGCCGTGGGACACCCTCTCGGAGGATGAACTCGACTTGCGGGAGGCAAAAGAGCAGCTCGATGAGGATCACTACGGTCTGGAAAAGGTCAAGGAGCGTATTCTGGAGAGCCTTGCAGTGCGTGTGCTGAATCCGCAGCTGAAAGGGCAGATCCTCTGTCTTGTGGGACCTCCCGGCATCGGCAAGTCCTCTATTGCCAGATCCATTGCCGCTTCCATCGGGCGGCAGTTTGCCCGTGTCTCCCTCGGCGGTGTGCGGGATGAGGCAGATATCCGTGGACACAGAAGAACCTATGTCGGTGCCATGCCCGGACGCATCATCGCTGCCCTCCAGCAGGCAGGCACCCGCAATCCCCTGATCCTGCTCGATGAGCTGGATAAGATGAGCAACGAATACAAGGGCGACCCGTCTGCGGCATTGCTTGAGGTACTGGACAGCGAGCAGAATGACAGTTTCCGTGATCACTACATAGAACTGCCTTTCGACCTGAGTCAGGTACTCTTTGTCGCAACTGCCAATACCCTTGACAGCATCCCTGCGCCGCTGCGTGACCGCATGGAGATCATCGAGCTGAACAGCTATACACGGGAAGAAAAATTCCAGATCGCCAGACGCCATCTCGTCCGCAAGCAGGTCGAGGCACATGGCATGCGCCCGACACAGTGCCAGATCGAAGATGCGGTGCTGTATGAGATGATAGATGCCTACACCAGAGAGGCAGGTGTCCGCAGTCTGGAGCGCACCATTGCTGCTGTCTGCCGGAAAGTTGCAAAGACGATCGCCTCCGGAGAGCGAAAGCGCATCACCGTGCGGATGAAGGATGTGAAAGACTATCTCGGCATCCCGAAGTATCTTCCCGATGCCCAGAGTACTGAAAACACGGTCGGCATGGTCAACGGTCTTGCATGGACGGCAGTCGGCGGTGTGCTGATGCCGCTCGAAGCACTCGTGCTTGATGGCACCGGCAAGATCGAGATCACCGGCTCCCTCGGCAATGTGATGCAGGAGAGTGCGAAGCTTGCGGTCAGCTATGCCCGCAGCGTCGCAAAGGACTACGGCATCGCCCCGGATTTCTATACGAAGAAGGATATCCATATCCATGCGCCGGAGGGTGCTGTGCCGAAGGACGGTCCCTCTGCCGGCGTGACGATGGCAACGGCTCTCATCTCCGCTCTGTCGGGCATCCCGGCACGTGCGGATGTGGCAATGACCGGCGAGATCACGCTGCACGGCAGAGTCATGCCCATCGGCGGGCTGCGGGAGAAGTCCATGGCTGCCTATAAGGCAGGCATCCGGACAGTACTCATCCCGGAGGGCAACCAGGCAGACCTTGAAGAAGTGGACACGACCGTCAGAGAACAGCTCAATTTCATCCCCGTGCGGCATCTCTCACAGGTACTCGATACTGCACTGGACGGCGGCACCGTCAGACGGGGCAGGAAGCCCGCTGCCAAACCCAAGGCATCGGCAGCCGTTTCCTGCAAGGAGCAGTCATGAATTTCGGAAATGCAGCATTCACCATGGCATGCGGGAAGCTCTCACAGCTCCCCGCACCGGAACGGATGGAGTTCGCTTTCATCGGGCGTTCCAATGTGGGCAAATCCACGCTCATCAATAAACTGACCGGCAGAAAAGCACTTGCCCGTGTCAGCGGCGTGCCCGGCAAGACGGCGACCATCAATTTCTACCGCACCGACCATGTCTATCTGGTCGATCTGCCTGGCTATGGCTATGCGAAGACATCCAAGTCGGAGCAGGAACGGCTGCGGAAGCTCATTGTGGGCTATCTGCGGGCGGACAGGGATCTGCGGCTCGTGGTGCAGCTGCTCGACATGCGGCATCCGCCCTCGGCGGACGATCTGGCGATGATCAACCAGCTC
>CANQYC010000063.1 GCA_947627945.1 uncultured Clostridia bacterium
GGGTCACAGGGGGCGAAGCCCCCTGTAATATAGCCCCCTCCCCGCTGGCGGGGAGGGGGTTGGGGGTGGGGCATATCCCCCAAAACTCCCCCTTTTCAACAGACAGATCCCCCGTTCCGGATCAATTGACCGGAACGGGGGATCTGCGTAAAAAACCCGCTTACTGCATCTTGTATGCGTCGATCATCTTCTTGACCATCTGACCGCCGATGCTGCCGGCTTCTCTTGCTGTCAGGTCGCCGTTGTAACCCTGCTTCAGTGTCACACCGACTTCACTGGCGGACTCCATCTTGAAACGCTCCATGGCTTCTTTGCCCTTCTGCGTAAACTCACCCTTCATAACTCATTCTCCTTTATTCTGCGTTATTCGCATATTCACAAGATCCTGCTGCAGGATCTCTGTTTCATGATCTGCGGCACGGTTCCTGCCGCAATCGTAGTATGTGCCTGCGATGCGGATTTATGATTGGAATTTTGCACATGCGGTTTTTCATAAATCACGGAAAAACGGAAGTTGCCGTTTCGTTCTGAATTTTCTGTCTGATACCTTGACAATCTGCCAGAAATCATGTATAATAGTAACTGTATCGTTCTATGATAGGGGCAGGGACGAGTTGAAACAGATCTCCCCGGAAATGGTTCCGCAGAGGCACCCGGGAAAGGAAAGGAAGAATTTGTTATGAAACAGGTCGTTATCATCGGCGCAGGTCCCGCAGGACTGACAGCCGGATATGAGCTTCTCCGGCAGGCACCCGGAGAATATGAAGTCACGATCTATGAGGAAAGCGACGCCATCGGCGGTATTTCCCGTACCGTCAACCACCATGGCAACCGCATGGACATCGGCGGACACCGCTTTTTCTCAAAGGATAAAGAGGTCATGCAGTGGTGGCAGAAGATGATGCCCCGTCAGGGCAGACCCTCTTTCGATGACAGAAAACTGCGCCGCAAAAAGCAGCTCTCTCCCGGCGGTCCCGACCCCGATAAGACCGACAGAGTCATGCTCGTGCGCAACCGTGTTTCCCGTATCTACTATAAGCATAAATTCTTCGATTATCCCGTTTCCATGAAATGGGATACCATCAAGAACATGGGCTTTGGTACGACCATGGCAGCAGGTTTCAGCTACCTCGGTTCCTGCATCTCGAAACTGCCGGAGGATTCCCTTGAGAATTTCTATGTCAACCGTTTCGGCAGAAAACTGTATTCCATGTTCTTTGAGGGCTATACCGAGAAGCTCTGGGGCAGACATCCGTCCGAGATCTCTGCCGACTGGGGCGCACAGCGTGTCAAGGGTCTGAGCATCCTCGCTGTGATCAAGGACATGTTCACCAAGCTCGGCTTCGGCGACCAGAGCCATGTGGAGACATCCCTGATCGAGGAATTCTACTATCCCAAATTCGGTCCCGGTCAGCTCTGGGAGATCACCGCAAAAGAGTTTGAGAAGCTCGGCGGCAAGATCGTCAAGAATGCGAAAGTTACAAAGATCCGCACCAATGCATCCGATACTGTCGAGAGCATCGTGATCGAGCAGGACGGCGAGGAAAAGACCGTCACAGGCGATATTTTCATCTCCTCCATGCCCGTGAAGGATCTCGTCGCCGGCATGAACGATGTCCCGGCACGGGAGGCAAAGATCGCCGCAGGGCTGCCGTACCGTGATTTTGTCACCGTCGGACTGCTGCTCGAAAAGCTCGAACTGAAAAACCAGACAGCCATCCGCACGCTCGGCAATATCGTCCCCGACTGCTGGATCTATGTGCAGGATACCGGCGTCAAGCTCGGGCGGATACAGGTATTCAACAACTGGTCGCCCTATATGGTGAAAGACCCTGAGCATAGAGTCTGGATCGGTCTGGAGTACTTCTGCGCAGAGGGCGACCGTTTCTGGAACCTGACGGACAAGCAGTGCATCGTGTTTGCTGTGAAAGAACTGCGGAAAATGGGCGTCATTGCGCCGGATGCGAAGATCCTCGATGCCCACCGTGAAAAGGTCAAGAAGGCATATCCCGCCTACTTCGACACATATGATGAGATCGACACCCTCATCAGCTATCTCAACCGTTTCGGCAACCTGTTCTGCGTCGGCAGAAACGGACAGCACCGCTATAACAACATGGATCACTCCATGGCAACTTCTTTTGAGGCAGTGAAGAACATTCTCTCCGGCACCACGGACAAGACCAATGTCTGGAACGTCAACACGGAAAAAGAATACCATGAAACTGCCAAGGAGGAGAAGGCATGAGTACGCTGCCGGAGGAGGCAGCACCGCTGACAGAAGCTGCGCCGGAGACGTCCGCAGAGGAGAAACCGGCGGCACCGGCAGAGCCGTCTGTCGGTATCGGCGATGTGGCAAAGGTCGTCGCCGCTTTTCTCCGTCAGAAAGGCTGGATCTTCCTGCTCGCAGCCACGGTGCTGCTGGTCGGCTATTATACGCTGTTCCCGTCGAGGGGCTACTTCCATTCGGACACGGCGGACTCCATCATGTGGGCGGTCGCCTCGAATGAGAGCGGTTCCCTGTTCAATCAGGATTTCACCTACGCCTGCCTGCTGCCGTTCAGCACCACGCTCATCATGACGGCACTCATCCCGCTGACGGGCGTGACGATGCTGACCCATGTCGTGAGCATGTTCATTTTCTTTGTGCTGTTCACCGTGTCGCTCGTCTGGATGCTCCGGTCGATGGGCTGGTCGTGGAACTATGTCTCCGTCACCGTTTTCACAACGCTGCTGATCTGCTCCTCGAGCGAGAAGCTGCGGGAGATCTTCTGGGGACATTCCATCTACTACAGTCTTGGCGTGTTCTTCATCTTTGTCGGTCTGTCGCTCCTGTTCCGGTATATGGACAAGGTCGAGGCGTACCGCACGGCTGCCCCGGAGGGCAGGGCGGCACTGAAACGGAGCATCATCATCACGATGGTGCTGCTTCTGGTGTGGTTTTTGCTGACAGGCATGGATCAGATCGCCTCCATTTCCATTTTTGCCCTGCCTGCGATGGCAGCGGTCTTTACCGAACGCTGGCTCGACGGGCAGCACAAGCTGTTTACAAAGCGCACGCTGCCGGCACTGCTGATCTTCGTGATCATGGGAGCTGGCATGGTCGGCGGCTATTTCCTGACCACTGCACTTTCGCAGGGGATCACGGCAGGCTATGAGACTGCCTATTCCACCTACTCGGCAATGGATACGTGGGACGACAATCTGCTGGGCTTCCCGACGGCATGGTTCTCTCTGCTCGGTGCCAGCATGGCGGACGGAGAAGCACTGATGAGTGCCAAGAGCATCGGCGATCTGCTGCGTGTCATCACGGGTGTCGTACTGCTCGTGCTGCCGACAGTCGCACTCTGCTGCTATCCCAAGATCCGTGACCGCAAGCTCCACATCCTGATCCTGACCTACTGGTTCATGCTCATGATCGTCATGATGGGCTATATCATGGGAAAACTCTCCGCTGCCAACTGGCGGCTCTCACCCATCGTGGCAGTGGCTGCGGTGGTATCCGTTGCGTTCCTGCGGTGGGCAGCCGGACAGGTGCAGATGCAGCGTGTCATCTCTCTGATGATGATCCCAGTGTTTGCCATCTGCGTGCTGAGTGCGGTGGACATCGTGAAGATGAAGCCGGACAACACCGACCGGAGCGAACTGTATACGCTGTCAGAGGTGCTTGAAAGCCGGGGACTGACCTATGGTTACGCCAATTTCTGGCATGCCAACGGCATGACCATCGTTTCCGATTCCAAGGTGAAGTGCCGCAGCGTGAACATTTCTGAAACGGGATGTGATCCCTATTATTATCAGGGCTGCCGGAGCTGGTACCGTACACAGCCGGGACAGCAGAAGTATTTCCTGCTGCTCAGTGCCGGTGAGCGCACCATGCTCGAAAACAGCGGCTCTCCGCTTGCCACGACATATGCCGAGGATATCAATGTCAATGGCTTTACGATCTGGGTCTATGGGGAGAATCTGTTCTCCTGAACGGAGCTGAACAATGATTTTTGGAAATGAATGGGACATCCTCCTTGAGGATGAGATGAAAAAGCCCTATTATCAGGCATTGCGGCAGTTTCTGGTGCAGGAGTACCGCACCACGGCGGTCTATCCGCCGCAGAATGAGATCTTTCATGCCCTGCGCCGCACCACCTACAGCAGTGTGCGCTGTGCCATCTTAGGACAGGATCCCTACCATGGCGAGGGACAGGCGCACGGCATGAGTTTTTCCGTGCGCCGGGGCGTGGTGCCGCCGCCGTCGCTCCGGAACATCTATAAAGAGATCCTCAGCGACACGGGCATCGACAATACCCACGCCTGCGGTGAACTGACCGAGTGGGCGGATCAGGGCGTGCTGCTGCTCAATACCGTGCTGACCGTCCGTGCCGGAGCGGCTGGCAGTCACCGTGGCAAGGGCTGGGAGCAGTTCACGGATGAGATCATCCGTCTGCTCGACCTGCGGGAGGATCCCATTGTCTTTTTGCTCTGGGGGGCACCGGCAGGTGCCAAGGCGGCACTGATCAGAAATCCCTGCCATCTTGTCCTGCGTGCGGCACATCCGAGCCCGCTTTCTGCAAGCAAGGGATTTTTTGGATGCCGGCATTTTTCCCAGACAAATGCCTTTCTGACAGCGCACGGATTCCCTGCCATAGACTGGCAGATCCGGAGCTGACTTGTCTTTCCGATCTTTCGGGGTCGATATGAGGAGCGATCACCATGAACAAACCCATTTATTCCTTTGAGGTCTTTCCGCCGAAGCCGGATGCGCCGGTGGAGAGCGTTTCCCGCTGCTTTGCGGCACTTGCCGCACTGAAGCCGGATTTTATCAGCGTGACCTATGGTGCCGGCGGCGGGACTGCCGGCGGCAGGCTGACCTGTGAACTGGCGGCAAGGCTGAAGGAGGAATTCGGCATCCGTCCCGTGGCACATCTCCCCTGCATCTCCTACACGAAAGAGGAGATCGCCGCCGTGCTGAAAGATTTCGCTGCCCACGGCATCCAGGACATCCTTGCCCTGCGGGGCGACAAAAGCCCCGACAGACCGGAGAAGCATGATTTTCACTATGCCTCGGAGCTGATCGACTTCATCCGGACGAAGGGCGATTTTTCGCTGTATGCCGCCTGCTATCCGGAAGTACATCCCGAAGCCCATAGTCCGGAGGACGACCTGCGCCACCTGAAGGAGAAAGTCGACAAGGGTGCCGGGCATCTGATTTCTCAGCTGTTTTTCGATAATGATCATTTTTACCGTTTCCGGGAACGCTGCGCCGCCGCAGGCATTGCTGTGCCCATCGAAGCGGGCATCATGCCCGTGGTGAATGCCGCACAGATCCAGCGCATGGTGAGTCTCTGCGGTGCGAGCCTGCCCCGGAAATTTACCGTCATGATGCAGCGTTTCGGGCACAGTCCCGAAGCGATGCGGGATGCCGGGATCGCCTATGCCGTTGACCAGATCGTGGATCTTGCCGCCAACGGTGTGGACGGCATCCACCTGTATACGATGAACAATCCCCTCGTGGCGCAGCGCATCACGGAATCCGTTTCCGGGATTTTGGGCAGATGATCGTTCTGCCGTCTGTTGACCGGGAACAGGCACTGCGCTACATGGGTATGCATGCGGCACCGGACGAGACACTGCGCACCTGCATGGATGCCTGCGAACAGCGGCTGCTTGCGGCGGCGGTGCCGAGGTATCTGCACCGTGTCTGTCCGATCCATGCATCCCCGGAGGGCATCCGCTGCGAGGGGATGCTGCTGACCGGGGCGGACATCGCTGCCCATCTGCATGGCTGCGACAGGGTGATCCTGTTCTGTGCGACGCTGTCTGTCGGTGCGGATGCGGCGATCCGGGCAGCGGGCGCACAGGATGTGCTTGCGGGAATGGTGACGGATGCGATGGCAAGTGCCCTGACCGAACAGCTCTGCGATGCCGCCGAACAGGAGATCCTGTCAGGTTTCCCGGAGGCATATGCCACATGGCGGTTCAGTCCGGGCTACGGCGATCTGCCGCTGTCCCTGCAGGGAGAGCTGCTGGGGGTACTGAATGCGGAGAAAAGGCTGGGCGTGACGCTCAGCAGCGGCGGGATGCTCATCCCGACCAAGACTGTGACGGCACTGATCGGACTGGCAGATGCGCCGGTCCCGAAGGGCAGACGGGGCTGTGCCGTCTGCCGGCTGTCCGGGAGCTGCCCTTACCGGGCGAAGGGAGAACACTGCAAATGACGGAGCTACAGGAATTTCTGATCCTTGACGGCGGCATGGGCACCATGCTGCAGGCGCAGGGTCTGGCACCCGGTGCCGCACCGGAACTGTGGAATACAGAACATCCGGAGGCTGTCACCGCCGTCCATCGTGCCTATGTGGAAGCGGGCGCAGATGTGATCTATACCAATACATTCGGCTGCAACCGTCTGAAAATGGCAAAGACAGGCTATTCTGTGCAGACGCTCATTCAGGCTGCCATCCGGAATGCCCGTGCTGCCGGTGCGCCCCGGGTCGCCCTCGACATCGGTCCCATCGGGCAGATGCTCGAACCGACAGGCACGCTCTCCTTCGATGAGGCATATGACATCTTCCGGGAACAGGTCGAAGCCGGACGGGATGCGGATATTTACGTCTTTGAGACGATGACCGACCTGCTCGAAGTGCGGGCAGGGCTGCTCGCTGCAAAAGAACACGGCGGCGGCAAACCGGTCTTTGTCACCATGAGTTTTGAGGAAAACGGCAGGACATTCACCGGATGCTGCATTTCCTCCATGGCACTCACCCTTGAGGGGCTTGGTGCCGATGCCATCGGCGTGAACTGCTCTCTCGGTCCCGAGGAACTGGTGCCCATCGTGCGGGAGCTTTGCAACTGGACGACACTGCCGGTCATTGTCAAGCCCAATGCCGGGCTGCCCGACCCGGTGACGAATGCCTATCACTTCACACCGGAGCGCTTTGCCGCATGTATGGAGCCTTTTGTGGATATGGGTGCGGTGATCTTCGGCGGCTGCTGCGGTACGACACCCGCACACATCCGGGCAGCGGCAGAGCTGCTCCGCCGGAAACAGATCGTCAGACGCCATCCCGTGATCCCGCCCGCCGTCTGCACGGCGAACCGCACCGTGACGGTCACAGAACCCCGCATCATTGGCGAACGCATCAATCCGACCGGAAAGAAACGCTTCAAACAGGCACTTGCGGAGCATGACACAGGCTATATCCTCGGACAGGCAATCCAGCAGACCGATGCCGGTGCGGATATTCTGGATGTGAATGTCGGATCACCGGAGATCGACGAGGTGGAGATGATGCAGTCCACTGTCCGTGCCATTCAGGGGATCACGGATGTCCCGCTCCAGCTCGACACGACCAATGCACAGGCACTCGAAGCGGGACTGCGTGTCTATAACGGAAAGCCCATTGTCAATTCTGTCAATGGCGAGGAGGATTCTCTGAACACGGTGCTGCCGCTGGTGAAGAAGTACGGTGCCGCCGTGGTGGGACTGACCCTCGACAAGAACGGCATCCCGAAGACCGCTGACGGACGCTTTGCCATTGCAAAGAAGATCCTTGACCGGGCACTTGCCATCGGCATCCGGCGGGAGGATGTGTACATCGACTGCCTGACGCTGACGGCATCCGCAGAGCAGGAGGGCGTGATGGAAACGCTCCATGCCCTGACACGGGTGAAACAGGAACTGGGGCTGCGGACGGTGCTGGGCGTGTCCAATATTTCGTTCGGACTGCCGAACCGGGAACTGGTGACACGCAGCTTTCTGACGATGGCGTTGTATGCCGGGCTGGATCTGCCGATCATCAACCCGAACACGGAGAGCATGACGGCGGCAGTCCGTACCTATAAATTACTGGCAAATATTGACCGCAACGCCGTGGATTTCATTGCACATTACGGCAGTGAGCCGGCGGCACCTGCCCCGCAGAAGACCGGTACCATGACGCTCGGCAGTGCCATTTCTGCAGGGCTGAAAGCGGAGGCGGCATCCCTCACACGGGAACTGCTGACAGAGCATGACCCGATGGACATCGTGGAGCAGCAGCTCATCCCGGCACTTGACCGGGCAGGGGCAGGCTTTGAGAAAGGCACGCTCTTTCTCCCGCAGCTCATTTCCGCCGCATCCGCAGCACAGGCGGCATTTGAAGTGATCCGGCAGGCATTGCCTGACCAGAGCGGTGCCGACAGGGGCACGATCGTGCTGGCGACAGTGAAGGGGGATATCCATGACATCGGGAAGAACATTGTCCGGGTGCTGCTGGAAAACTACGGCTACCATGTCATTGACCTCGGCAAGGATGTGCCGTATGAAGCTGTCGCAGATGCCACAGAAAAGAGCCATGCGCCGCTGGTCGGGCTGTCGGCTCTCATGACCACGACGCTTCCTGCGATGGAGGCGACCATCCGGCTGCTGCGGGAACGCTGCCCGTGGTGTAAAGTCGTTGTCGGCGGAGCTGTCCTCACACCGGAATACGCCCGGCAGATCGGTGCGGATCTCTACGCAAGAGATGCGATGGAAACGGTGGAGGCAGCAAAACAGATATTCGGAGATCAGGAGATGCCTGCACCGTGAAAACAAAACGTAAGATCGCTTGGGGCAGACTGCTGATCTGCCTGCTGATACTGGGACTTCTGACAGCGGCTGCCTTTGTCGGCATCCGGCTGTGGAAGATCTATCACGGCGAGATCATCGCCAACATCCCCGATCCGGAAAAATACCCGGTGGAGGGGGTCGATGTGTCCCGCTATCAGGGCAATATCGACTGGGATGCCTTTGCCGGGCAGGATGTGCGCTTCGCCTTTATCAAGGCGACCGAGGGCAGCAATTATCAGGACCCCTGTTTTTCCTATAACTGGGAGGCAGCAGAGGCAAGCGGCATCTATGCGGGGGCATATCATTTTTTCAGCTATGAGAGCAGCGGCAGCACCCAGGCGGAGAATTTCATCCAGACGGTCGGCTCTCTCGAGGGAAAACTCCCGCCGGTGGTCGATCTGGAATTTTACGGGGACTACTCCGTGACACCGCTCTCGAAAAAGGAAACACGCCAGATCTTAGATGAGCTGCTCGATGCGCTCGAGGCGCATTACGGCATCAAGCCCATCATCTACACCACGACACGGGCATATTACAGCTATCTGTTCGGCGGCGGCTATGGGGAGTATCCGCTGTGGATGCGCAACACCTATATGGAACCGCATGTGAGCTGGTGTTTCTGGCAGTATTCCGACAAGGGAACGCTCGAGGGCTATGATGGGATGCAGGATGACAAGACGGAGAATTTCATTGACCTGAATGTCTATCACGGCACGATGGACGAATTTTTGACGGAGTTCGGACTGGCTCCGGAGGAGGAAACAACAGAATGACGCCATTTTTATTGCACGCCCCCTGTAAGGACTACCTGTGGGGCGGGGACCGTCTGCGGGAATACGGCAAGCGATCCGATGCGGAGCGCATTGCGAAGAGCTGGGAGCTGAGCTGTCATCCAGACGGCGAAAGCATGATCGCTTCCGGTGAAGCGGCAGGCATGACCCTCACCGCATTTCTGGCAGCCCATCCGGAAGCTGCCGGCATACAGGGCGATTTCCCGGTGCTGGTCAAGCTGATCGATGCGAAAGAAGATCTTTCCGTGCAGGTGCATCCGGACGATGCCTATGCCCTTGCCCATGAGGGACAGCAGGGCAAGACCGAAATGTGGTACATCGTGGATGCCGCACCGGGCGCAGCTTTGTACTATGGTTTCCGGCAGGAGACCGACCGGGAGACATTCCGCCGGGCTATCGAAAACGGTACACTTCTGGAGCTGCTCCGGCGTGTCCCGGTCAGCCCCGGGGATGTGTTCTTCATCCCGGCAGGCACGCTCCATGCCATCGGTGCGGGCATTTTGCTTGCGGAGGTGCAGCAGAATTCCAATGTCACCTACCGGGTATTTGACTATGGCAGGGGCAGGGAGCTGCACATCGACAAGGCACTCGATGTCACCACCCTCACACCTGCAACGCCCTTTCCCCCCGATGCAGAGCAGCATCTGCCCAACGGCTGCCATGTCAGGGGACTGGCGGCGTGTGATGCCTTTTCCGCAAAGCTCCTGCGGCTGACAGGAACAGCGGAGATCGGGACAGACAGCTCTTTCCTGCACCTGCTGATGCTGTCGGGAAAGGCGGAGCTGACATCGGAGGGTGAGACGCTCCCGCTGCAAAAGGGCAGCAGTGTCTTTGTCCCGGCACACACCGACTTCCGTCTGGAGGGCAGCGGCGAGCTGCTCACAGTCAGAGCCAACCGGTAATCACCGCCGCAAGGCGGAAACATAAAGGAGGAAAACCCTATGAAATACTATATCGGCATTGATCTTGGCGGTACGAACATCGTTGCCGCCGTGGTGGATGAGAACTACAACATTCTTGCAAAGGCAAGCACAAAGACCAACCGCCCCCGCCCGGCGGAGGACATCGCCGCAGACATGGCAGCAATGGCATGCAAGGCGGTGGAGGATGCCGGTCTGACCATGGAGCAGATCGAGTGGGTCGGCGTCGGCACCCCCGGCATTGCCAACAGTGCGACCGGGATCGTGGAATTTTCGGGAAATCTCGGCTTCGAGAACACCCCCCTTGCCGAATACATCCGCCGTCATATCGACAAGCCCGTCTACATCGAGAACGATGCCAATGCCGCTGCCTATGGTGAGTATGTTGCCGGGGCAGCAAAGGGTGCGAAAAATGCTGTCTGCATCACGCTTGGCACCGGCGTCGGCGGCGGTATCATCATCAATGGCAAGATCTATGCCGGTTCCAATTTCGGCGGTGCCGAGATCGGACATACCGTCATCAATATGGACGGTCCGCAGTGTACCTGCGGCAGACGGGGCTGTTTTGAAGTCTATTCCTCTGCGACAGGTCTGATCCGCATGACAAAGGAAAAGATGGAGCAGGTACCCGACAGCAAGATGCATGCCATCACCGCAGAGCGTGGCAAGGTGTCCGCACGCACGGCATTTGACGCCATGCGTCAGGGGGATGCCGCCGCAAAGGAAGTCGTGGATTTCTACATCCGTGCCTTAGCAGCCGGCATCACGAACACGATCAACATTTTCCAGCCGGATGTCCTGTGCATCGGCGGCGGTGTCTGCAATGAGGGCGACCCGCTGCTCCTGCCGATGAAGGAACTGGTGGCAAAGGAGAACTTCACCCGCAATTCCGCAAAGAATGCAAAGATCGTCATTGCCGAACTCGGAAACGATGCCGGACTCATCGGTGCCGCTTTCCTTGGTGCTGCAAAAGAGTGATGTGCAAGCCCCCTCACGGGAACGTGAGAGGGCTTGTTTCGTTTTGGCGTGGGGTGAACTCCCCTCTATCCCCATACAGATACTAATACAAAATGTCCATTACTCACCGATGACAACCGCCTGACATGTGTACCATGTCCTTTGTGAAATATGACATAATTCGAGTTATATTTTCTGTGGGTCTTCACTAAATCTGCGTTGCTGCTTTGTTTCCGTTGTAATCGTTCTGTCATTTTTGTGGTTAATTCAGTAAAATTATTTTTGATTTTTTCATTTTGTATTCATAATTTATCCATGTTTTTATGTGCAACTTGCCCTCTATCCCCGATGTTTTCCACGCTGTTTTTGTTTAGAAAATGGAAAAGGCATTGAAAACATTGCATTTTAGCGCAAAATGTGCTATGATAGTAACAGTCCCGAGGGGGACAATGCTTATTGAGGAAAGGATGAGTTGATGAGAAAAGCCAAAGTCGTAGCAATTGCCTGTGGTGTTGCTGCTGCTTGCCTGTTCGGCGGTTTTGCTGTAGTAGATGCAGCGACCGTGACACTGGATGAGAGCAGTACAGTTGGCATCGTGGAGACAGCACCTGAGACCACAGCTGCTACTACAGTAACTTCTATCGAGACTACAACGACCGCAACGAGTACCATCGCTTCGACAGAAGCAACTACCGAGACCACTGAGGCGACCACAGAAGCCGAGGAAGAGGAAATCACCGAGGAGATCGTGACCGAGGCTCCCGAAGAGGAAACCGAAGCTGCCGCCGTTACAGAGGCAGCACCCATGACTGAGGCTCCTACAGAAGCACCTGAGGAGACCGAGACAGCCAACAAAACCGAAGAGGTAACATATACAGAAGCAGTTGTATCTGCATCGGAGGAGACCGATGTTGATGCCGAGGCAGTTACAGAAGCTCCTGCACCCACTGAGCCGGAGAAGGCTCCGGCAACATCCGCCGCTTCCGTGTCGAACAGTGATTATATCCTGCTCTGCAATGCGGTCGCACATGAAGCAGGCGGCAACAGCATCAGCGTTGCTGACAAAGCATTGGTCGTAGAAGTTATCATGAACCGTGTCAAGTCGCCGAAATTTCCTAATACGGTCTATGGCGTACTGACACAGCCGGCGCAGTTTTCCGGCGCATATTCCTATGTGAATCTCGGCACCTATTCCAGTAAGGTGACCGAACAGGTGAAGCAGTCTGTGAATCTGTATTTCTCTGATCCCTCTGCCTTCAATCATGGATATACCGGTTTCACCGGTGATGGTACACGCAATTATTTTACCTGACTAAGGCGATTTGCCCTACCCCCAGCCCCCTCCCCGTTTGACGGGGAGGGGGATTTCCTTTTTGGGGTACTTTTCTGGGACATGCAGGGAATGGATAGCTGTTGTTTTGTTTCTGCACGCAGGGTAGTTCGGGAAACGCCAGCCACCCCCGGCAGGCTGCCGGCTCCGGGACGCACAAGAACTGTCAAGGTGTTGTTTTGTTCCTGCCTGCGATGGTACTTCGGGAAACGCTTCATCCCAACGCCTGCGGCGAAGGGAGAAGCTATTGCCCCACCCCCAACCCCCTCCCC
>CANQYC010000064.1 GCA_947627945.1 uncultured Clostridia bacterium
AAGATCCCCCCTCACAGCGGGGGTGCGGGGGCGAAGCCCCCGCAGCATAGCCCCCTTCCCTTCAGGGAAGGGGGTTGGGGGTTGGGCGATCTACAAAAAACACCCTTTTACAAAGAAATATCCCCCCTGTCATACCAACAGGGGGAAATATTCTCTCATGCTCCCAAGCCATCAAAAGAACTCAGTATCTTAACACAATACTTCAAAATATTCAAAGAATCCGTCGAATCGATCACCGCATTCTTATCCACATTGGCATTGATCTGCTGCTGCTCTGAGGTAAATTCCTCACCGAGCAACACCTTGTTGAGTGCAATGACATCGGAAATGGTAATGTCCTTGTCGAGATTCACATCGCCCAGCATCGCACTGACCTCTCCGCCGGAGGTGGTATCAGGCGTTTTCTGCTCTGTGGTATCCGCAGGAGACTCTGTCGTCACGGGTCTGTCCGGATCCGGCACGGTGCCATCCGGCTCCACGCCCCAAATCAGATCACCGGCATCATACATGGTGATGTAAGGTGTAACGGCTTCCGGAGATTTCAGCAGATCCTGTCCGCCCTCCTGCAATTGCTGGAAAGAATAGTCATTTGTCGGATCCCATGCACCGGCAGGTGCCGTATCCGGGATAGCGATCCGGATCTGTGCCTCGGAACGATGCTCGGACTGACCTGTCGGCATCACAACAGAACCATCATCGAAGCTGACTTCGATATAGTACACATTGCCGTCATACTGTGTCGGACCGGTAACGCTCAGTGCGCCCACATCGCCCGCATGCTGGTCGTAACCGATGGAGACCTGAATATCATCCGCTGTCAAGCCCGCATCCAGTACTTCGGAAATATCAAAGAAGTACCTGTAGGACAGATCCTTGACGACCCTTGCCGGCCATGCGGAATGGTTCATTGCCCAGAGCTGGATCTGTGTATAGCTCGGCTGATCCTGCTGAATGACAGCGGCGATCTCAAATTCAGCCCACTTCGGCTCCTCCACCGGCGGGAAATCAGCCAGCGGCTCGCAGTCATAATCATCCAGCATTGCGCACAGCAGTGCGGTAAAGCCGGCATTATAGTCAATGGCGACCTCTGTGTACTGATACTGCCCTACTTCATCCGTGAACGAGCCATCCTTATTGGGACCGCCCTCCAGTGCGCCGTAGAGCGTATGTGCATATTCCGTCTGCCATCCCTCAGCCTCTTCCTCGCTGAGACCTAAGCTCTGCCAGTGGTCATCGTGGATACCGGAAGCGGTCCTGTGATGGAAGGTCTTGGGGTTCTTTTCTCCCATTCCCTGTACATAGCACATACCGAGGTCATTGTCGCCGAAGCAGTAATCGAGCTGCTCCTTTGCCCAGTTGTTATATTTTTCAGCCTTGGCAGGATCATCCTGGAACATCACATCGCTTGCGAGTTTTGCCAGCCATGCCGTCGTTGTCACATGACGCAGGCAGCCCCACTCCATCAGCCATGCCAGTCCGTCCGGCGTATAGGCGACCTGCTTTCCGCCGTAGCCGTCGATCCAGTATTGCAGATGATGGTCGATCTGTGTTTTCCACTCCTCTTTTCCGGTGTTCTCATAATAGAGCAGCGAAGCACCCTGCAATGCATCATCCCAGCAGAAGCCCCATGTATACTTCCGTTCTGTGGACTGGTTCTCTGTCGCAAGCTGCGGGATGTACTCATCGCATTTGTCCAGATACTGCTGGTCGCCCGTAGCACGGTACAGCCAGTTTGCCGCATAGAACAGATCATCAAAAAAATCGGTCGCCGGATAATAGGATTTCTGCACGCCCTGATCGTCATTGCTTCTCGTCGTATCCGACAGTTCAAACAGGCTCTTGGCATGTTCGAGATAGCTCTCTGCCAGCGTCGGATCTTCGTCCTTGAAAGCGACATATCCGGCTGCCATGGCGGCTGCCATCTGGGCTGTCGTGGAAGTAGAAGTGATCAGGTCATACGGACGGGCAGTGTCGCCTGTGGTCAGTTCATATTTCCGCATATACACTTCCGCACTGCCCCACCACTGGTGGTCAAAACCATCACCGATCGTTCCGACAACGGCATCGCCCCGGTCGCATCCGGCAACATAATCCAGACCCCACTGGAGATTGTTCATATACGTCTCATAGAGTCCGGCTTTTTGCAGTGCATCCTTGTACTCGACCACACCCCACGCCATAATTGCGGCTGTGTAGGCATTTGTCAGTGCAAATTTGAAGTGATCCCCGGCATCGAACCAGCCGCCCGGCACCTCATCGGTGAGCATGGAATCCGCACGCCATGACACCTCGTTCCAGTCCGGCAGTTCGCCTGCCTGCTGGACTTCATAAAAGAACATGGATTTCTGGAGTGCCTCCGCATAATTGTAATCGCCGGCACTTACGGTCAGCGGCTGTACGGTTGCCTGCTGCAAGGGTGCAGTCAGGGACGTGGCGCACATTGCAAGACCAGCGATCAATGCAGTGAGCTTCTTCATAATGATCTTCCCCTCTCTGATAAACGTTTTCGATTTACATTACGCACAATATCAGTCACATGACTGTATAGCTTTATTGTACTACAAAACGGGGATTTTGTCAAGTGGGTGGAGGTGAATAATTTTTGGCGGCATCATTAGACTTGACAAACCGTCCATTTGTGCTATAATGATACTAAGGGCGCACCGCCCCGAAACTGATCCGATGGAGGTAATGAAAATGAGAAAGAATTTAGGCGTGCAGCCGGCACTGTTCCCGATGCCGGTGGTGATCGTGGCAGCATATGCCGCCGATGGCTCGGTCTGCGCCATGAACGCAGCATGGGCACAGATCTGCGACATGGACAAGATCGCACTGTTCATCGACGCCGACCACAAGACCACCAAAAACATCATGGAAACAAAGGCATTCACAGTCAACATTGCCGATGTGCCGAATATGGAGACAGCGGATTTCTTCGGCATTGCCACCGGCAACAAGATGCCGGACAAATTTGAGCGTTCCGGCTGTCATGCTGTCAAGAGCGAGTTTGTCAATGCCCCGGTCATCACAGAGTATCCCGTTACGCTCGAATGTGAATTTGCCGAGGAGATCAACACGCCGAATATGCATGCGATCGTGGGAAAGATCTGCAATGTCAGCGCAGACGAAGCCGTCATCGGCGACAAGGACAAGATACTTCCCGAAAAGGTCAATGCACTGGTGTTCGACCAGTACCGGAGCGGGTATTTCTCCATTGGCGAAAAAGTCGGTCAGGCTTGGCATGCGGGCGCAGGTCTTATGAAGTAATGCCATCCCCCGCACTCTCACAGGTCAAGACAGGGCAGCGTAGCACGCTGCCCTGTTTGTTTATGTATCCATATGCACATCGAGCTGTGGATAGGGAATGCCGATCTTGTGCTTCTCAAACGCTGCCTTGGTCTGTTCGAGCAGATCATAGTGCAGATCCCAGTAATGTTCATGTGTCGTCCACACACGGACATGCAGAATGACCGCACTGTCATCGAGACTGCCGACCCTTACCAGCGGCTCCGGATCCTGCTCCGCATAGGGATGCTGTTTGAGCAGCTTCTGGATGACTGCCTTGGCATGTTCGCTGTCCGCCTCGTAGCTGATGCCTATGTCGAGGTCGAGACGCCGCCGGGGATCCTCGGAATAGTTCAGCACCATCGCATCCGAGATCTTGCCGTTCGGGATAAAGACCGTTGTCCCGTCCGGACGCCGCAGCTTCGTCTGCAGGATCGCAATGCTCTCCACGGTACCCGTCACCCCGGCAAATTCCACAAAATCGCCCACCTTGAGCGGCTTGGAAAACAGGATCAGAAAGCCCCCTGCCACGTTGGAAAGGCTGTTCTGAAGTGCCAGACCGATGGCAAGCCCCATCGTGCCGATGACCGTAATGATCGAGGTCATCGGGACATTCAGCACGGAAAGCACGATGACGGCGACCAGCACATACAGGATCACCCCCAGCAGCGACCGCAGAAAGCTCACAGCCGTCGGCTCGAGTTTGCTCTTGTCCAGCGTCCGGCAGATCAGCCGGAGCAGCACCTTCGTCAGGATAATGCCCGCCGCCAGTACCAATGCCGCCGAGAGCAGTGACGGGAACATCCCCCGCAGATAGTTCAGCATCGTTGTCAGCAGAGAGGAGACATGCTCCGCCTCCTCTGTGATGGCTTCGCCGATCTCCCCCTCTGTCACGCCGGGAATTTCCAACATGCTACCCCTCCTCAGGAAAATAGCTGCATTGCCGCAGCAAGCTGTGCATCCTTTTCCGGGTCAGCGGAACCGATCACGGCATCATCCTCCGGATCCGGCACTTCCACATCCGGCAGCAGCCCCACGCCGTCATAACATTCGCTGACAGTCGTCTGGTAGGTCGCCACGGTCAGTGTCAGCGCACCGCCGTCCTCAAGCGTCCGTGTATCCTGCATCACGCCCTTGCCATAGGTCTTGGTGCCGACGAGTTTTGCCTGTTTGAAGTCCCGCAGGGATGCCGAAAACAGCTCCGCTGCACTGGCAGAGCCGCCATTGGTCAGCACTGCCATGGGCAAATCGGTCTCATTCGCATCCGAGATCACCACATCCTCTGTCCTGCCGCCCTGATAGGTGGCAGTGGCGATCACGCCCTCCGGCAGCAGCGGATCGACCATGCTTTCGAGCGTTTCGAGCAGTCCCCCGCCATTGTCCCGGACATCGAAGATCAATGCCTTTGCGCCCCCGGTGGTCATGCTGTCGAGTGCCTCCTGAAACTGCTCCGTGGTATTCTCCCGGAATGCCGTGATGCGGATGTAGCCGATCTGTCCGTCAAGCATCTGTGAGCTGACCGTCACCAGATCAAATGTCTTGCGGGTGAGGGTATAGTCATTTTCCGCACCGTCACGCCGTGCCGTCAGAACGACCTGCGTTCCCTCATCGCCCCGTATCCGATCCACCGCTTCGGTATAGCCGATCTCTGTGACCTTCACGCCATCCACCGCAGTAATGACATCTTTTGCCAGAAGTCCAGCCTCCTCGGCGGGAGAATTCGGCTCGATCGACCGGATGTTGATATTCCCGTCCGCATCCTCGGTCACATTCACGCCAATGCCGACCTGCTTGCCGGATTCCTTGGTCATGCGTGCCTCATACTCCTCCCGTGTCAGGTACGCAGAATAGGGATCCTCCAGCCCATTGACATAACCCTTGAGGATGCCCTCCATCAGCCCGTCCTCATCCAGCTCCTCCTTGTAGTATTTCGAGCGGACGAGCGTATCGAGTGCTTCGAGCCGGTCATATTTCTCCGCCTTTTCCTTGACTGCCTGCACCTTGTCATTGAAGCTCTGGAGAGTGAAAAAGGAAGTCAGGACAAAAGTCAGGGCGCACACAATGGCAGTGATGCTGACGCTGACGCCGATGCTCACTTTTTTATTCATAACGATCTCCCTTCCGGAAATGTATTGCAGTCCGCCGGAGGGCGAACTGCAATACATGCTGATATACCGATCCTTCTATTCTTTCTGATCCCGCTTCTGAAAACGGCGTCAAGATCACTGTCAGATACTCAGAAATTCAGATAGCTGCTCGGATTGACCGCAGTACCATTCTGGCGGATCTCAAAATGCAGATGGAACCCGGTGGAAGAGCCTGTCGAGCCCACATAGCCGATCGTCTGTCCCTTGCTGACATAGGAGCCGACCGAGACGGACACGCTTGCAAGATGTCCGTACAGCGTGGAATACGTGCCATCGTCATGCATGATGATGACATAATTCCCGTAGCCGTTGCCGCAGCAGTTGCCGCTCTTGCCGTAGTTATGGACACAGCCGGTATAGCTCTTGATGACCGTACCGGATCTCGATGCCACAACAGCCGCACCCTGATTCTGTGCAATGTCAATGCCCCGGTGCGTTCTGCCCCAGCGGGAGCCATAGCCGGAGGAAATGTAATAATGCCCCGGACACGGCCATGAGAAAGAGGAATTTGCATAAGAGGGTTCCGGTGCCGGTGCCGTCGTTTCCTGCTGTACAGGCGCAGAGTCCTGACCGTTGGTATTGGAATTATTAGTTCCCTCTGCCTGCGGTGCCTCTGTTGTCTGCTGCTGCTTGGCGGCTTCCTCTGCTGCCTTCCTTGCTTCCTCCGCCCTCCGGCGGGCTTCTTCCTGCGCACGCTGGATCTGTGCATAAATATCCTGCTCGGCAGCATCCGCAGCCTTGTTTTCCTTGTTCAGTTCATCGATGGACTTATTGGCAGCATCTGCCTCGATGGCAAGACGCTCTTTCTCTGCCTTGGACTCCGCAAAAGCATCCTGAAGCTCCGTCATGGAAGCTTTCATCTCTTCCTGCTTGGTCTCCTTTTCTGCCTTTGCCTGTTCCTCCTGTGTCTTCTGGGTCTCAAGGGTCTTGAGGTTCTGGTTGTAGGATTCAAGCTGTGTTTTCAGCGTGTTGACAAGCTCATCATCGTGCCTTGCCACGCAGGAGATCAGCTCATACTTGGACAGAAGATCATAGAAGTCTGTCGCCCCCACAAGTGCCGATGCCAGACTGTCATTGCCGTTGACATACATGGCACGCAGACGGAGCTTGAATTCCTCCATCCCCTTGTCGATGTCCTTCTCCTGCTGCTCGATGGTGTCCTCCATGTCCGCAATGTCGCCTTCGAGATCAAAGATATTCTCCTTGATCGTTTCCAGCTCGGTATCCAGGATCTTCATATTGCTCTGCAATGCGTCTATCTTGGTCTGGAGCGTTGCCTGATAGGCTTCTGCCTCCTTCTGGTCAGCCTCATACTGTGCGAGCTGATTTTCCAGCTCCTCGATCTTCTTGTTGTTTTCCGCTTTCTTTGCCTCCAGCTCTGCAATGGTACTTGCCTTTGCCGGTACCTGCTTCTGCGGGATCTGCATAGCACCTGCACAGCATGCGACTGCCAGCAGCAGTGCCATCAGACGTCTGTTGGTTTTGCCTGTCCGCTTCATGATGCGGATCACCACCTTTTCTTCGTTTTTATAGATCTCCTATACATTGATATATCTTCTTGTACTGATCGCACTGCCGATGGCACCGACTAAGGCACCGCCGCAGACATACGCAAGCGTCACGATCAGGTAGATGTCACTGAACTGGATGATGTTGCCCATGCCGATGATATTCAGCAGAGCCACCTGATTCTGGAGGATGTTCGCCACGGCATCATACACGAGCCATGTGATGACCAATGCCAGCGCACCGGCAAAGAAGCCGATGATCATGCCCTCCACAAAGAACGGGAACCGGATAAAGGCATCCGTCGCCCCCACATATTTCATGATCCGGATCTCCTCACGCCGTGCATAGACACTTGCCTTGGTCGCATTGGAAATAATGACCATCGACACGATCACCATCGCCAGTATCACCGACCCCATGACCCATGTCAGGATGGTACGGAGCTGTATGAGGATGTTCACAAAGTCATACGGTGCCCGGATGGAGTAGATATGCCCCAGCCCCCGGATCTGGTCGATCGTCGCATCAATGGTATGGATATCGCCGACCTTGATGCGGTAGGAGTCTACCAGCGGATTGTCGTCATCGAGGGATTCAAACAGCACCTCATACTCTGCCATGCTCTCCTTGAGGGACTCCAGTGCCTCCTCCTTGGAATAGAACACAACATCCGTCACATTCGGCATTGCCCGGAGCTTCTCACCGATCTCCTGCATGGTCGCATCGTCCGTGGTATCCTCCAGATAGACGATCACTTCATTCTTATCCTCCATGCCGCCGATGATCGTATTGACATTGAGATATGCCAGCACGGAAATACCGACCAGCAGCAACGATACGAGCAGCACACAGAACGAAGCAAACGCCATCATCCGGTTCTTCCAGACATTGTCCACGCCCTGCTCGACCAGATATTTAATACCGCTCGCCTTCATCGGTACCTCCTATGATCTCATCATATACGACCTGTCCCTTGGTGATGTTGATGATCCTGCCGCCGAAATGCCGCACAAGATCATGCTCATGGGTGACCATCAGGATGGTCGTGCCGCAGGCATTGATGCCCTTGAGCAGCTCCACGATCTCGTAGGACAGCTCCGGGTCGATATTTCCCGTAGGCTCGTCCGCAATGATGAGTTTCGGGTCGTTGACCAATGCCCTCGCAATGGCAACACGCTGCTTTTCACCGCCGCTCAGCTCATCGGGATAGGAATTTGCCTTTGCCTGCAATCCCACCAGACTGATCACATAGGGCACACGCTTGCGGATGTATTTGTACGGTGCGTCGATGACACGCAGCACGAAAGCGACATTTTCATACACCGTCATAGACGGGATGAGCCGGAAGTCCTGGAATACGATGCCGATGGTACGGCGCAGCTTCGGGATATTCCGGCGGTGCAGCCGGCTGAGATGGTAGCCGTTGACGGTCACAGACCCCTCCGTAGCGTCGATCTCCTTGAGCAGGAGCTTGATCATCGTACTTTTGCCGGCACCGGAGGAGCCGACCACAAAGGCAAAATCCCCGTCATTGATTTTCAGGCTGACATGATTCAGTGCATCCACGCCGCTCGAATACGTCACGGACACATCTTTCAGTTCTACCATAGATCCGCTTGCACTCCTTCCTGTGCTTCCGGGTACAAAGAGTTTGCCTGCGCCCGGCATATCGCCGGGCATCAGGCAGGATACTGCAATTACAGAATATCAGAATTTTGTCGGATTTGCCTGAAGATACCGCTTGACCATCAGTGCGATCTTGAAGATGATGGCATGGTCAAACTCCCGCAGATCCAGACCTGTGAGTTTCTTGATCTTTTCCAGACGGTACACCAGCGTGTTGCGGTGTACGAACAGTTTTCTCGATGTCTCGGAGACATTGAGGTTATTTTCAAAGAACCGCTGAATGGTGAACAGCGTCTCATGGTCGAGTGACTCGATGCTGCCCCGCTTGAAGACCTCATGCAGGAACGTCTCGCAAAGCGTTGTCGGCAGATGATAAATGAGTCGTGAAATGCCCAGATTATCATAGCTGACAATGATCTTGTCCGTATCAAAGACCTTGCCGACTTCGAGGGCAGTCTGTGCTTCCTTGAAAGAACGTGCCAGATCCTTGACACTCGTCACAGCCGTACCGATGCCGACATTGACACGTGTATAGAATTCACTGCTGAGGGTATCGGCGATGGAGCGTGCGAGCTTCTCCAGATCCTTGGAATCCACGCTGCTCTTGATCTCCTTGACAAGCACGATATCCGACTCGGTGATGTTGAACACAAAGTCCTTGTTCTTGTCCGGAAACAGGTTCTGAATGACATCATACGCAGAAATGTCATTCGAGGAAATGATGCGGATGAGCAGAACGACACGGCTGATCTCCGCATTGAAGTGCAGCTCTCTTGCCTTGATGACGATGTCGCCGGGAAGCACATTGTCAAGCACAACGTTCTTGATGAAGTTGTTGCGGTCGTATTTTTCGTCATAATACTGCTTGATATTGGAAAGCGTGATGGCAAGGATGCTGGCGTACTTGGACGACGTCTCATCCGTGCCCTCCACAAACACCGCATAATCGGGCTTCTGGTGTGCGCCAAACGGCTTATAGGTATAGCCGTCACGGATAAAAATGTCATGGCTGTCGCTCAGATCCAGAGAAACAAACTCATTGGTCGTGCCGATCTTGGTCAGGTCACTGCACGCAATGATCGTTGCGTTCTCGTCCACAACGCCGATCGTAGCGTCCATGGTATCACGCATCTGCTGTACAAGTCCCTGGAATAATCTGTTGGACATAGTCAAACTTCCCTTCATTTGTTTGGTAATGGCATAACTCTGCACATTACAAATAGTAACATATTTTAATGAACACAATATGAACATATTGTTAATTTTCTTTGTTTTTTCGTGAAAACGGCGAATATTTTGAAATACATTTGTATATTCATCACAAAATCGGTTGCCGGGTTGTAACCATTTGGTAACCGGTGGGGATCTTAGATGGAAAAGGGGCGTTTTGACGCCCTGCCAAGCGCAGTATCTGCGTTTCCGCCCAAGGGCGGAAATGAAAATGCAAAAAGAGGACAGAAGGGGGCACTTTTTTTGCCAAAAGTGCCCCCTCGTCCAAAAACAGCATGCCATGCTGTTTTTGGACTTCACCCCCTGAAAATGGCGTATCTCAGGGGTGTTTCGCCACCTGCGGGTGGCGACCAGAGGGCTCTGCCCTCTGGATACCCGCCAGCTTTTTTGGGAAAAAAGCTGGAGCAAAAAACTTGCGGTTCCTCCCAATGCCGCCTACGGCGGCAAAGGTCGGAATAGGGGCTGCGCCCCCTGCGCCCCCCGCTTCTCCCGTCACGTCGTCCCTCGCCCGAAAAGGGCGTATCACAGGGGTGTTTCGCCACCTGTGCCGACCTTTGCCGCTGTAAGCGGCATTGGGAGGCATCACGGGTGCGCAGACACTGCGCTCCCGTCACGTTGCCGCCGTTTTCTCCGGGATCGTCTCCGTCACGGCTGGTTCCGCTGTGTCCGGCTCCGTCGATGCGGATGGCTCCGGACTGCCATCACCGCCTGCCTCCGCAAAGCTGTCAAATATGACAGTGACCCCGTAGCTCGGCAGCAGAAACGACAGCGGTACGCCATCCTGCGCAAATGTCAGCGAATAGCCGCCCGCATCCAGCTCGCCCTCACAGACAAGGTTCCCGTCCTCGGTCTTGCCGTTCAGCTCTGCGGACTGTGCCATGCTGTCCACCGCCTCCATCAGCCCGGCAAGCTCCGTCCGGAGTGCCTGTGCGGACTGCGGCACCGAGAATTCCAGCCCCTTATAGGATGCCTTCACCTCATCATCCACAAAATCGAGCTGCACGCCCGAAAGCTGCGCCGGTTCATTGAAAATGACGCTCCATGCATCCGTACCGTAGCGCAGCAATGTGGCTTTTGCCTCACTTTCCGCATTGGTGACAGTGACCTCCGCTGTAAAGCCCCCTGCCATGCGGTTCGCCGTCTTGCCCGGCAGATCCTGCACAGCGCATCCTGCCGTCAGCAGCAGCACGGCACAAAGCCCTGCAAAAATACGTTTCATATGCGATCTCCTCAGTCAGAATTCCCTTGCACTGTCCTGTATTTTTGCAGTTGCCGGCAGAGCGGCGGTCAGAAAACGTCCGGAAAGGCGCAGATCACATCCTGCGGCAGCATACAGCGTGCCGGCAGTTTTTCGGCGGCAGCATCCCCCGCAGCGGCATGGAATGTCACAGCGGCACAGGCTGCCTCATACGGTGCCATTCCCTGTGCGGCAAAGGCAGCCGTCATCCCCGCAAGCACATCGCCGCTGCCCGCCTTGGCAAGTCCGGCATTGCCCAGACTGCAAACTGCCATCCGTCTGCCGTCCGTCACAATGGTGCCCGCACCCTTGAGTACCACGACCGCACCCGTCCGTGCAGCAAGCTCCTTGGCGGCACCGGGTCTGTCCGCCTGTACCTCTGCCGTGCGGATGCCGAGCATGCGGGCAGCTTCTCCCGGATGCGGCGTGAGGATGGTTCGTCCCTCCGGTATCCATTCTATGCATGTACCCACGCAATTCATACCATCCGCATCCAAAATGACCGTGCAGCCGCTCTCCCGGAGCAAAAACCGTGTCAGTTCCCTCGTCTCGTCCGTCACACCCAGTCCGCAGCCGAGCAGCAGTGCCTGTTTGCCCTCCATCGCCTCCGTCAGTGTCTCCCGGTTCTCTGCAAAGCGAAGAAATCCCTTTGCATCCGTCTCCATCGGCAGACACATCACCTCCGGCACACGGGCGCAGACACCCGCCAGTGCCGGCTCTGCCGAAGCACATGTCACCAGTCCCGCACCGCTGCGCATGGCAGCCGTGACAGAAAGCACACATGCGCCCCGCATCCGGACAGAACCGCACACGGCAAGCACATGTCCCCGCCGATGTTTATGGACATCCGCCGGAAAGACCGGCAGCAGCCTGTCTGCCAGTGCCGTTGTCAGCTCCGCAATGACCGGCGGATCGAGCTGCGCTGCCGCATCGGACGGGATACCGATGTCGGCAGTCACGATCCTGCCGCAGTAGTCCCGCAGCGGATACTGGCGCATCCCGATCTTTTCCCCGCCGAAAGTGACCGTCAGCTCTGCCCGGAGCGTACCGGGACTGACCGCACCCGTATCACCGCTGCCGCCGCTGGGAATGTCACAGGCGACATGGTGCTTTCTGGCAGTTTTTGCCAGAAGCTCCTGCACATCCGCCGGCAGTTCGCCCCGGAACCCGGTGCCGAACAGCCCGTCGACCACCAGCTCCGGCTCTGTGAACAGGAAGTCATACGCCTGTGCATAGACCGGGATGCCCTCCGTTTTCGCACGGTCAAGGGCAGCACGGGCAATGCCGGTGCGGGGTCTGCCGCAGGGTGCGAGCAGTTCGGGACGCTTCCCCGCCTGTTTCAGATAGCGGGCAGCCACATAGCAGTCTCCGCCGTTATTGCCGTTCCCCGCAAGGAGCAGGATCCTGTGGCAGTCCGGAAAATGGCTGACGATGGCAA
>CANQYC010000065.1 GCA_947627945.1 uncultured Clostridia bacterium
GGGCTATATTGCAGGGGGCTTCGCCCCCCTGTGACCCCCTTTTGCTGCGCCCCATCCCGGCGGAATGATCGGCAGGGGCTTCGCCCCTGCGCCCAGCCCGGTGAAATGGTCGGGGGGTTGCCCCCTGTACCCCCTCTGCTGCATCCGGGACAGGCTTTTTATCCCCATAACAGCAGATATATTCCAACTTTAACCGAATTGTCATATCTTGTTCATAAAAATTTCATATAATACACACGGAAATCATGTATAATAAATAATGAATAACTTT
Source organism: uncultured Clostridia bacterium (assembly GCA_947627945.1). Taxonomy (GTDB): domain Bacteria; phylum Bacillota; class Clostridia; order Oscillospirales; family Ruminococcaceae; genus UBA3855. The sequence continues at coordinate 272 of CANQYC010000065.1, forward strand.
CTGATCCGGATACATTACGACCCCTACCGGGCGGATCAGTGGTGTCCGTTTTCTGAACGGTGAAGCTTGCGGCGGTGCCGCAGAAAGGAGTCCTGTCATTATGGCATTGGAAAAGGTATTGGTCGTGGATGATGACCAGAATATCTGCGATCTGTTGAGGATGTATCTGGAAAAGGAGGGATACAGCGTCATTATCTCCAATGACGGCGAGGAGGCTGTGAATAAGTTCAATGCCCTCAAACCCGACATCGTCCTGCTCGATGTGATGCTGCCCTCGATGGACGGGCGTCAGGTGTGCCGTGAGATCCGGAAAAATTCCAGCGTCCCGATCATCATGATCTCCGCCAAAAATGAAACGTTCGACAAGGTACTCGGTCTCGAACTGGGTGCGGACGACTATATCTCCAAGCCCTTTGATGCCAAGGAGGTCATCGCCCGCATCAAGGCGATCGCCCGGCGTATGGGCAATATTGCCACAGAGCAGGAGGAGAACAAAGAAGTACGCTACGACAAGCTCGTGGTCAATATGACACGCTATGAGATGCGTGTGAATGATAAAGTCCTCGACACGCCCCCCAAGGAGCTGGAACTGCTGTTCTACCTTGCCTCCAACCCGAACCATGTCTACACCCGTGACCAGCTTCTTGACGAAGTGTGGGGATTTGAGTACTACGGCGATTCCCGTACCATTGACGTCCATATCAAGCGGCTGCGTGAAAAACTCGCAGACGTTTCCCCGCACTGGGCACTCAAGACCGTCTGGGGCGTGGGCTATAAATTTGAAGCGGACGAAGAGCAGCTGTCATGAAACGCCGCCCGAAGAAGAAACATGAATCCAGCCTGTCGGACAGCTATTTGCAGCTGTCGAGCGTGCTTTTGTTATGCGGCATCCTGCTGACGGGCGTTGTGATGGTGTGCAGTGCGGTGGCATCCTATACGGATACGTTCAAGACCACACTGCGCCAGAACTGTGAGACGCTCACCGCCGGTGTCGCCAAGCTCTCTGCCGTCAGCCCGACGGACAGCGAGTCCGAGATCGGACGGCTCATCCATACGACAGAGGCAGAATATGGCTACCGGATATGGATGTTCGATGCCGACGGGCAGGAGATGTACCCCGAGGCAGCAGGCGACAGCCGTCTTTCCCCCTCGATACGGGCATTTGTCGAAAACGAGGCCTACATGCAGCTCGGCTATTTCACAAGTGATGCCGAGCAGCAGCAGCTCTGCTGTGTCCTCCGGTTCTCATCGGAAATGCCCGACAAGACCGTACAGACCTTCTACCTTGCCGCCCTGAGCGATGCCGGACAGATACAGGCATACACGACGATGCTCGCAAGGAATCTGATCATCTGCCTGCTGGTGTCCGTGCTGCTGTTTCTGCTGCTGTTCCGGCTCGGTGCGGTGCGTCTCGACCGTCAGCTCGAGGAAGTTTCCCGTGTGACAAGGCAGTATTCCGAGGGCGATTTTTCTGCCCGTGTCCTGCTGCCGGAGCATGCCACGCTCTATTCTTTCGGCTGCACCATCAACCGGATGGCGGAATTCATTGAACAGAACGAAAACACCCGGCGCAATTTTGTTGCCAATGTCTCCCATGAACTGCGCACGCCCATGACCACCATCGGCGGCTTTGCGGACGGCATCCTTGACGGCACCATCCCGCCGGAGCAGCAGGGGAAATATCTGCGTCTCATTTCCGAGGAGATCCACCGGCTCCATACGCTGGTCAATTCCATGCTGAACCTGACGAAATTCGAGTCCGGTGAGATGCAGCTCCATATCTCCAACACCGACATCGGCAAGCTCCTTGTGAAGACCGTACTCATGTTTGAAAAGCGCATCAGCGACAAGCATGTGGAAGTCGAGGGGCTGGAAGATGTCTCTCTTGTGGTGCGTGCCGATGAAGATCTGATGTTTCAGGTGCTGTACAATCTGATCGAAAATGCAGTAAAATTCGTCAACGAACACGGCGTCATCACCTTCTCCCTCCGGGAGGAGAACGGCATCACCTGCATCGGTATCCGGAATACCGGTGAGGGACTTGCAGATGATGAACTGCCGAAGATCTTTGACCGTTTCTATAAGACCGATACCTCCCGCAGCCGAGACAAGACCGGACTGGGACTGGGGCTGTCCATCTCACGCAAGATCGTGCATCTGCACAAGGGTCACATCGTGGTCAAGAGCGTGAAAGGGGAATATACCTCCTTCGAGGTGCAGCTCCCTGTGAATGGCGTGTGAAGCACTCCGCCGGAAAGGATCATTATGGACGATTACAAGGATATGTATACCACACCGCCGCAGTTTCCCGACCCTGCCGCACCGATCCCGCCGGAAACGCCGGAGGATGTGCAGCAGCCCATGCCGGGTGCTGTGCCGCCTATGCAGGGAACTGTGCCGCCGATGCCGGGGGCGATCCCGCAGCAGAATCCGATGCCGACCTCTTCGGAGGAGATCGGGCGCATATCTGCCGCAGGTACGCCCGTACCGCCGCAGAACAGCGGCATGCCATCCCCGCCGCCTTTTTCGGGGATGCCCCGGACGGCACCGCCGCCGTGGGAAACCGCAGGCAATATCCCGCCCCGTCCGCCGGTATACGGCACGCCGCCGGGGGGCAATGTGCCGCCGCAGCCGCCGCTGTCCTATTCTGTGAACGTGCCGCCGCAGCCGGTACCGGCAATGAACAAAAAGATCTTTGCGATGGCAGGCGTTGCCGCCGTACTGGTCTTTCTGCTGAGTGCCTACTGCATCCTTTCGGATATCCTGCACGGTGCAGCGGGGAGCGGTGACACCCCGCAGAACGTCACTGTTGAACTGAAAACGCAGAAAAAACCGGAGCTTGACAAGGATGACAGCGAAGTGACCGCAGACGGGGAGTATACCGTCCGTGGCGTGGCAGAACTGGTGAAACCCTCCATCGTGGAGGTACATACTTACGGGAGCAGCAATCACAGGGATCTTTCCGGCACAGGTTCGGGCATCATCATTTCCGAGGACGGGTATATCCTCACCAATGCCCATGTGGTGCAGGGGGAGTCCTTTGAGGTACTGCTCGATGATGAGGAAGAATATGATGCGACACTGGTCGGCAGTGACACCAAGACCGACCTTGCCGTGCTGCGGATCCATGCGGACGGACTGACCGCCGCCGTGCTGGGAGATTCGGACGAGACCTATGTCGGGGAAAATGTCGTTGCGATCGGCAATCCTGCGGGTCTGACCAACACGGTGACCAAGGGCATCGTCTCCGCCATCGGCAGGCAGGTGCGTGCCGACAGCTCCAGTTTCAAAATGGAATGCATCCAGACGGATGCTGCCATCAGCCCCGGCAATTCCGGCGGCGCACTGGTGAATATGTACGGACAGGTCATCGGCATCACCTCCTCCAAATACGCATCCTCCTATTCGAGCCAGTCGAATGCCTACGAGGGACTTGGCTTTGCCATCACCATCAACGAGGCACTCCCGGTCATTACGGATCTGATCGAAAATGGCTATGTAGAGGGAAGATTTCGCATCGGCATCACACTGAGCAGCGGTGACACGGAGTATGTCGCCTATACCTTTGCACAGGAACACGGGACGGACATTCCCGCCGAGCTGAAAGCCGGCATCTACATTTCCGAGATCAGTGACGATTGCAGCATCGCCGATACGGAGCTTGCGCCGGGCGACTTCATCCTCCGCATAGAGGGGCAGCCGGTCGGCAGCTATGATGAAGTGCTTGAGGTACTCAACGGCTACCACGGCGGCGACAGCGTGACGGCGGACTGTGCCCGCTATGAGGACGGTTCCATCCGGGAATTCAAGATCCGGTTCGAGCTGGAAGAAGATACCTCCGGCAACTATTGAGAGGAGTGACCATCATGGAGATCCGGCGGGCTGCGGCAGCGGACATTCCGGGGCTGAACCGGATGCTGTATCAGGTGCTGACCGTACACCATCAGGGCAGACCCGATCTGTTCAAGCCGAACTGCAAGAAATACACCGATGCCCAGCTGCGGACAATGCTCATGGACGACACACGCCCTGTCTTTGCCGCTTTCGGGGAGCAGGGGAAAATGCTGGGCTATGCTTTCTGCATCCTGCAGGACTATCTCGGGGACAATGTGAACACAGACCGGAAGACCCTGTATATCGACGATATCTGCATTGACGAGCCAGCACGGGGAAAGCATGTCGGCACGGCACTGTATGAGCATGTCATTGGCTATGCCCGCAGCATCGGCTGTTACAATGTGACACTGAATGTCTGGACATGCAATCCCGGTGCAGAAGCTTTCTACCGGGCAATGGGCATGCAGCCCTACAAAACGGGCATGGAAACGATCCTGTAAGGGATCTGATGCAAGATCCCCCCTGCCATCATCCATAGCGACCTGTCACATGCTCCGGCGTATCCGGTGCAAACAATATCACGGCGGCATCCTGCCGCAGGAGGTGTCCCTACATGTCTACAGAATCCAGCGTCCAGCAGTATAAATGCCCCAACTGCGCCGCAGAACTGCGGTTCCATCCAAAGAAACAGGGCTTTTTGTGCGAATACTGCGGGAGCTTTTTTACCCCGGAGGAATGCAAAGCTGCCAATGAGCGTATCCGGACGGAGGAAAAGGAGCAGACCCCCCGCAAGGATGAATTTGCGGAGGGAAATAATCTCTACTACTGCCCGAGCTGCAGTGCAGAGCTGATGACGGATGTCAATACGGCTGCCACGGAGTGCTGCTACTGCCATAACCCTGTGGTGCTGAAAGGAAGGCTGTCCGGCGAATACCGCCCCTCAAAGGTCATTCCTTTCAAGATCACGAAAGATGAGGCGCATAACATCTTCAGGGGCTGGTGCAAAAAGCGTTGGTTCCTGCCGAAATCGTTCACCAGTACGAGCCAGCTCCTCCACATGCAGGGGGTCTATGTGCCTTTCTGGGTGGCGGACTGCGATGTCCACGGGCAGATGCGTGCGGTGTGCAAGCAGATCCATACGTGGAGCAGCAGCGACTACCGCTACACAGAGACAAAAGAATACGATGTATTCCGGGATGCGACACTCAAATTTGAGGGCATCCCCGCCGACGGTGCCAGCAAGATCGAGGATACGCTGATGGAGGCGATCGAGCCGTTTGACTACCGGGGGACGGTGGATTTTGAGATGTCCTATCTCAGCGGGTTCCTGTCGGATAAGTATGACGTGAACAAATCTCAGGTCTTTCCCCGTGTCCGCAACCGTGCCGTCAACGGCAGTGACCAGCTTCTGCGTGGCTCCATGACCGGGTATCAGTCCGTCCGTGTCACGCAGTCGGATATGCAGGTATTGCAGACCAACTGGCAGTACATGCTGCTGCCGGTGTGGTTCATGACATACAAGTACCACGACAAGACCTATTCTTTCGCCATCAACGGGCAGACCGGCAAGCAGGCAGGCACCCCGCCGCTGGCAACGGGCAAGCTCCTGGGGATCTGTGCGGCGGTGGCAGTGGGCTGCACTTTGCTGGGAACTATTTTCGGTTTGATCGGAGGGATGATGCCATGAAGCACTGGTGGATCGTCCTGCTGACAGGACTGGGCATGCTGCTCGGCTGCACGATGCACGCCTCCGCAGCAGAAGTCAGGATCTATGATGAGGGCAGCCGTCTGAGCAGCTCGGATTACCGGGAATGCGAACAGCGTCTGCAGGAAGTGTCGGACTATACCGGCATGAACATCGGCGTGGTACTCGGCACCCAGAGCCGCACGGACCTCACGATCGAATCCGTTGCCAAAAATTCCTATACAGAATTCTTCGGCGCACGGACTGACGGCGTGATGTACTACATGGATCTCAAGGGCTTTCAGGCATATGACTACATCGCCACCTCGGGCATGGGGCAGTTTTACTACACCGATGCCCCCGCCAATAACCGTATCGACATGATCTTTTCAACGCTCGACGTCTATCTGATGCCGGCGGGCAGTGAAAATGTGCCGGGCGCATTGATGGCGTTTGCAGATGAACTGGAAAAATACTATGATGAGGGCGTGCCGAACAGGTACTATGTCTATGACGATGAAGATCAGAAATTCTACTATCTGAAAAACGGGGAGATCACGTCCTCCCTCACAAAGCCGTACATCAGCTGGTTCCCGATCTTCCTCGGATTCTTGGGGGGCGGTTTCGCAGGTGTCATCGCAGCCCTGATCATGTTCCTCGTTGTGAAGATGCGCTACCGGTTCAAGTATGCACTTTCCCCGACGACCTATGTCAACCGGAAGGACATCCGGTACAATCACCAATACGATCATTTTGTCCGCACCTACACCACCAAGACCCGCATTGAAAGCAGCAGCGGCGGCGGTGGAGGAGGCGGCGGAGGCGGCGGACACAGCTCCGGCGGCTTCGGCGGCGGCGGACATCATCGCTGAGGTAAGGGGAAACATCCATGTTCAGATTTTTGGAATTATACGCCCTCGGGACAGCTATCGACATACTCTCCCTGCTCATCGTGCTGATACCGCTGCTTTTGCTGCTGCATTTCGTCTACATCAAAGATCCGAAGCGAACGACATGGTATCTTGTGTTCGGGGTCTATCTGGCAGGTGTGTTCTCCGTGGTCGGCGTGCCGGATGTCAGGTATCTGACCGTAGACCCCGGCGTGAACGTGGTGCCGTTCGTCGACATGGCAGCGGACTTCCAAAACGCTGTCATGAATGTGGCACTGTTCATCCCCCTCGGCTTCCTGCTCCCCTTTCTATGGGAAAATTTCCGCAAGTTCAGGGATACCCTGCTGTTCGGGTTCGGGACGACACTGCTGGTGGAGATCCTGCAAATTTTCACATACAGGCTGACGGACATCAACGATCTGATCACCAACACCCTCGGAACGGTCATAGGATATTCGATAGCGCATATTTTTATTAAAAGATCCCTGCCGTCAGGCAAGACAAAAGATGCTTTTATCCTCTCCTGCATTGTCCTCTGCCTGATGCTTACCGTGGTGCAGCCGATCTCTTCGGTGTTTTGGGGGGTTGTGTAATATCCTCCACGGAAGTTGTTTTTGCTGTCCATACAAAAGACCCGCACTATTTTCATGGGAAAATAGTGCGGGTCTGTGTATGCGCTTGGCAGCGGAATGTTTTATGGTGTGAGATGGAAAACCGCTCTCAAACAATGTTTGAGAGCGGTTTTCTGATGGCAGGGGCAGAAGGACTTGAACCCTCGACACTCGGTTTTGGAGACCGATGCTCTACCAACTGAGCTATACCCCTTTCTGCAACATTTCTATTATACCACAACCGAATGCATTTGTCAAGTGATTTTTTCAAAATATTTTCTGACACAGAGGTCTTGCCTTTTCTTCCGATCTGTGATACAATATAAGAGAACGTGCTGCATCCTGCAGCAATGAAGATCAGAAAGCAAGGAGAAACGATCATGTCTGTATTCCGTGTCTATGTCGAAAAGAAACCTCCCTACGCCGTAGAGGCGCAGTCTGTCCTCCATGATCTGCGTACCGCTCTGCGGATGAATGTGACCGGCGTGCGCATCCTGAACCGCTATGATGCCGACCATCTGACAGAGGAAGACTTCCGGATGTCCGTTCCGAATGTCTTTTCCGAGCCGGCTGTGGATGATGTGTACAATGCCCTCCCGCCGCTCGGCACCGGTGACCGCATGTTTGCCGTGGAATTTCTGCCCGGTCAGTATGACCAGCGTGCCGACAGCTGCGAACAGTGCATCCAGATCCTCACCCAGAAAGAACGCTGCCGTGTGCGCAATGCCCGCATCTACATCATTTCCGGCAACCTGACCGATGAGGACTTCGCACGGCTGAAAAAATACCTCATCAACCCCGTGGAGAGCCGGGAAGCGACCCTCGATACCTTTGAAACGCTCGATGTGAGCTATGATATCCCCGAAACCGTGGAGACGCTCGTCGGATTTATCCGCCTCAACGAAGCCGGTCTGAACGCCTTCCTCAAAGAATTCGGACTCGCCATGGATCTCGATGACATCCGTTTCTGTCAGGACTATTTCCGCAATACCGAAAAGCGTGACCCCACCATCACAGAGATCCGCATGATCGACACCTACTGGAGCGATCACTGCCGGCACACCACCTTCCTCACCAACATCCGGAAAGCAGACATCCCGACGGACTACATCCGCCGCACCTATGAGCAGTTCCTTTCCGACCGCAAGGCACTCGGACGTGAGAACAAGCCCCTGACGCTGATGGAGCTTGCGACGATGGGTGCCCGCAAGCTGAAAGCAGACGGCAAGCTGCCCGACCTCGATGAGAGCGAGGAGATCAATGCCTGCTCCGTGAAGATCAAGGCAGACATTGACGGCAAAGAAGCCGACTGGATCCTCATGTTCAAGAATGAGACACACAACCACCCGACCGAGATCGAACCTTTCGGCGGTGCAGCCACCTGTCTCGGCGGTGCCATCCGTGACCCGCTTTCGGGGCGTTCCTACGTCTATCAGGCAATGCGTGTGACCGGTGCCGCAAATCCCCTCATCCCCGTGGAAGATACCATTCCCGGCAAGCTCCCGCAGCGCAAGATCACCGTAGGTGCCGCCAATGGCTACAGTGCCTACGGCAACCAGATCGGACTTGCCACCGGGCATGTTGCCGAGGTCTACCATCCGGGCTACATGGCAAAGCGTCTCGAGATCGGTGCCGTACTCGGTGCGGCACCGGCAGAGAACATCCGCCGGGAAACCCCCGTGCCGGGCGATGTCGTCATCCTGCTCGGCGGAAAGACCGGACGTGACGGCTGTGGCGGTGCGACAGGTTCCTCCAAATCCCACACCCTTGCTTCACTGGAAAACTGCGGTGCCGAGGTGCAAAAAGGCAACCCCGCCGAGGAGCGCAAGTTACAGCGTCTGTTCCGTGATCCCAAAGTCACCGCCATGATCAAACGCTGCAACGACTTCGGCGCAGGCGGTGTTTCCGTTGCCATCGGCGAACTGACGGACGGTCTGGTCATTGACCTTGGCGCAGTGCCGAAAAAATATGACGGACTGGACGGCACCGAGATCGCCATTTCCGAATCGCAGGAGCGCATGGCAGTGGTCGTTGCCGCAGAGGATGCCGCACGGTTCATTGCCGAGGCTGGCAAAGAAAATCTTCAGGCGACAAAAGTCGCCGATGTGGTCGCAGAACCACGGCTAAAAATGGTGTGGAACGGGAACACTATCGTCGATCTGTCCCGTGATTTTCTCAACTCCAACGGTGCCGTGAAGTATACCGACATCGAGGTAGAAGCCCCTGCCGAACCCGATCAGGATGTACCTGCCGATACGCCCGAGAGCTGGCATGAGATGATGGCAGACCTGAATGTCTGCTCACAGAAAGGACTTGTGGAGAAATTCGACTCCACCATCGGTGCCGGCACCGTGCTGATGCCCTATGGCGGTGCGTGCCAGATGACACCATCTCAGGCAATGGCTGCCAAGCTCCCGGTACTGGACGGCGAGACAGACACCTGCTCCCTCATGGGATGGGGCTTTGATCCCAATCTCAGCACACAGAGTCCCTACCACGGGGCATTGCTTGCCGTGGTGGCATCCGTGGCGAAAGTCATTGCCGCAGGCGGCAGCCGTTCGCAGTGCTGGCTGACATTTCAGGAATATTTCGAGCGTACCCAGAATGACCCGAAGCGTTGGGGCAAGCCGCTTGCTGCGCTCCTCGGTGCCTATCGGGCACAGCTGGAACTGGGGTGTGCCTCTATCGGCGGCAAGGACTCCATGTCGGGTACTTTCGAGCATATCGATGTGCCGCCGACGCTCGTCTCCTTTGCCGTGTCCACTGCACATGCGGGAAATGTCATTTCCACGGAATTCAAGGCAGCCGGGGACAAAGTCATCCTCCTGCGCCCGCAGTATGACGGCTACGGCATCCCGGACTGGGACAGCCTGCGTCAGACCTTCGACGACATGGAACAGCTCATCCGTGACGGCAGAGCCAAGGCAGTCTGGACGGTCGGCTATGCCGGCGTCGCAGAAGGCATTGCCAAAATGTGCCTCGGCAATCGTCTGGGCTTCACATTCTCCGGGATGCTTTCCTCCACGGTGCTGTTCAAGCCCTGCTACGGTGCATTCCTCGTGGAGCTGAACGGCGATGCAAGACCGGAAGAACAGGTCATCGGTCAGACCATCGAGGAATACAAGATCTACACGATGGACTACTCCGTTTCTCTCGAATCGCTCCAGCGTGTCTGGGAGGAGAAGCTCGAATCCGTGTTCCCGTGCCGCATCCGGACGACAGACGAGACCCCGCAGGTCTACACCTACGACACGGCAAAGCGTCCCGCCCCGGTCATTCACTATGCAAGACCCCGAGTCCTGATCCCGGTATTCCCCGGCACCAACTGCGAATATGACACCGCCCGTGCCTTTACCCGTGCCGGTGCCGTCGCAGAGACGCTGGTCATCCGGAACCTTTCCGCAGCGGACATCGAAGATTCCGTGCGTGCAGCAGCGGCGAAGATCGCCAATGCACAGATCGTGATGCTGCCGGGCGGCTTCTCCGGAGGCGATGAGCCGGAGGGCAGCGGCAAGTTCATCACTGCCTTCTTCCGCAATCCGGAAGTCAGCGAAGCCATCCATGCCCTGCTGCAAAAGCGTGACGGGCTGATGCTCGGCATCTGCAACGGTTTTCAGGCACTCATCAAGCTCGGACTTGTCCCCTTTGGTGAGATCGTAGAAATGACCGCAGAATCGCCGACACTGACCTTCAACACCATCGCACGCCACCAGAGCATGATGGTCAGCACCCGCATCTGTTCCAACAAGTCCCCGTGGCTGGCAGACAGCAAGCCGGGCGACCTCCACACCATCCCGATCTCCCACGGTGAGGGACGTTTTGTGGCACCGGCAAGCCTGATCCAGCGTCTTGCCAACAACGGACAGATCGCCACGCAGTATGTAGATCTCTCCGGCAAGCCGACCATGGACATCCGCTACAACCCGAACACTTCCATGAGTGCGATCGAGGGCATCACGTCCCCGGATGGCAGGATCCTCGGCAAGATGGGACATTCCGAGCGTATCGGGAAAGACATCTGCCGGAATGTGCCGGGGGAAAAGGATCAGCATCTCTTTGAAAATGGCGTGAGGTATTTCCTGTAATAAATATTGCCCCACCCCCAACCCTCTCCCCTGTTATTTATGGACACACTCAAAGTGACCTACACCGATAATTCGATGAATAACAGGTATATGGCTACTCTCCGTGAGACGGAGGGACAGAAAGGACGTACCATTATGATCGATGCACTTTACAACTACCGCCAGGGCGAGATCCATTCCGCTGAGTTCTTTGATGATTTTAACAAGCTCTGTATCCCCTTTGAGGAGTCCTTGACAGAAGCACAACTCACCACCTTCCACAAGCTCCTCGACTGCGTGAGCGAGACCGCCGCCGTTGAAATGAGAGTTGCATACAAGGTCGGTTTCAAGGACGGTGCGACTATGATGCAGGAGATTCAGGAATGATTGAATAGACAGAAATCAAAAACAGTCTTATCCCTATGATGTTTGGATAAGACTGTTTTTTAGTAATTGACTTTTTCAGTAGGGTTTAGTCCATTGATTTACTCATATTCCGTTTCACATAAGTTCTATTCAATATTATGGTGCGTGTCATATCAGGCAGATACTCCTATGACACAAATAATCTGACACTGAGAAACGATTTGACGCTGTTTCTCAGCGTTTGTTACTATTCAGAGGCGAAATGATATGAAAATGTTTGATAGTTGTCCTTATATCAGCATTAGTGTGTTGTTTTGTGTCATTTTGTTTGAAATCGTCTCAGGGCAAAAACATTTACTTTATACTTCTAAAACTATTGGTGAATAGGCATTTCTCAAAAGGTAGATAAGTAAAAAAAATTCAAAAACGTATTTTGACTTATATTATTGGTGATTTTTACCCTTATTTTCTTTTATAAATTGTCACTCTTCGACACTTTTTCGTATATTTTATTTTAAAAATTATCATAAATGTAGAAAACAAATGCTTTTGCCCTGAAAATCTTCTTACGGACTGGACAAATCAAGGAGATTGTGGTATAATAAAAGGAAAGAAGCAAAGGAGGAAAATAAAATGCGTAAAGCAA
>CANQYC010000066.1 GCA_947627945.1 uncultured Clostridia bacterium
GAAATCTTCGACTTCTTCACATACCCCAACATAGACGGTACGAGGATAGCGGCGAGTACGCCGATGATGGCGATAACAACGATCAGTTCCACCAGCGTAAAGCCCTTGACGTTCTTTCTTGTTTTCATAGCGAAAACCTCCTTATAGATAAATATACAAGGAGAGTTTTTGAAACATAAAAATTGCTATATATTTCTATTTTCAGAAACATATAACATGTCAAAGATCTATCATCCGGGATATATGAAGCATGCACTTCATCCCCCCCAAGAGTTACCGTCCCGGTTTACACGGACGGCACCCCTCAGAGCCGCACATATTTTGTGTACATCTGCTCCGAGGGGGCTTTCGTTTTGGTAATATGGGTACATTGCGGGGGAGGCGGCGCACTGTGCCGACTGTGCATAGCTCCCGTTCACATTTTGTATAAAATGATGAATTTTATCAACATTGTATGGAAAGTTCTCCTACGATATTGACAATAAATCTGAAGTGTGGTATAATTAAAGTGTACAATTGTTAATAATACAGCAAAGTGGAGGGAGGGAGTTTTACGAAAACGTTTATGATGCTGCAAAGTGTCATGCAGCAGTCTGCGCAGACGCAGAATTACAACCCTGTGGGTGACATCACCACCCTTGGACTTTGTCTGCTGATGTTCGGTCTGATGTTCCAGATGCACATCAGCAAGGATAAAAACTTCCACCTGCTGATGGGGATGCTCGGCATTTCGTTTGTCGCTGCGGCTGCCAATGCCATCATGCATGTCCTGATCATGGTAGGCACCACCTCTTTCTGGGTATACGCCCTGCGGGGGATCCACAACATCGCACTCCTCCTTGTCCTGATGACATATCTGCGCTACCTACAGCGTCCCCTCTGGGTGCGGCCACGCTTCCAGAAGCAGTATCACTTCATATCCCTGTCCGTGTTTGTGCTGACGCTCGTTGCGGATGCGCTGGGGACGATCTACCACTTCGGCTTTTTTGTCTGGAATGACGGCAGCATAGCCGTTCTCGTGGAACCCTATCATATCACCTACATGCTGTTCATTGTCGGCGTTTCCCTGCTCGTCTTCCAGTACCGGAAACGGCTCATCCGTCAGATCTTCTGCGGGATCTTAGTGACCAATGTCATTGCCCTCGTCACTTTAGCAGCACAGGAGATCTTCCGGCAAAGCTCGTTTACGAGTGTCTGCTGCTTCCTGCCGGTGCTGAGTCTGCTGTTCCTGTTCCATTCCAATCCCTATGACATCAATACGGGAGCGATCTCCGAGGAGTTTTTCTATGAGGAGATCAGTGACAGCTGGAGCAAGCGGCGCACGCTCGTGGTGATGAGCATTACCATGCAGAACTTCTCCAAAGCCATCCAGACATCGAAAGATCTGAGCGATGATTTCCGGCAGTTCTTCCGCCGGCACATGCGCAACAGCACACTGTACCACTTCACCAATGACCGTTTTATCCTGACCGTCCCGAAGGAATTTGATACACAGCAGGACGAAGCCATTGATGCGATGATAGAGGATTTCCAGTCCTATCACCAGAAACATGAGCTGGATTATAAGATCGTGCTGCTCGATACCACCCCGGAGGTCACGGGGAGCGAGGATTATGTCCGGCTGTTTGAATATGCGGAAAATGCAATGAGATTCAACAGCAGCTACCGCATCAGCGATGCGGATATCAAGCGGTTCTACAGTGCAAGTTACATACTCAGCGAGCTGGAGGACATTGTCCAGCGGCGTGATCTTGATGATGAGCGGGTAGTGGTCTACTGTCAGCCGGTGTTCAACATCAATACGGGCAAGTATGACACGGCAGAGGCGTTGATGCGGCTGCGGCTGCACCAGTGCGGCATCGTCTTCCCGGATCAGTTCATCCCCATTGCAGAGCGTTACAACCTCATCCATGCACTCAGTCTGACCATCCTGAACAAGACATGCGGTGCGATCCGGACGCTGCTGGAGGATGGCTACGATCTGTCACGGATCTCCGTCAACTTCTCCACGCTCGACATCCGGTACGACGGATTCTGTCAGGAAGTGCAGCAGATCATCGACCGGAACCAGATACCGTACAATAAGATCGCCATAGAGATCACAGAGAGCCGGAGCGAGTACGACTTCAACATCATGAAGCAAAAGGTGATAGAGCTGCAAAAGCTCGGCATCAAGTTCTATCTGGACGATTTCGGGACGGGGTATTCCAACTTTGAGCGTATCATGGAGATCCCGTTTGACATCATCAAATTCGACCGTTCGCTGCTGATCGAATCCGGCAGGAGCGATTCCTCCAAATACATGGTCAGTACCTTTGCGAGCATGTTCAATCAGCTCGAATACGCCATCCTGTTTGAGGGCATCGAGAGCGATGATGATGAGCTGGTCTGCGTGGAGATGAGTGCGAAGTATTTACAGGGCTATAAGTATTCTAAGCCCATCCCCATTGAGAGGCTGTGTGAATTTCTGGAAAAGACGACCGAATAACGTGCAGGGGTGCGAAACCCCTGCACGTTTTCAGACTGACAGCGGAAGTTCTTCCGCTGTCTTTGTCAGATATGCAAAAAAGAGCTGCACCTTGACGATGCAGCTCTTTTGGATGTATCAATGACTTATCCCAGTGTTACGACAACTTCATGGACACCGCCGTCAGCCGCCGGGATGACATTGCCGGTAACGGCATTGCCGTCTACGGTCATTGCCTTCACGCCCTTGCTGACGTGATCCGGATTCTTGACTGTGATGTTGTAGGTAGCACCACGGAACTGACGGGTGGCAGTAAAGCCGTCCCATGCATGCGGGATGGACGGATCCACCTTCAGACCGTTCCAGTCGGGCATGATGCCGAGGATGTACTGGGAAACGGCTACGAAGTTCCATGCTGCCGTACCGGTCAGCCAGCTGTTCTTTGCCTCGCCGTGACGCTTTGCATCCTTGCCGGCGATCATCTGTGCATAGACATACGGCTCTGTCCTGTGCAGATCGGAGTACTTCTCCTCCCGGTAAGCCGGAGCGATCTTGCTGTAATACTCAAATGCCTTGTCACCTCTGCCGGCATATGCCTCGGCACAGATGATCCATGCATTGTTATGGCAGAAGATACCGGCATTTTCCTTGTATCCGCCCGGATAGGTGGAGATCTCACCGTACTCTACATAGTACTTGGTGAATGCCGGGTTGTTGAGTACCAGACCATGCTCGGTGTTGAGGTACTTGTCGACGCTGTCAAGTGCCTTGATGTCGGCACCCACTTCCTTGCCGACCTCGGACATGACCATGAAGCCCTGCGGCTCGATGAAGATCTTGCCCTCTTCGCACTCCTTGGAACCCATCTTCCTGCCGAGATCATCATAGGCACGGATGAACCATTCGCCGTCAAAACCGTATTCCATGATGTTCTTCTTCATCTTGTCGATCTCCGCCTGTGCGGCATCTGCACCGGCATCATCGCCACGCTGTCTGCAAAGTGCCACATAGTTCGGACCTGCATAGGTGAACAGACCGGCAACCATGAGGGATTCTGCCACACGGCTGTACTTCTGCTCGCCGTACTTCGGAGAGGTGGAAGTCTGGAAGGACTCACCCGGCTCCTCCGACCAGCAGGACAGGTTGATGCAGTCATTCCAGTCGGCACGCATTGCGAGCGGCAGTCCGTGCGGACCGAGGTTGTTGACGATACGATAGAAGCTCTGCTTCAGGTGATGCATCATCGGCTGTGCCTTGGAGGCATCGTTGTCATACGGCACCATCTCATCGAGAATGCCGTAATCGCCGGTCTCCTTGATGTAGGCAGCCACGGAGAGGATCATCCACAGCGGATCATCGGAGAAGTCGCCGCCGATCTCATCATTGCCCTTCTTGGTCAGGGGCTGGTACTGATGGTAGCAGCCGCCGTCCTCAAACTGGGTGGATGCCAGATCGATCAGACGCTCTCTTGCTCTATCCGGGATCTGATGCACAAAGCCGAGCAGATCCTGATTGGAATCACGGAAGCCCATACCTCTGCCGATACCGCTCTCAAAGTAGGAAGCGGAGCGGCTCATGTTGAATGTCACCATGCACTGATACTGGTTCCAGATGTTCACCATGCGGTTCATCTTGTCATCCGGTGTCTTGACAGTATACTTGGACAGCAGCGCATCCCACATATCCTTGAGGGCAGCCAGACCGGCTTCTACCTTTTCGGGGGTGTTGTACTGCTCGATCATGGCATAGGCACGGCTCTTGTTGAGGCTCTTGCCGTCTGCGAGGAATTTCTCATCTCTGGGATTCTCTACATACCCCAGAATGAAGATCAGCTCTTTGCTCTCACCGGGCTGGAGCGTGATGCGGATGCTGTGAGAGGCGATCGGAGACCAGCCGTCAGCTTCCGAATTGTTGGACTTGTCCGCCATGACTGCCTGCGGGTTCTCGAAGCCGTTGTACAGCCCCATGAAGCTCTCACGGTCGCAGTCATAGCCATCGATCTCCGTATTGACGGTATAGAATGCAAAGTGATCTCTGCGCTCTTTGTACTCGGTCTTGTGGAACATGGTCGAACCTTCGACCTCCACCTCGCCGGTGTTGAAGTTTCTCTGGAAGTTTGTGGAATCGTCCTGTGCATTCCACAGACACCACTCGATCATGGAAAACAGGGTGAAAGACTTGGCAGCACTGCCCTCATTTTTCAGAACGACCCTCTGGATCTCGCCGTTGTAATCCTGCGGCACGAAGAAAGTCAGCTGTGCGGAGAGGTCGTTTTTCTTGCCGGAAATGATCGTATAGCCCATGCCGTGGCGGCACTCATAGGCATCCAGCTCCGTCTTGGCAGGAGACCAGCCGGGTGACCAGACCGTGCCGTTATCATGGATATAGAAGTAACGGCCGCCCATATCCACCGGAACATTGTTGTAACGATAGCGGGTAATTCTGCGCAGGCGGGCATCCTTGTAGAAATGGTAGCCGCCGGCGGTGTTGGAAATCAGAGAGAAGAATGCCTGTGTACCGAGGTAATTGATCCACGGGTAAGGTGTTCTCGGGGAGGTGATGACATATTCCTTATTGGCGTCATCGAAGTAACCGAACTTCATAGCTTTCGCTCCTTTTGTAGTTTTTGCGCCGTATCCGGCATTGCGGGACGGCGGGTGACCGCTCTGCGAGGGCAGAAAGCCAACAGAGCACTAATAACATTATATCATATAAAAGCGAGATTGGCAAGTACTTTTCCCCGCACAGTTCGCAGAAATTCCCAACTAAACTTTGTGCATCTTGCACAAAAAAGTGAGAACAGACTTGTCAAAATCCGGCGCAGGCAGATCTTTCGCATTTTTTATGGTGTATGGCAGGATATTGACATGCAGGAATTTGAAAAAGCGAAACGATTTGTCACATCGGGTATCCTCCTTGTATATTTATCTATAAGGAGGTTTTCGCTATGAAAACAAGAAAGAACGTCAAGGGCTTTACGCTGGTGGAACTGATCGTCGTTATCGCCATCATCGGCGTGCTCGCCGCTATCCTCGTACCGTCTATGTTGGGGTATGTTAAAAAGTCCAAGGTGTCCGCTATGAACTCCAATGCTAAGAACCTGTATGACGCAGTTAATACTTCTTGCATTGAAATGGATTCTGAGGGAAGTGCTGCCAAAGATGTTGTAGCACAGGAATGGAAAAGCGACTCTACCGATTTGAAGAATAAGATTAAAAACTATTTTGACGGTGTGGAAGGTTTGAAAAATGCTCAGTATACTATCAAGGGTCATGTATGCCTTGCGACATTCTGCTCTGACGGCGCATACAATGGCGGTTATCCGGTAGGGTCTACTACAGACAACTACACTACCTTCACTATCTCGGATGCAGTTAGAAAGTGAGCTACAAGTAGCTCCTGACTAAATCTATGAATGGGATTCCCCTTCTACACGGAGGGGAATTTCTTTTGAGGTGACTATGTTACAAAAATTCAGACAAGTCTGCCTTTCCAAAAAACACGGAAAGGCGGAAATCATCACATTTTTAATCTATATCATCGGTCTGTGCGTCATCGAATATTTTCACGAGCCGTGGTTTGATGAGGCGCAGGCGTGGCAGATCGCACGCTGTGCTTCCCTGCGGGAGATCATCTTTGACGTGCAGCACTACGAGGGACATCCGCCGCTGTGGCATTTGCTGTTGGTGCCGTTTGCAAAACTCGGTGCGCCCTACGAATTGTCGCTGTTTGGTGTAAATTTTGTGTTCTGTGCAGCGGCGGTCGCCCTACTGCTGTGGAAATCTCCGTTTCCGAAAATTCTGCGCTGTTATCTGCCTTTTAACTTCTTTATTTTTTATCAATTTGGCATCCTGAGCAGACCCTACAGTATGGCAATGCTTGCCATAGCATTGGCGGCAATGGCGTATTATGGCAGAAATGCGCATCCGGTGCGCTATATCCTATCTCTGATTTTTATGTGTTCTACCTCGGCGTTCTGTGTCCTGCTGGCAGGTGGTCTGTGTATTCTCTGGACGATAGAAATTTTCGCAGAATACAAAAAAAGTCGACAGTGGGGAAAAGTCGTAAAGGACAAGCGTCCCTATCTACTGTTTGCAATTTTGTTATACGCCCTTTTTCTGCTCTCTCTGATGCTTCCGGCGGAAGATTGCTATTATGCAGGCGGTGAAGTGGCACTTATAGATCGTCTGAAAGACAGTTACTATTTCCTGATTATTCCGTTTGAAGGTGTGGCAGGTTTTTATCTTGGTAACGACGGCAATTTTTCAACCACAGGTGGCTTGATAGCGGACTGCATCGGCGGCATGATTTTCTGGATGTTGCTGATCAGTTTTCTGCACGTTAACCGCCGAAAAGCTTTGTTCCTTGTACCTTACATTCCCTACGCACTATACGGGACATACTGGCATTTTTCCCTGCATCATCTGGGGGTCGGTATGATGTACATGATCTTTGTCCTCTGGGTCATCTATCAGGAGGACGGTGTTCCGGCAGTTCCGGCAGTTTTCAAAAAAATAGAATCCGTCACGATTCGCAAAATAGCAGGCTGTGCGGGTGCTTTTCTGCTCCTGCTGTCACCAGCCTGTACGGTGGCAAGCTGTATCGGGGATATCCGGGTTCGCTATGGAACGATTGAGATTGTCAATTTCATCAAGAAAAATCATCTTGAAGACCGAAAAATTATGGCTAACTGGTCAATTCTATATGAAACATCAGAAGAAGATTTTAGTATGTCAAATATTATTTTAGATGAAACTCTCCCTACAAAATTTCCGCAAATTGAAAAGAGTTATCCCTATATCAACGGACTTGGTGCAAGCGTGAACCCGTACTTTGACCATAATGTTTTTATGAATTTCAATGCAGATGACCCGGATTGCCTGTACATGAAATGGCTCAAGACAGACGATCCGACAGAGGTCTACAAGACGTGGCACGATCAGGGCTTGCCCGATTTTGTGATAGGCACCGTTCCCCTACAGGAAATTTACTCCGAGGAAGAATTGGATGGTGTGACCTATTATTGGGTGGACGAGGTGAAAAACGGCTTTGTTTGGAAGTTTGAAGCCATTGAGGGATCAGCCAAAATCTACATCCGTGAAGATCTCCTCGACGAATATCCACAATTTGAGGTACAAAAATACGCTACGATCCTTACGGAGCCGATCAAGTGAAAAATCCCCCCGAGATTTGAAAAAACACTTGACAAATCCCGCATTCCGTGCTATAATAAAAACATAGAGCACGTCGCCAACGGGTTGACGGCTGCTCCCCTTAGATTACGTTTTTGCAAACAGTAACCGTCCAGAGATGAGCTGGGCGGTTACTTCCTTTTATTGTGGATCGCAGTATGTATGTCGATCATAGCCCTGACGATCACGACCAGACTTGCGCCTGTCGAGATCACGCCGGTTACAATTTCAAATACTACCATGACGCACTCACTCCCTCCCGGGAGCAGGATTCGCCGCCTACCGTGTAGACATGCTCTATGGTTTTATTATACCATAATGAGGGCGGTTCGTCAAGGTTTTTTGACAAGAAACTTCATTTTATCTAAAAACAATCGTCATAGGTTTTTTGAAAAAACACTTGACAAATCCCTCATTCCATGCTATAATAAAGGTATAGAGCATGTCGCCAACGGATTGACGGCTGCTCCCATATGGGTTTACTAAAACATAGTAACCGCCTCAGGTTCCAGCTGGGCGGTTACTTCCTTTTATTGTGGATCGCAGTATGTATGTCGATCATAGCCCTGACGATCACGACAAGACTTGCGCCCGTCGAGATCACGCCAGTTACAATTTCAAATACTACCATGATACACTCACTCCCTCCCGGGAGCAGGATTCGCCGCCTACCGTGTAGACATGCTCTATGTATCTATTATACCATAACGAGGGTGTTTCGTCAAGGACTTTGGAAAAATATGTCGATTTGATGAAAAAAGCTATAAATTGTATAACTTTTTTATCTGTACAAATTGGAGAAATTGCTTGACAATGTGCGGAGAAAGTGTTATAATATAAATAGAAAGCACAATTATATTATAATTATAAAATAACGCCAAAGAGGTATGTGACCATTATGGAAATGCTTTCTTTTGAATGGGATGAAAACAAAAATGAGATCAATAAGAAAAAGCACGGTATCTCGTTCGAGACTGCACAGGAAGTGTTTTACGATGACAATGCCATTTTGTTTGATGACCCTGATCACTCGGTCGGTGAGGAGCGGTTTCTGATCATTGGCATGACGAGATCGCTGAAAGTGTGCATTGTGAGCCATTGTTACAGGGATCAAGACAATGTCATCCGCCTGATATCTGCGAGAGAAGCCACAAAACACGAGCGAAAGACCTACGAGGAAGGATGGTGCGCACCATGAGAGATGAATATGACATCAAGAGCCTGAACCCACGCAAGAACCCCTATGCCGACCGGCTGAAAAAGCAGATCACGATCAATATCGACAGCAGCACGATCGAATTTTTCAAGGGGCTTGCAGCGGAGACCGGGATCCCCTATCAGACGCTGATCAATCTGTATCTGCGGGACTGTGCGGAGAGCCACAAGAAACCGACGGTTTCGTGGTCGTGAGCTGAAAACGGTGACTTGCTTCTGTGTATGAAAGATCCTCTCCCCGTGAGGGAGAGGATTTTGACATGTCAAAAAGTATAAAAATCGCCATCCAAAAAATATGTTGACAAAAGTCGAAAAATATGCTATAATAAACAAAGAGTACACCGGAGAACGGTAGGCGGCGAATCCAACTCCCGGAAGGGAGTGATATTCATGATGATATTTGACATTGTTTGTAAGATTATCACAACATGCGCAAGCATCGTTTCTATAATCAAAACAGTGAAGGAAGTACATACTTCCCATCACGAATAAAGGGAAATAACCGCCCATAGCGCAACTTAGGGTGGTTATTTCTAACTATCTTTAGGGGAGCAGCCGTCTACCCGGTGTGCTCTTTACTCTATTATATCACGTTTACTCAGATTTGTCAAGTACCTTCTCAAAAGAAAATCCCCCTCCCATGTGGGAAGAGGATTTTAGAGAAAAATTCTTAGAATTTACTTTACTTCGCCAACCTTCGGAACACCGTTCTCATCAAAAGTCATTGCAACTGTAGCGGCGTCTGTACTGTTTGATGTCGGATAGCCACCATAGTAATTACCGTCAGAAACGATTGCACCAGTGCATGCTCTGTCCTTAACATAGTACTGTGCGGTCTTAAGCTTGGAAACACCCTCGAAATAATTCGTGATTTTGGCGTTGCATGCAGACTGTCCAGCATTTTTATTCCCGTCAGTTTCCTCAGCAGAGGCTACAATCGAACCCGGCAAAGCAGTGGTTTTTACTCCTGCGAGAGCATTACATGGACCACTCGGGAAATCGGGGGCTCCCTCAGAATCCATTTCTACCAAAGAAGTTGCTACTGCGTCATACAGATTCTTAGCGTTGGAATTCATAGCGGACACCTTCGACTTCTTCACATACCCCAACATAGACGGTACGAGGATAGCGGCGAGCACGCCGATGATGGCGATAACGACGATCAGTTCCACCAGCGTAAAGCCCTTGACGTTCTTTCTTGTTTTCATAGCGAAAACCTCCTTATAGATAAATATATTAGGTTGGTGGGAATGGTGTCTCCAATCCCTCTTTCTCAGAATCCACCGTGCGTTTTCCGTACCGGTGTTTTCCTTACAATTACAGTATAGCATATGTCCAAAGTTTTGTCAATAGTTTTCTAAAAAAAAAATAGAATATGAACAAAATTTTACGAAACGGAAATTTCAATCGTTTAATTCGTGCTGTTTTTCGTCAAAACGCACAATTCTGCGGGCTTTCCGGGGGTGCCTCATTTCTTCGGAAAAAGCCGATACTGCATGTTTTCTTCCGTGCGGACATCGCCTTGTTCATAATTGTAAAGAAAAATTTTCCTGTCTGTAATATGCTGCATTTCCGGGGTACAGTCCGTATATTTTATGTGCAAAATAACAAGGCGGAATCTGTCGGAATTTCCTCCTGATATATTCACACGGAGGAGAAGATTGAGCGATCGTCCAAAATATGGTATAATGAAACCATGCCGCATAGAGATAACAGACACTTGCGGCAAAAATCATATACCTATATAAGGAAGGAGTGCGTTGTCATGACGTATGGACAATGGCTGACAGAATGGCTCGGGCGGAAAGAGGATTTTGTAAAAGAGGCGACCGCCGCCGGGTATGCCGCATCGATCGAAAATCACATCCTGCCGCAGCTCGGCGGGCTGACGCTGGAGGAGATCACCGAGGACAGGCTGCAAAAAACGGCGTTGTACTGGCTCGGAGAGGGGCGGTGTGACGGCAGTGGCGGACTGGCGGACAGGACGGTGCGGGGGATGGTGACGCTTGTGAAAGTGAGTCTGCGTGCCGCCGCCAAGGAGGGACGGATGCCGCCGCAGCATTATGACATCTATTTCCCGCCCATGCAGAAGCGTCCGCAGATGCGGGTGCTGTCGAAAGAGGAGCAGGCGATCCTGCTGCAATACATTTATCTGCATCTGACGCCCAAGAATCTGGGGATCTTTTTTTGTCTGCACACAGGTCTGCGGATCGGGGAGCTTTGTGCATTGCAGTGGAAAGATGTGGACATGACGCTGCGGACGATCTCCGTCCGGCACACAGTACAGCGCATTTACCGCCGTGACGATACAGGCAGGGGCAGCACACGGGTGCTGATGACATCGCCGAAGTCCGGCAGCTCGGTGCGGACGGTGCCGGTGTCGACACTGCTGTATCCGCTTCTGGAGCGGATGCATCCGGGGGATGGGGAGGCATACCTGCTGACAGGCACACGCCATCACACGGAGCCGAGGACATACCGGGATTATTTTGACCGTCTCCTGCGGAAACTGGGGCTGCCGCACATCCGTTTCCACGGCTTGCGGCATACCTTTGCGACACGCCTGATCGAGAACGGAGCGGATTACAAGACCGTGAGCGAGCTGCTCGGACATGCCTCGGTGAATATTACATTGAATCTCTATGTCCATCCCCAGATGGAACAGAAACGCCATGCGGTGGAGCTGCTGAACTGTCTGTGATGCAGATGCCGGCTTGACAAGATGCGGGAGATGTGCTATAATAAGAGTAAGCAGACCGGGTAAACGGCTGCTCCCTTAAAGCAGGTTAGAAATAACCGCCCTAACTAATTATGAAATAACCGCCCTAAGTCGCATATGGGCGGTTATCTCCTTTTATTTGGAGAATAAAAAATATCGGCGGGGTACTTGACAAATCGGAGTGAATGTGATATAATAAAAGAAAGAGTACACCGGGTAGACGGCTGCTCCCTCAAAGTTAAGTCATGAAATGACCGCCTTAGGTGAAGCTACGGGCGGTTATTTCCTTTTATCATTATGTACGTCGTACATAATCTTAAAGATCATTGCAAGCTGTGAAGCCGCTGTAATCATTTTGAAGATAAGTTCGATCATACACAATTCACTCCCTTCCGGGAGCAGGATTCGCCGCCTACCGTTCTCCGGTGTACTCTTTGTTTATTATAACATATATTCCGACTTTTGTCAACATGTATTTCACATGATAAATCTTTGACATGCTATATATTTCTACTTTTAGAAATATATAGCAATTTTTCTGTTTTCAAAACCCTCCTTGTATATTTATCTATAAGGAGGTTTTCGCTATGAAAACAAGAAAGAACGTCAAGGGCTT
>CANQYC010000067.1 GCA_947627945.1 uncultured Clostridia bacterium
AGGTGGATGGTCTCGGGACGATAGAGATGTTCCTCGGCACCTGCACGCATCTTGTGCTTGCCACGGCTGGATACCTCACTGGGTGTCCCCAGTCCGAGCGGATCAAAGGCGGAGGAATGCAGTGCCTCCACACGCTCCCCGATCTCCCGGAGGGTGATGCCGCCGACACGGCTGACGGTGCCGGTAAAGTATTCATCAATGACTTCACTGCTGACGCCCACTGCCTCAAAGAGCTTGGAACCCTGATAGGACTGGATGGTAGAAATGCCCATCTTCGAGGCGATCTTCACGATACCGTGCAGGATGCAGGCATCGTAATCGGACTCGGCTGCATAATAATCCTTATCGAGCGCACCGTTCTCCGTCATTTCCCGGATGGTCTCATGCGCAAGATACGGGTTGACCGCACAGGCACCGTAGCCGAGCAGTGTGGCAAAATGGTGTACCTCACGTGGCTCCGCACTTTCGAGGATGAGGGCAAGTGCCGTGCGCTTCCGGGTGGCGACCAAGTGCTGCTGCAATGCGGATACGGCAAGCAGCGAGGGGATCGGCACATGGTACTCGTCCACATCACGGTCGGAGAGGATGAGGATGTTCGCACCGTCCCGGTATGCCTTGTCGGCACGGATAAAGAGCTGACGGATGGCATTTTTCAGAGAGGTGTTCTTATAATAAGTGATCGGGATGACTTCCGTGCGCAGTCCCGGCTCCTTCATGTACTTGATCTTGAGCATATCCGTATTGGCGAGGATGGGATTATCCACACGCAGGACATGGCAGTTCCGGGCATTCTCCTCGAGCAGATTGCCGTCCGACCCGATGTACATGGAAGTGTCGGTCACGACCTCCTCCCGGATGGCATCAAAAGGCGGGTTGGTGACCTGCGCAAAGAGCTGCCGGAAGTAGTCAAACAGCGGCGGATGCATGTCGGAGAACGGCGGCAGCGGCTCATCGGCACCCATAGAGGCGATCGGTTCATTGCCTTTTTCTGCCATGGGCAAAATGGAACCCCGGATCTCCTCATAGGTATAGCCGAACGCCTTTTGCATCTGGGTGAGTTTCTCATGGGTGAAGCGTCCGATGTTGCGGTTCGGGATATGGAGCTGGCGCAGCAGCACAAGGTTGCTGTCGAGCCATTCTCCGTAGGGCTGCCGGCGGACATAGGAATCTTTCAGCTCCGCATCGTCAATGACCCTGCCCTGTACGGTATCCACCAGCAGCATCCTGCCGGGACGGAGACGGTCTTTCTGGAGGATATGCTCCGCAGGAAGATCGAGCGTGCCGACCTCGGAGGACAGGATGAGGAAACCGTCGTCTGTCACATAATACCGGGAGGGGCGCAGCCCGTTGCGGTCAAGCACGGCTCCCATGACATCGCCGTCGGAGAACAGGATCGACGCAGGACCGTCCCACGGTTCCATCATGGTGGCGTAGTACTGGTAGAAATCACGCTTGTCACGGCTGATGGTACGGTTATTTTTCCACGGTTCGGGAATGAGGATCATCACGGCAAGCGGCAGCGGCATCCCGGACATGACCAGAAATTCGAGGGTGTTGTCGAGCCGTGCCGAGTCGGAGCCGTTCACATCGAGGATGGGCAGGAGCTTGTGCATCTCCTCCCGCAGCACTTCACAGCCGATGGATTCCTCCCGGGCGAGCATCTTGTCGGCATTGCCGATGATGGTGTTGATCTCGCCGTTGTGGACGATGAAGCGGTTGGGGTGTGCCTTCTGCCAGCTCGGAATGGTATTGGTGCTGAAACGGGAATGCACGGTCGCAATGGCGGATTCATAGTCCGGCGACTGGAGATCGGGGAAGAACCGGCGCAGCTCCTTGACAAGGAACATGCCCTTGTAGACCACTGTCCGGCTGGAGAGGGAGACGACATAGGTATTCTCATTGCTCTGCTCGAACACCCGGCGGGCGATGTACAGCTTTCTGTCGAAAGGAAGTCCTTTTTCGCAGCCATCGGGGCGTCCCACAAAGCCCTGCCATATGCTCGGCATGCTGGCAAGTGCCTTCTCTCCGATTACCTCCGGGACAGTCGGCACCTCACGCCAGCCCAGAAAGCGCATGCCCTCTTTCTCGACAATGATCTCAAAGAGCTTCTTTGCCTGACGGCGTTTCAGCTCATCCTGCGGGAAAAAGAACATACCCACGCCATAATCTCTGGCATCACCGAGATGGATCCCCAGTGTTTCGGCGACCCCGGAAAAGAAGGTATGGGAGATCTGGAGGAGGATGCCCACGCCGTCACCGGTCTTGCCCTCGGCATCCTTACCGGCACGGTGTTCCAGATTTTCGACAATGTGGAGCGCATCGTCCACAACACGGCGGGACGGGATGCCCTTGATATTGACAACGGCACCGATGCCGCAGTTATCATGCTCAAACTGCGGGCGGTACAGTCCCTCGGCGGACTGTGTGCTTCTGGGGTGTTTCATACCATCACTCTCCTAAGTGCTTGAAAAAACAAAAACCGATACTCCGCCCCCTGTCCGGGAAAACAAAGCATCGTTGCTTTCAGTCTATCGGCGGACAGCTGTCTGCTGCCTGCGTACACTATTTTACACCATCAGGGCTGTTTTGTCAATAAATCCGGGATATAACCTTTTTTATTTAAGTGAAATGCCATAAACACCTTTATAAATAAAGCGGCAACTCTGCACAGCTCCTGTTCTCCGCCTGCATATCCGCCCACTGTTCCGGGAATACTAAAGGCATTCCGAAAGTAAAGGAGCGGTACCATGGCGATCATCCTCATACGCACCCTCATCTTATATGGTATTGTGATATTCTCCGTCCGCATGATGGGCAAGCGGCAGATCGGGGAATTGCAGCCCTCGGAGCTGGTGGTGGCGATCCTCATTTCCAACATTGCCACTCTCGCCCTCGAAGAAGTCGAGATCCCGCTGATGCACGGCGTTCTGCCGATCTTACTGCTGGTCTGCTTTGAGGTGCTGACCTCCTGCCTGTCGCTCAGATCTGTGCAGATACGGCGGTGGATCTCCGGCAGTCCGAAGATCATCATCCGGGACGGGGAAATTGATCAGGAAATGCTGCACACACTGCGGTTCTCCATTGACGACATGATGACTGCCCTGCGGATGAAGGGCATTTTTTCCGTAGAGGAGGTGCAGTATGCCGTTGTGGAGACGAATGGTTCTGTCTCCGTCTGTCAGAAAGCAGCACAGCAGCCTGCAACCAAGGAGGATGTCCACACGGCAGGGCGTTCCCTTGACCCGCCGCAGATCATCATCGCAGACGGCTGCCTGCGGGAAAACGGGCTTGCTGCCATCGGACAGGACAGGCAATGGCTCGACACCATCCTGCGCACCGCAGAGCTTTCTCAGCGGGATGTGTTCCTGCTCACGGCGGACAGCGCATGCCGGTACCATCTGGTCAGACAGGAAGGGAGGAAACGCACATGAACCGCTGCATCACGAGCATCTGTATCTTGGCGGCACTGGTGGCACTGTGCATCGTATCGCAGTGTTCGCTCCGTGCCGAGAGCAGACAGTTTGCCGAGATGACCGCCTCCGTGGAGGCGGCAGTGGCAGACGGGGACACCCCGGAGGCATTGCGCCGCTTCGACCGGCTTGCCGCACAGTGGGAGGAATTTCACAGTGTCGCCGGACTGTTCGTCAACGGCGACCATCTCGATCCCATCCGGGAACATCTCACCGGGCTGCGTCCGCTGATCGCCGCAGAGCATCCCGAGGTGCTTTCCCATCTCACCTGCCTGCGGCAGCTTGCATGGGACATCTACGAGGAGGAAACGCCGGAAATATGGCATATCCTGTGAGAGCTGCCCCTGCTTCGCACTGCTGGTGCGGAGCAGGGGCTTTGGGCTATTCTTTCGCCAGCACCGGCTGGAACTGCCGTCCCTCGAGGGCGGCGGCAATGGTCTGTGCGGTGAGTGAAAAGTCCGCCACCAGCGAGGTCGGTTTCTTTACCGCATCATCCTGCCGCAGCGGGACAAAATAATAATGCTTCATATTTGCCAGTGCGCCGAGGTGCTTCATGCTCCCCGCAAGCGAATCATTGGAGGCGATCGCCAGAACGACAGGTCTGCCGCTGCGCAGATGGGATTTGACTGCCATGGTGGCAGCCGTGTCGGTGATGCTCAGTGCAAGCTTTGCCGCCGTATTGGAAGTACATGGCACGACCGCCATGATGTCCGTCATGGACTTCGGACCGATCGGCTCTGCCTCCTCGATCGTCAGTATCGCTTTTCTGCCGCAGATCCGCTCAAGCTGTTCACGCTGTTTTGACGCCTCTCCGAACCGGGTGGAGATCTGTGCCGCATGCTCGGACATGACCGGTATCAGCTCCGCACCGAGGGAACGGAGGTATTCCGCCTGCGACAGTGCCTGTGCAAAGGTGCAGAACGACCCGGTCATGACAAAACCGATGCGCACGCCCGCAAGCTTCATGACTGACACCCCCTCTCCGGGGACTCGAGCATGTGGATGATGGTCTTGGCAATGATCTCCCCTGCCGTCACGGGTGCGGTCTTGCCCGGCAGGGAAAGTGCCCAGACGACACGTCTTCCCAACTCCTGTGCTGCCTCCCAGTCCACGCCGCCCGGCTTGGATGCCAGATCCAGCACAAGTGTCTCCGGGTGCATGGTCTTCAGGATCTCACGGGTCAGCACCCTTGCGGGGATGGTGTTGCAGATGACCTCAAAGGCACCGGCATGCTCCCGCAGTGCATCCACGGAAATGGTGCGGCAGCCGAGCATCTCCGCACGCACACGGTCTGTCACATCCCGTGCGGCGACCGTGACCTCTGCGCCGAGGGCATGGAGCATGGCGGCGAGACGGCTCCCGATCCTGCCAAAGCCGGCGATCAGCACACGGCTGCCATAGATCGTGCGGGGCATTTCCTCGAGCAGGATCTGGATGGCACCCTCCGCCGTCGGCACGGCATTGCGGGTACTCATCTCCTCCTGCGCTAAGTAGTCCATCGTGGTAAGCCCTGCCTCCCGGAAAAGCTGCTCCGCCTTGCCGAATTTGCCGCCAAAAACGACAGATCCGGGCTTCATCAGGGGAATGAATGCGGAGAGTGCCAGATTCTGGCGGGAGAAAGGTGCCGCAACCAGCACGCCGTCCTCCGAGACGGGCATCGGCAGCACAAGGGCATCGCACATCGGCAGACCGTCTGCGGCGGTCTCCGCCAGCGTGACTTCCTCGAAAGGCAGGATCTGCCGGGTGAACCCGACAGCATGGACATCATACCGCTCCGCCAGTGTGCGGGCAGTGTAACCGTATCGCAAATCCCCGCCGGCAACGAGGATGGTTTTCTTTGGTTTCATATTCATCGCTCCTTTTTTGAGCCTATCGCTCTGCTACAGAATATGAACCTGACGGAAAGCAGGTGCATGCGATGTTTTCCGTCATGACTGCTGGAAATTGGGCAAAATGTACAGACAACATCCTGTTATATCATCCCAGTTCTCCGTTTCCTACAAAATACAGGGCAACCCCTTGACAAAACGGTAAATATCATTTACAATAGTAGTATGATCCTATATCACGGAGGAAATTACACATGTGGACAAATAGTTTGCTGAAACAAAATGCATGGGCGAACCTGAAAGGCTATTACTGGACTGCCTTCGGCGTGACGATCCTTTCTGCGATCATGGGTGCCGACGGTTACTCGAGCGGCGGTTCGTCATTCGGAGGCAGACCTTCCTCCAGTTCGGGCGGCTCTGCCGGACAGTCGGAACCGATGGAACCGGAAGTCATGCTCGTGTTCCTGCTCGTCGCAATGGTCATGGTGATCATTATCATGGCTTTCTCGCTGGCACTCATTGCCTTTGTCGGCAATCCGACAATATGCGGACGGGCAAAATTCTTCTGCACCGCCAGAAACGGCGATGCCCGCTTCTCACACCTTTTCGACAATTTCAAGGGCGGCAATTATATGCCCACCGTCAAGACCATGTTCCTCGTGTCACTGTACCAGGCACTGTGGTCGCTGCTTTTCATCATTCCGGGCATCATCAAAGGGTATGAATACGCACTGATCCCGTATCTGGTCGCCGAGAATCCGCATATAGACTCAAAACGTGCCTTCCAGATCTCCAAAGAAGCGATGGACGGTGAAAAATTCAAGCTGTTCGTGTTACAGCTCTCTTTCATCGGCTGGTATCTGCTCGGCTATCTGGCTTGCTGCGTGGGTACGCTCTTTGTCGTTCCCTACCAGATGGCAACGGAAGCAGAATTCTACATGTGCATGCGGGCAAAGATCCTTGCCTATGGCATTGCCACGGAAGACGAGCTGAGCGGCACCGGGTTCAATGGATTCGAGGGCGACATGACCTACGGAAACGGCGGCATGAGCAGCTATCCGAACGGCGGCAGCTACGGCAGCACCTCCTACACCGGGAACGATCCCTACCGTGCATCGAACAGCACACCTTACAGCAGCAACCCCTACGATTCTCCGAGCAGCACATCGTATCAGGGCAATGATCCCTACCATGCGCAAAGCAATGACCCCTATGGCGGGAACACGCCCTACAATGGCTCCATGCCCGGCGTAGATACGAGTCATAATCCCTATGACGACCCGGATCAAAGATCCTGACGGGCAAGCCCCCATTATCTAAGATGCAAAGTATACAAGCAAAGCCCCCTGCACATGATGTGCGGGGGGCTTGTCTTATTCCGTTTCCGGCTCCGCAGTTGCCACACGCAGGAGGCTCCGGGGCGGTATGTCCAGATCACAGGCAAAGGAAAATGCCATCATGGCATGGTTGGCAGTCTCGATGCTCTCTCCGTCTGCATTGCAGAGCGCATCGACACGCACCGTGACCGGTGGCGTTCCGGGCGAAAGGATCTCGACCATATCCCCGGCGAAAAAGCGGTTGCGCTGTGTGCCGTAGAGCCGTCCGCCCTCACAGCGTTCCACGATGCCCACCACCTCGCAGCTGCTGATGTAACCGCTGGTACCGTAATACTGGGAAGCATTCGGATGCCCGAAGAAAAATCCCGTGCAGTAGCGGCGGTGGCTGACTTTATAGACTTCCTCCCGCACCCAGCCGGGCAGCGGTGTCTGTGCCGCACAGCAGTCTGCGGCGATCCGGTAGGCATTGGTGATCGTGGCGACATAGTACGCAGACTTCGCCCTGCCCTCGATCTTGAACGACGTCACGCCCGCTGCGGCGACCTCCTCCAGATGCTCGATCATGCACAGATCCCGTGCGTTGAGGATGTAGGTGCCTTCGGGCGTTTCTTCTATGGGCAGCGGCAGATTTGGGCGGTTTTCCTCCACCAGACTGTATTTCCAGCGGCATGGCTGGGCACAGGCACCCCGGTTGGCATCCCGGTCGGTCAGATACGCCGACAGCAGGCACCGCCCCGAAAAGGATACGCACATGGCACCATGTACAAAGACCTCAAGCTCCAGCTCCGGCGATGTCTGCCGCCGGATGTCTGCGATCTCCGCAAGGGACAGCTCCCTTGCCAGCACCACCCGCTTTGCCCCCATCCGGTGCAGGACATTGGCAGTGGCATAATTGACGATGCCCGTCTGTGTCGAGGCGTGCAGCGGCATCTGCGGAGCAAGCCGCCGGATCTCCTCAAATACGCCCAGATCTGCCACGATCATGGCATCCACGCCCGCATTGACCGCCTCGGAAACGAACTGCGGCAGCAATGCCAGCTCCCGGCTGCGTGGGAGGGTATTCACAGTCAGGTAGACTTTTACGCCCCGTGCATGCGCAAGGCGCACCGCCTCACACAGTGCCTGCGCATCAAAATTCGGTGCGCCCGCACGCATGCCGAAGTGCAGCCCGCCTAAGTAGACCGCATCGGCACCGTAGTCCAGTGCCGCCTCAAGACGCTCCCTGTCACCGGCAGGGGCAAGCACCTCCGGGCGGCTCATTCTCCGTCCTCTGCGGCAGCCTGCTGCTGCTTGACTTTCTCGATGTTCTGTTCATGTTCCTCAAGTGTCCGTGCAAAGTATGTCACGCCGGTATCGACATTGGCATAGAAGTAATAATAGTCCGTCTCTGCCGGATGCAGTACGGCGTCGATCGCTGCCCTGCCCGGATTGCCGATCGCACCTGCCGGCAGTCCCGTGCAGGTATAGGTATCGTAGGCGTCATAGATGAGCTGATCGCCCAGCTCGATATTCGGCTTGATGGTCCTCTCGACATACTTCTTTGTCGGGTCGGACTGGAGCTGCGGGTAGGTGTCCGGCGCATTGAGACGGTTCCAGAATACCGATGCGATCTTCGGCATTTCCTCCTCGTTGGCAGCCTCTGCCTGCACCATCGAAGCGAACGTGATCATCTCATCGAGCCCGATATGCAGCTCATCCATGCGGGCATAGTCCTCCTCGGTGATCTTGGAATTGAAGTTCACATAGATCTTGTTGCAGACATCCGCCGGCTCCATTTCCTCATAGAACGTATAGGTATCCGGGAAGAGGTAGCCCTCCATCCGGTAGAATTTCAGCTTGCTCGTCGTCGTGGGCAGATGCTTCTCGAATTCATAGCCCATCCCGCCGGTGTTGAAATAATAGAGAAATTTCGACGCATCGCAGACATTGTTTTCCTCGAGCTTCTGTGCTGCCTCGTACAGCGTGCAGCCCTCGGGGAACATGACATCCACTACTTCATTTTCCTCCATGGCACTGCCGGTCAGCTCGGCAATGAGTGCCTCGTACGCCATCGCACTGCTGACTTCATGCTTGCCGGCGATATAGCTGGCATCCGCCTTGCTCAGACGGGAGAAGAACACAAACGCCTTCGGGATGCGGATGATCCCCTGCTCATGCAGGCTGTCGGCGATCTCCGAAGTGGTGGCATTTTCCGGGATCTCGAACACTTTGAGCGTCTGTGTACCGTTGATGCCGAGCATATCCTTGCCGACCTCAATGATCCCCATCGCCAGCGTGATCGAGATGACCAAAATCAGCGTCAGCATGATGAGGACACTGTAGATGCGTGCGCTCTTGTGCTTGCGGCGTTTCCTGCGTTTTTTCTGCGGTCTGCGCTGCGGCGTGCTGCGGCGTTTCTCCGCATCCCTGCGGGGCGCAGGACGGCTCTCGTCCGGGGCATCCTCCTTGCTCTCTGCCATATGCGCAGGGCGGTAGGTCTCCTCTCCGGAAGCTTCCCCCTTGCTCTCTGCCATATGCGCAGGGCGGTAGGTCTCCTCTCCGGATGGTTCCCCCTTGCTCTCTGCCATGTGCGCAGGGCGGTAGGTCTCCTCCCCGGACGGCTCCTCCTTGCTCTCTGCCATGTGCGCAGGGCGGTAGGTCTCCTCCCCGGATGTCTCCCGCAGCAATTCATAATAGGGATCGTTTTTCTTGGATCTTGCCATGTTTACCTCCCGTGTTCTTCCGTTACCACGATCTTTACCCGACAGTCATGTGCCTCCTGCGGCAGCTCTGCCTGCACCAGCTCCGCATAGCACAGCCCCATGGTGCGCAATGCGGGATGTGTCTGCAAAAAGCGGTCATAGTAGCCTCCGCCCTGTCCGAGGCGGATGCCGTCATGTGTGAATGCCACGCCCGGCACGATGCAGAGGGCAGCCGGCGTCAGCGCAGGGCATTCCCGCCCTGCCGGGGCAGGGATCCCATAGGCATCGGGTATCAGCTCCGCAAGACTGTGGATGCGGCAGAAGCGCATCTGTCCCGCTGCCTCACAGACGGGCAGTGCGACCGGTGTCCCCCGCTGCAAAAGCTGCCGCAGCAGTCCATAGGTATCCGGCTCCGACCCATGGGAACAGTATGCCAGTACCAGATCTGCCTCCTGCATCCATGGATGTGTCAGCACGTTCCGGCAGATCGCCGCATCCCGATTTTCCCGGTCGGTGACGGCGGCACGCTGCTGCCGGAGCTGTCTGCGCAGCGATGCCTTCTGCTCTGCGGCGGTCAATGTGTCGGATAGCAGATGGCGTCGGCAAGTGCCTTTGCCTTTTCCGCACCGACAAACTGCTCCGCAAGCTGTAATCCGAATTCGATCGCCGCACCGGCACCCTGCGCCGTGATGATGTTTCCGCTCTGTACGACGGAATGTGTGCTGATGACGGCATCTTTGAGCTGTTCCTCAAAGCCGGGATAGGCGATCGCCTCTTTGCCCGCAAGAAGTCCCTTGTGTCCGAGGATGGACGGGGCAGCACAGATCGCACCGATGTAAATGCCACGCTCGGCGCAGTAGTCCACGGCGGTCTGCACGGCTTCGGACTTTTCAAGATTGAGCGTCCCCGGCATGCCGCCCGGCAGGACGATCATTTCGAGGTCATTGCCGAGGATGATCTCCCCGGCGGTGAGATCGGTCTGCACGGTGATGCCGTGAGATCCGGTGACGGTACTGCCGGTGACGCCGACAAGGCGGACTTCCTTCCCGGCACGGCGCAGCAGATCCACCGGAACGAGTGCTTCGCTCTCCTCAAAACCATTTGCCAAAAATACATAGATCATGACAGTTTCTCCCTTTCTGACGGCAATGCGCTGCATTGCGGATGATGTTAACTTTATTATAACATAAAAAGGCGGGTTAGTCAATAGACGACCGGAACTCCCCCGGCATGGGGCATGCTCACAGCTTCCGGAGTTTCCGGTACTTTGCCATGAGCTTTTTGGTACCTACAGTATCAAAGGCAACTTCGAGCAGATAGTCCCCGGCGATCGGCTCTGCCCGGAGGACTGTCCCCTCCCCGAACACGGCATCCTGCACACGGTCGCCCACTGCAAGCTGCACAGACTGTCCCGCAGGTGCCTGCTGCTGCCGGATGCGCTGCATCTGGCTGCGCAGACCGGATACGGATGCCGGCTGTTCCTCCACATGCAGTGTACGGTCATCGACTTCGAGCATTTCCGCCGGGATCTCCTGCACGAACCGTGACACCGGATAGATGCGGCTGTTTCCGAACAGCAGACGGCTCCGGGCATGGGTCAGGTACAGCTCCCGTTTTGCCCTCGTGATCGCCACATAGGCAAGACGGCGTTCCTCCTCCGTTTCCTCCGGGGTCTCCATGCTCCGTGTGCCCGGAAAGATGCCCTGTTCCATGCCGATGACGAACACGGTGTCAAACTCCAGTCCCTTTGCAGCGTGCATGGTCATCAGCGACACGGCATCCTCCGTACTCTCCCGGTCAGCATCGGTATACAGTGCCGTTTCCTCCAGAAAGCCCTCCAGTGTCGGCGTTTCGGCATGACGCACATAGTCCACGATGTTCGAGCGCAGCTCCTGTACGTTCTCGATGCGGGTCTCGCCTTCCTCGCCCTCGGCACGGAGCATGTCGAGATAGCCTGTTTTTTCCAGAAGCAGGTCAAACAGTTCCTCAAGCGGCAATGCCTCTGCCTGCTCCGCCAGCTCGTCCATCATGGCGGAAAATTGCAGCAATGCCGTGCGCCGTCTCGACAGTGACGGGAAATCCTCACAATTGCGCACCACCTCGAGCGGATCCATGTGCAGATCCCGTGCGATATTGACGATGGTCGCTGCCGTTGCCTCACCGATGCCCCGTCTGGGGACGTTGAGGATGCGCTCAAAGCGCACCAGATCTTCCGGATTTTGCAGCACACAGAGATATGCTGTCACATCCCGGATCTCACGTCTGTCCTGAAAGCGCACGCCGCCGTAGATGCGGTAGGGGATCTTGGCACGGACCAGTGCCTTTTCCATGCTGTTGGACAGGGCATTCATCCGGTACAGCACCGCATAGTCCGCATATGCCCTGCCGTCTGCAACGCCCCGGGCGATGGTCTCCGTAATGAAATTGCCCTCGTCACGCTCTCCGGGTACCTGAAGCAAAGTGACCGGGGTGCCCTCCCCTGCCGCTGTCCAGAGACGCTTCTCCTTGCGGGCAGTGTTGTGGGCGATCACCGCAT
>CANQYC010000068.1 GCA_947627945.1 uncultured Clostridia bacterium
ACAAAAGCCCATCCCCCTTTTCGCCGTAAGGCGAATTGGGGGATAGGCGTTATACGAAGTTCAGCGCAAGCCTTGACTGTCACAAAACTTGAACGCCATAGAATGCGCACGGATGCAGCGTCACGCTGCAACAAAAGCCCATCCCCCTTTTCGCCGTAAGGCGAATTGGGGGATAGGCGTTATACGAAGCTCAGCGCAAGCCTTGACTGTCACAAAACTTGAACACTGTAGAATGCGCACGGGTGCAGCGTCACGCTGCTCAGGGGTGCAGGGGGCGAAGCCCCCTGCAAAGTAGCCCCCTCCCCTTTCAGGGGAGGGGGTTGGGGGTGGGGTAAACTGTCATTAACTTAACTTATGGGAACATAGGAACGCTGCAAATAGCTGCTGCGGCGGAGCAGCATTACTATTGCGGCAAGCACACTAAGCACGGCAGCGACCACACACAATGCTTTCAGAATATCTTTCATAACAGCGACCTCCTATGATTCCGGAATATATCGGTACCTGCTTTTCATTATATCATATGTTCCGGCATTTGTCAACCGTGGAAATTCAAAAAATCATCGAAACCACTTGACAAAATGCCGGAGATGTGTTATACTGAAATTGAAGGAGTACACCGGATCACGATGTGACGGCTGCTCCCATGTTGGGTTATTTTTTTGGAATAACCGCCCAAAGTGCTGCCGGGCGGTTATTTCCTTTTACTATTGTTATGTACATCATACATAATCTTGAAGATCATTGCGAGCTGGGAAGCTGCTTCGATCGTTTTGAAGATCAGTTCGATCATACGCTAACTCACTCCCTTCCGGGAGCAGGATTCGCCGCCTACCGTTTTCTGGTGTACTCTTTGTTTATTATAACATGTATTTCGACATTTGTCAACCGTGGAAATTCAAAAAAATCATCCAAGGTACTTGACAAAATCACGGAGATGTGTTATACTGATATTAAAGGAGTACACCAGATCACGATGTGACGGCTGCTCCCGTGTTTTAATGGTTACTTAATTAGGTAACCGTCCAGTGGGCAGCTGGGCGGTTACTTCCTTTTATTGTTATGTACATCGTACATAATCTTGAAAATCATTGCGAGCTGAGAAGCTGCTTCGATCGTTTTGAAGATCAGTTCGATCATACACAATTCACTCCCTTCCGGGAGCAGGATTCGCCGCCTACCGTTTTCTGGTGTACTCTTTGTTTATTATAACATGGATCTCGACATTTGTCAACCGTGGAAATTCAAAAAATCATCCAAGGTACTTGACAAAACGCCGCAGATGTGCTATACTGAGATTAAAGGAGTACACCGGATCACGATGTGACGGCTGCTCCCGAATAAGTTATTTGTTAGAAAATAACCGCCCAAGTGCATGCCGGGCGGTTATTTCCTTTGGTCATTATGTACATCGTACACTATTTTGCAGATGGCAGCAAGCTGATAAGCTGCTGCGATGATCTTAAAAATAAGTCCAATGATCATAGTGCGTTCACTCCCTTCCGGGAGCAGGATTCGCCGCCTACCGTTTTCTGGTGTACTCTTTGTTTATTATAACATGGATCTCGACATTTGTCAACTGTGGAAATTCAAAAAATCATCCAAGGTACTTGACAAAATCACGGAGATGTGCTATACTGAAGTTAAAGGAGTACACCGGATCACGATGTGACGGCTGCTCCCGAACATTGGATTGCTTGAATTAAGGCAACCGCTCAGGTGCTAGCTGGGCGGTTACTTCTTTATGCTATGTTGCCGGATGGGTATTTTTTCTCCAAAAATGAAAAAGCTATTGACAAATTGCGCAAACACTGATATAATAGAAGTGTATGAACATTTGCTTACGCATTACAGGAGGTTTTTGAACATGGATGATATGAATCAGCCGGAAAACGGCTATCCGCAGGACAACGGTCAGTCCGCAGATGCGTCCGGCGTACAGGACACGTATGCACAGACGCCGTATACCGAGCCACAGTATACAGACCAGACTGCCGGGCAGCAGTATACAGGTCAGCAGTACACCGGGCAGCAGTATACGAACATGTCCTACGGGCAGCCGCAGGGCTCGCCGAAGTCCAAGATCGCTGCTGGTCTGCTTGGCATTTTCCTCGGCGGATGGGGCATTCACAGATTCTACCTTGGCTACACGACAATGGGCATTATCCAGATCGTTGTGACGCTCGTTACCTGCGGCTTCGGCAGTCTCTGGGGCTTCGTGGAGGGCATTATGATCCTCTGCGGTTCCACCATTACCACGGACGCTAAGGGCAATCCTCTCGAGGGATAGGTTTCGTACACAAGTTGCTCACAAATGGGACGCTTTTGCAGGAAGTGTCTCATTTGTGTTTATGTAGCAGATGTGTCTGTGCTGCCACGCAGATCGCTTTGGTAGATCATCGGCTTTTTTCGGAAGAAACTGATAATATCACGAAGCGCAAAGAACCATCCGGCGAACATAGCAGCAAAAAACACGACGTAGATCGGAATGATCAGCTTCATCATAAAGACAAAGATCCATCCCATGATTGGAAGAGCAAGGATAAAACGTGTGATCGTTCCGATAAGGGCATATGTTTTTTTGAACAAAAAACCGAGGTAATAGATACCACAGCCCAAGTCGAGCCCATAAAATGCAAACCCCAATACAAGGCTAATAAAAGTCCCAGCCACTTCCCATATAGGAGCAGAATCGTATTCATGATCTGTAGATAAGAAAGAGAAAAACCCTAAGACCGCTAAAGCCACGCCAATAAAGAGAGAGGCAAACAAAACAACTTTCCGATGCTTGTGCTTCTTCAACAATTCGGGTGTGAGTTCCTCAAACGTGGTCTGACTCAAAAACATGACAAAACATTCCTTTCAAAACGTGCAGATCTTCCCTGCGGGTCTTCCCCCTATAGTGCCATTATACTCGTTTTTATGAGCGATGTCAACCTATTTTTTTTTTTTTTTTTTTTTGTATCATCCTACAAATTTTAGGGGCGTTTTGAGACTGATTTTTGTGCATTTTGACAAGAAAGTTAAGGAAACACAAAGCTGATCTTTCCGGGGGACAGGCTTCGTGCAGCTGTACACAATAATTTATCACAAAATGGGATGCTTTGCGAAAAGTGTCTCATTTGTTTTTATATGGAAGATGCAGCTGGATTGTCAACGGAAAAATGAAAACGTTTAACTGTGAGAATTAACAGAAATGGCAAAATAAATTATACAAAGCGATGAAATTTTGGATAGATTTCCAAAAATGCTTGAAAAAATGGAAACAAAGTGGTATACTCTATTTAATTAACAGCACATGGATGTGATATGATTTTTGGGAGGAGATCGTATGAAAAAGAGTTTGTGGAAACGTTTTGTCAGCACCGTTGCCGCAGCGGCAATGGCGGTCATGTCTGTGCCGATCGGGGCGTGGGCGAGACCTGAGTCGGATGATGTGACGGATGTCAAAAAATTGAACCCCACATTGGAATATAAAAGTGAAGAATTCAGTGAAGAGATCGAAGACGGGGTAGTTGAAAATGGGAAGCAGGTAGCTGCACGTGTTGAGGCAACATTTGAAGCTTCTAATTCCCCATTGCCTGAAATTTGGTATTGTATGGATTTTCCTGCCAGCAGTAATTTTGTGCCGATTACAGAAGGCAGCAAAGAATATCCTCTTGAATTATATAATACCGCAAATGATCTTGTCGGGTGGTATTATATCAAAGACGGACACTATTATTTTTATGTAGATGAAACTTTTGCAGAAGAACATACTTTTGGCTATGAAGTCTGGTTTAAATACCATGGACAGTTTCAATTTGATAAAGATAACGTAGGAAAGGAAAATGTCTGGTACGGTGAGGATCCCGACAGGATCCACAATGAAGTTTATCCGGATTTTCAGCCTGTAGTTTCTGCGAGCAAAAAGGGAGTTCTCCTTTCAGAAGAGGAAAAGGATGCTCTTGAATTTACAGATGAATACATTATAAAATATGAAGTTACTGTAACTGGCTGTGAATCAGATTATTTTTACTTGAAATATGTAACAGATGAGTACAGCTCTTTTTTGAAAGCACCAAATGGGGGGACGTTGCCGACAGTTACTGCTGTTTATAAAAATAGTGCATGGAATGCGGCGGAACCAGAAAGAACTCTTACAGCAACAGTAGAGCAGGGAAAAGAAGAAAACACTTATAAGTTTATTTTGGATCCAAAGCAGAAGCTGGGAAGCTCTTCAGAAAGTGTGACATTCACCTATTATATGGCACTTGATGAAACTTATACAGTGGGTAATGCAATTAAAAATACTGCGGTCGCATATGCCGAAACGAGATATGAAGAGGATCAGCCTGAAATTCGATCCAGTGAGGCACAAGGTTGGCTAAACCTAAGCGATACAAGCGTGGCGAAAAGCGGTAGTATAAACGATGACGGCGACATTGTGTGGACGGTTACGGTCACACCCGGTCTGGATTTCAAGAAAGAAGTACTGGAGGACTGGTATTTCACAGATGAGCTTGGGGATTATCTGAGTTTTACAGATGATATTGGCAAGAAATTTGAAGAAAATGGTTTGCTTGAATGGGGAGATGTGACATTTCAAAAAGATGCCGTTGGCAATTATGTTTTCAGTTATGTAACATCGATCGGTTCCGATTTTGACGGTGGGTCGGGCAACTATACTTTCACAAACGAAATCACACTGCATAAAAAAGATGTTCCGTTGCCGCCGGTCATTGGCACATGCTCGTTAGAGGGCGAAGGTGTTGGGATCGATAAAGCTGCCGTGCCGTACAGTTATGATGCCAATACCCAGACCGTTGACTGGGAGATCTCTTTTACAATTCCAGAGGGTATCAAAAGCTATAAATGGGTCGAAGAAAGGAAATATGGGGTTTATTCTCCTGTCGATCGGTATTTACCGGATTATGCCGGAGAAAAATTGCCGCTTTCTGGGATCACGGGTGTTTATGATGATGCCGGAACGGAAAAATCACTGGAATTTGGGACAGATTATGAAGTGACAGCAGATACTTATAGCGGTATTACAGTGGAATTGAAAGAAGAAGGCATAACTAAGGTAACAGGAAAGAAAGTGACCTTTACATTTCCCACGGGCGTACCGGAAAATTTTGATCCAAATACAGACAGTATCGAGAATACTGTTAAGGCATTTTTCACTGACGCTATGGGTTCACCCGGAGATGCAGAAGCAAAAGCAAGGTATTATTTTCCACCTGCTATTAACAAAGGCAATTTGGAAAAGAGTAATGTAAATATCGTTTGGGCGGATCTGATCCAAAAGACAAATCCATGGACTGGTCCATACATGGATAAAGGAGAAAATTGGGGCAAAGCATATACACATTCCATAGACGAGATGGTCTGGACATTGCAGATCGACAAAAGTAAACTGATGACAGATGGGAAATTTAACAGAGGAACAGTAGTTGATATAGAAGATACGCTCCCGGATGATCTGGAATATGTTAAGGATTCTGCAGTTGTCGGTTTTCTGTTTCAGGGAAATGGATCCAATTATCTTTTCCTTTACCCCGAAATGAACATTGAAGATACATCCTCTGGCAATAATTTGCATTTGAAATATACATTAGAGGAGGGGTGGAACAGACTTTCAGACTTTGAGACAAATAATGCAAGTTCTGGAGAGTTTCATACACCAGGTATTTGGGGTGCAAAAATAGATGATCTAACGAGCATTGTGATCCTGTACCGTACAAAGGTTCAAAATGCGCTCGATCCTCTGAAGCCGAACAGCACGGCACCGCTTTCTAAGGAATTTCAGAACATTGCAGAATACACGATCACTTATGATGGCAAGACCATGGCAGAGGGATAAACGGAATATACCCAGAGTTTCAGCGCAAGCGATTATCATATTCTCGATAAGGAACTTGACAGCACGGAAAAGAACAAATTGGAGTATACGGTGACAGTGAATCCGACCGCAGAAGATCTTTCCACTGGTGAAGAGATCCGTGTTGTGGATATTTTGGAGCCGTTGGAGGGTAATGAGGTAAGAGCGGAACTGGCACTTACGGTAGACAAAAACGGAAAAGCATTAGGTATTTCTGTCGTAGATACACAAACCGGAGAAGAACTCGATAGATCACTCTGGAAATACACATACAACAGCAGTACGAATACACTGACATTTACTTTGCCGGACGAGAGGGCACTTACGATCACGTATACGTACAACATCAAGGGTTTGCATGGCGAGAGCGCAGAGATCGGAAATACGGTGCGTCTGGATGGCTTTGTCGCTGTGGAAGGTTCCACCTATAAGACAGTGGAAACAGAGAGTGTCAAGATCGACATGATGGCTTCCGCCGGAGCAGAAGCAACTGCGCCTGAGTTGAAATTGATAAAGCTTTCTGCGGATGAGCCGAAAGGATTACAGGCAAAGTTTGATCTGTACTCCTATAATGAGACAACGAAAGAATTCGACATTGTCGGACAGATCGAGACGCCTGCATCCGGAAGCATTGTAACTCGTGAAGTCGGTGGCAAAGCACTAACGGCGAATGTTCTTTACAAATTGGTGGAAACCGAACCGCCAAAGGGCTATAGCCAAACATATGATGCTTATTTTGCATTTACTGCCGAGGGATATGAGAACAAGAATTTTGCAGAGATCGTACAGAATATTGATCCTGATGCAGAACTGATCGAAAATCCGACCAATGACCTTGTCATAACCCTCTACGACGAACCCATCAAAGTCTCCGCACAAAAAACCTACATTTCCCCTGACGGGAACAAGGCTACGTTCTTCTTTGGGCTGTTTGACGAGACGGGTGTGCAGGTCGGCGATGTCAAGTCGCTCACGATCACCGGGTCGGCGGACGGCGCAGCAAAACAGGTCGATTTCTACATTCCGGCGGATATGCAGGGACAGACGTTCCGCATCTATGAGATGAGATATGTGGATGAGGACGACTATGCTAAGGTCGGGAATGGTGAAGTCTTTACTGTCGATGTGACAAATGCGGGCGGATCCGGACAGAAAAATGTTGAGCTGAAATTCACGGATAACACCGTGACAGTCGGCAAAACTGCCAAGTTTACCAACACCGATACCGAGGAGAAAACAAGCTCCGCCATCACCATCCGTAAGCAGGATATGGGCGGCGAAGCCATTCCGGAGGACAATCCGGCAAGCTATACGCTGCAGCGTACAGACGGCTCTTTGCAGGGCGTGGAGATCAATGGCGAGACGATCGGAGATGTTACATCTTACGAT
This sequence comes from uncultured Clostridia bacterium, assembly GCA_947627945.1. GTDB lineage: Bacteria > Bacillota > Clostridia > Oscillospirales > Ruminococcaceae > UBA3855. The sequence continues at coordinate 7,253 of CANQYC010000068.1, forward strand.
TTTACGGGCAATGAGGTAATGCTCCGGGATCTGCCGGACGGCGAGTATACCCTCGAGGAGACAGTCGCTCCGGATGGCTATACGGTCGTCAGCGAGTTTACATTTACGGTCAAGGACGGCGAGATCACATCAACATCCAGTACTACAAACGGAGAAGTGGAGATCGTTGACGGCGGTCTGATCATCAAGGATGAAGCCACCAGTGTGACCATCAGCAAGACGGACATTACCGGCAGTGACGAGCTGTCCGGTGCAAAACTGACCGTCACATCCGAGGATGGCAAGAGCCTGAAAGATGTGACATCGGAAAACGAAACATTCAAAGTCAACGAAGATGGCAAGTCCTTTACATTCGTATCCGGCAGCGATGCAACGACATTCAGCAAGCTTCCGGCGGGCGTTTACACCCTGACAGAGGAGATCGCTCCGGATGGCTATGCGGTCGCAACTGACATTACTTTCCGTGTGAATGCGGACGGTACCGTTGATGTGCAGGGCGAAGGCGAAAATTGGACATCATCGGTCAAAGAAGTCGAAATGAAGGACGACATCACCAGCGTGACCATCAGCAAGACAGACATTACCGGCAGCACGGAGCTGTCTGGTGCGAAACTGACAGTGACATCTAAGGACGGCAAGGATCTTTCCGGTGTGACCGCAGAGCGTAATGGTGAAACATTCGATCTGGATTATGGCGATGCATCCTTTACATTCGTATCCGGCAGCGATGCGACCACATTCAGCAAGCTCCCGGCGGGCGTTTACACCCTGACGGAGGAGATCGCTCCGGATGGCTATACCGTTGCAACTGACATGACATTCCGTGTGAATGCGGACGGTACCGTTGATGTGCAGGGTGAAGGCGGCGAATGGACAACAGTCGACAAAGTTGCCATGACGGACGACATCACCAGCGTGACCATCAGCAAGCAGGAGATCGGCGGCAGTGACGAGCTGCCCGGTGCAACGCTGACGATCACCAGTGAGGACGGTAACGATCTTTCTGGTGTGACATCGGACAATGCGAAACTGGAACCCGGCGGAGATGGCAAGTCGTTTACATTCGTATCCGGCAGCGATGTGACCACATTCAGCAAGCTCCCGGCAGGCGTTTACACCCTGACGGAGACGAGCGCACCGAATGGGTATGAGATCGCAGAAGACATTATCTTCCGTGTGAAGACAGACGGCACTGTGGAGACATTGAAAGAACTGAAGACAGATGCAACCGGCAAGCCGGATTGGAATGTTTCTGCATGGACAGAAATGACTGACAAGACCGTTGTCATGGAAGACGGCATCATCAATACCGTGACCATCAGCAAGCAGGAAATCGGCGGCAGTGACGAGCTGTCCGGCGCAAAGCTGACAGTGACATCTGTGGACGGCACGGATCTTTCCGGTGTCACCGCAGACAATGAAACATTCAAAGTCAGCGTGGATGGCAAGTCGTTTACATTCGTATCCGGTGACAAGGCAACCACATTCAGCAATCTCCCGGAGGGGGATTACACCCTGACAGAGGAGACGGCACCCGATGGCTATACCGTTGCAAAAAGCATTACTTTCCGTGTGGATGCAGATGGTACCGTCAAGGTGCAGGGCGAAGGTGACGAATGGACAACAGTTGATGAAGTTATCATGGAAGACGGCGTCACCAGTGTGACCATCAGCAAGAAGGACGCTGCCAACAGCGAGGAGCTGCCCGGCGCAACACTGACGCTCACCAGCCGGAATGGCAGGAGCCTTCGCAATGTGACCGGAACGCAGGGCACAGCGGACGTCAACTTCACCAAATTGCAGGATGGCAGCATCAGTTTCGTATCCGGCAAGGAGCAGACCATTCTTGAAAAGCTCCCGGCAGGCGTTTACACGCTGGCAGAGAGCATTGCGCCCGATGGCTATACCGTGACCGGAGAGGTTACATTCCGTGTGAATGCAGACGGCACCGTGCAGACATTGGTAGAAGAGGTGACAGATGCGAGCGGCGAGCCGGACTGGGATGCTTCTACATGGGCAGACGCAAGCGATAAGCCCGTGACCATGACGGACGACATCACCACGGTAACGATCAGCAAGCAGGACATCACAAACAGCGAGGAGCTGTCCGGCGCAAAACTGACCGTCACATCTGTGGACGGCAAGGATCTGAACGAAGTGACATCGGACAATGACACATTCAAAGTCGGCGAGGATGGCAAATCCTTTACGTTCACATCCGGCAGCAAGGAAACGACATTCAGCAAGCTCCCGGCGGGCGAATACACCCTGACGGAGGAGACGGCACCCAATGGCTATACCGTTGCGGAAAGCATTACTTTCCGTGTGAATACGGACGGTACCATCGAAGTGCAGGGCGAAGGCGAAACTTGGAAATCGGTCGATAAAGTTGTCATGACGGACGACATCACCAGCGTGACCATCAGCAAGCGGGAAATTGGCGGCAGTGCAGAACTGCCCGGCGCAACGCTGACTGTGACATCTGTGGACGGCAAGGATCTGAACGAAGTGACATCGGACAATGACACATTCAAAGTCAGCGGGGATGGCACGTCATTCACATTCACATCCGGCAGCGTGGCAACGACATTCAGCAAGCTCCCGGCAGGGGAATACACCCTGACGGAGGAGACGGCACCCGATGGCTATACCGTTGCGGAAAGCATTACTTTCCGTGTGGATACAGATGGCACCGTCGAAGTGCAGGGCGAAGGTGGCGAATGGCAGAAGTTTGATACGGTTGTGATGCAGGATGCAAAGGCGGAGACCACGACAGAGGCGACCACGACAACATCCGCAGAAACGACCACGACAACCACCACAACGACCACGGCAGAGACGACCACCACAGCAGGATCGACAACAGCGGAAACGACCACAACAGAAGCCACCACGACCTCCACGGAAGCAACCACCACGACGCCGGAGACGACCTCCACAGAGGCAACGACTACGACAACACAGGCACCTACCACAGAGGCGACTACGACTACCACAACATCCACCACAGAGGCAACCACGACTACCACAACATCCACCACAGAGGCAACTACGACTACTACAACATCCACTACAGAGGCGACTACGACTACCACAACTTCCACGACAGCTACATCCGCAACGACATTGGCATCCAGCACAGAGGCGTCGACCACGACTTCTACCAGCACGTCTGCATCGACATCTGACACAGAGGCGTCGACGACGACATCTACAAGTACGTCTGCATCGACATCTGATACGGAGGCGTCAACGACCACCTCTACGAGTACATCCGAAAGCACGAGTGCTTCGACATCTACATCCACAAGTACATCTACCACGGAGACGTCGACATCTACATCTACAAGCACCTCTACCACGGAGACGTCGACAAGTACATCTACATCTACAAGCACCTCTACCACGGAGACGTCGACATCCACATCCACAAGTACTTCTACCACGGAGACGTCGACATCTACATCTACAAGCACCTCTGCTACAGAGACATCGACAAGTACATCTACATCCACATCTGCTACAGAGACATCGACAAGTACATCTACAAGCACGGCTACTACAGAGACGTCAACATCTACATCCACATCCACCACAGAAACATCCACGGCTCTCAGCACGGATGCGCTGAACGAGACGGACACCAACACCACCACAACTGTCGTGACGGACAGCTATGCGGAGGATACGAACACTTCGACAACTGCCGTGACCGACAGTTATGCGGAGGAGACCAATACTTCGACAACTGCTGTAACGGACAGCTATGCGGAGGACAGCAACACCTCGACAACTGCCACGACTGCCGTAACAGACAGCCATGCAGAGGAGACCCGTCCGGATGCGACTGCACTGAATCAGACTGACACGAACGTTACGACCAACACCAACACGACTACTGACACAGAGACCAACACGGATACAAATACAGATACCAATACGGATACTAATACTGACACGAACACGGATACAGATACAGACACAAATACCGATACTGACACGGATACTAACACAGATACGGATACGGATACAAATACTGACACCGATACCGACACAGATATTGATACGGATACAAACACGGATACTGGCACAGATACCGACACAGACACATCCTCCAGCACATCCGGCAGTCCGCAGACAGGTGACACATCTGCCGCCTATGCCGCTATGATGCTCGGCTGCGCAGCGTTGGTTGTTTGCTTGAGGACGAGAAACCGTAGAGATGACTAAAATGGTATAATGGCTACCCCCAATGTACGATGTGCATTGGGGGGCTTTTGCTGACCCCTCCCCCAAGCAGCGTGACGCTGCATCCCCGCGCGTTCTATAGTGTCAAGCCTTTGTGACGGTCAAGGCGAGCGTTCTACTGCGTATAACGCTCGCCACCCAATGCACTTGCGTGCAAAGGGTGGCGGGCTTTTGCTAACCCCTCCCCCAACCCCCTCCCCTTTCAGGGGAGGCGGGCTATTATTGTAGAGGTAGAGGGTGCAACCCAAAAAGCGGGGTTGCAGGGGCGCAGCCCCTGCATAGTTAGCCCCCT
>CANQYC010000069.1 GCA_947627945.1 uncultured Clostridia bacterium
GATCATCCTGTTCCGGGAGTTTCTCGTCAGCGGCATCCGCCTGTCTGCCGCCGAGCAGGAAAGTGCGGTCAGGATACCGAGTGCATGGGGACGGTCATTTTCCCGGAAAAGGATGCGGGTGCATGTCACAAAGACAAGGCAGGTCAGCAGATAGTGCATCCCGGCAGGTGCCTCTGCTGCCACATAGGCAGCCAGTGCGCCGATCAGGATGCCGCAGGCATAAAACGGACTGCATACCCCCGCCAATGCGGCAGCAAGCGGCGAGGCAGTCCCGCTGAGCTGTCCGTTGGAAAGCAAAAAACCGCCCCCTGCGGCGATGCCGCTGCAAAGCAGTACACGCAGTGTCTCACTGCGCCGGAAATGTGTTGTCATTTCATTCTCTCCTTACTGTATCTCTTTCTCAGGAGCGTTTCGCTCCTGATTCTATTATACAGGACAGGCTGCAAGACTTTTGTCAAAACGTATTGCTGTTTCGGGTAGGTTTGCGCAGAGGGGATGTCATTTCCTGCGAACAGCAGGGTTTCCGGGAAAGGGTGTTTTTTCTGCGCATCTGCCCCCTGCGGATCTTGGGCTTGCAAAATCTCTCCGGATGTGATATACTGTAATAGAAGCAACATCTCCCCGCAGGGGGAACACCACGGAGGTCGATCAATATGGAATACTGGGATATCTATGACAGCCGCAAGCAGCGCACCGGGAGAGTGATGGCACGGAATGACTTCACCATGCAGCCGGGCGACTATCATCTGACCGTACTGGGCGTCGTCTGCCGTCCGGACGGACGTTTCCTCATCACGCAGCGGGCAATGGACAAGCACTGGGCACCGGGCTGGTGGGAGGTCTCCGGCGGCGGCGTGATGGCAGGCGAAAACTCTGCGGATGCGGTGCGCCGTGAGGTGCTTGAGGAGACCGGACTGGATGTCGCCGCCGCAGAGGGCGGGTATCAGTTCACCTACCGCCGGGAGAGCGAGGGGGATAATTATTTCGTCGATGTCTACCGGTTCGTGATGGACTTTGACGAAGCGGATGTCACACCGCAGCTTGCTGAAATGCAGGGATTCCGCCTTGCCACGAAGGCAGAGATCGAGGAACTTGCCGCACGGGGGATCTTCCTGCACTATGACAGCATCCGGCAGGTATTTGATCTGTGAAAATGCGGACATGCACCCGTGAGAGATGTTTCCGGGAATTTTGCAAAAACACTTGACATTTTCACAGTTTTGTGGTATGCTATAGACATACTGAACCGGTGCAGACTTTGAAAAGTCTGTCGATGATTGGAGGAATCAACAATGGGTATTTTTTCCCGAATCAGTGACATTTTCAAATCAAATGTCAACGACCTGATCGACCGTGCGGAAGATCCGGAAAAGATGGTAAAGCAGATCATCCTGGACATGGACAAGGAACTCCAGAAATCCACACAGGCTCTCGGCAAGGCAGTTGCCAGCGAGCGCATGGCTGAGAAGCAGCTCAATGATGCTGTCAGGAAGTCCGCTGACTGGGAGGCAAAGGCAAAGGCTGCCCTTGCTGCCGGCAATACCGATCTTGCCAAGCGGGCACTTTCCCAGAAGGTAAAGGCAGACGAGGAGGTCAATACCTACCGTGAGATGCATGAGACCATTTCCAACCAGACCGATGCCATCAAGGAACAGGTCGAGACCCTGAAAGCAAAAATGGCAGAGGCAAAGAGCCGTCAGGCAATGCTCATCGCCCGCTCCCAGATGGCAGATACCCAGAAGAGTCTGGCACAGTCCATCGGCGGTGTGGATACGAGCAGCTCATTTGACAAATTCAACCGCATGGAAGAAAAGGTACTGCGCAAGGAGGCAGAGGCAGAGGCATACTCCGAGATGGCAGGTGCATCCGCTGCCAAGGATTATGACACCTTTGAGCAGTTACAGGCAGATGCCAAGGTGGACAGCGAATTGCAGCGTCTGATGGCGGAGATGGGACAGACCGCTCCCGCCGCAGAGGGCGAACCTTCCCTTGAGGAGCAGATCGCCGCAGCCGAGGCTGCCGGTGCCGCTGCTGCCGAGGGTGCCGCTGAGTAAAGATCCCGCCGACCATTTCCCCGCCCTTCTTCCCGTCATGGGAAGAAGGGCTTTTTTCCAATGTGACGCCGTGTGCATGGAAACTTCTATCTGTTTTGTATCCATATGTATACGGTGCTTGACATTTTCATGTACATATGCTATAATGGGGGAAGTAATGTATCGTGCAGGGTCGCCTGCTTCTGGAAAGGAATCTGATCATGAAACATCTGTATTTGTATTATATCATCCCGCTGCTCATGGCAGTTACCTGTGCCGGCTGCGAGAGGAATGCGCAGGACAGCAGCCTGCCGGAGGATACTGTTGCCGCCACGGAGACTGCCGCTGTCACTGAGACAGAGGAAACGGCACCGCCTCCGACAAATGCCCCCTTCCCCGAGGCGGATCCCAATGCCGTCACTTTCGATGAGGTCGGCGAGGACATCGCTGTCGTCGTTGCGGATGATGAAGCTGCCGCAAACGGCACCCTTTCGATCGAAAGTGTGGAGGGCAACCGCATGCTCAAATTTACAGATACTTCCACCACTGCCGAAAACATGGGCGATATGGTGCAGAAGCTGAGTTTCAATATGCGCTCGCTGCTGTCGCCGGAGGACATCGAACGTGTCAGCCGCATTGAATTCGACCTCTATGCAGAGGCAAAGGACACGCTATTTGTCGGCGATGACGACATCAGCCGTCAGGTGCCGGGCTGGATCGGCGGCGGCGGCGGTACGGTGACCGCAGACGATGAGTGGTACGGCTTTGCGGATTTCTCCGGTTCCGGTCTGAATGAGTATGATCTGGAACGGTCGGACGCCTGCCATGTGACGTTCAAATTCCTGCTCGCTGCATCCGGCAAGAAGTGGGATGCCTCCATGACGGAGCCGAATTTCCTCGTCATGCGCTGGGGCATGCAGAACCGTTCTGATATCTACATCGACAATCTGACATTTTATGATACGGATGGCAATTCCATCCCCCTGTCGTACAGCGGATCCGCAGAAGGGGGGGATGCCACGGAGACGGCTGACAGTGACAGCACGGATATGACTGATGAGGAGAGCAACATCACAGATGTGACAGCCGGTGAAGATGACACCACGGAAGAGACAGAAGAATAAGCCACGAGAAAAGGATCTATGGAGGAAAATGTATGAAAGTGAAAAATTGGATCTCAGCCGGTACCGCAGCGGTGCTTCTCTGCACCGGACTGACCGGATGCAGCGCAGCGGAGACCTATACGGACTATGTACAGGCTGTGCTGGACTGCACGTATAAGGGCGATACCGCAAAGTACATGGAAATGACCGAAGCCACGCAGGAAGAGGCGGACGCTGTCTACAATGACGAGGTGGCATATGTATGCAGTGCCATCTACTACAACTACTCCGTCATGGAGGATATGATCACCGATGATACCAAGGAGGGCTATGAAGCCCTGTCCAAGGACATCATGAACAAGCTTAAGTATACCGTCAACAAGGCAGAGCGTTCCGGGGATACCTACCATATCACGGTCGTCTCGGAGCCGATCGACTTCTGGGACATTTCTATGGATGCTGTCGCAGATCTGTATGATAATGAGTTTGCAGAGCGGTTTGCTGCTTTCAGCGATGAGACAGAGGAGGAAGCCGCCGCAGATGAGGCATATGTCGCACTCGAGGCAGAATGGGGCGAGGAAGTGCTGACGCTGATCTCCGGCTATGTGGAGCAGATCAGCTACAAGACCGCACAGGAGACCATTCTGGCGATCAAAGAGGACGATGAGGAGTACGGCGTCGATGACAAGCTCTGGTACGACATCGACGATCTGCTGCTCGATATGGATTCCAACACACCAGCAGAGTGACAGGCATTGCCCCCTCCCGTGAATGGGAGGGGGCTTTTCTGCGCAGCATTACAGGTTGCAGAGGAAGTAAATGACCCCATATGCCGCTGCCGCTGTGCAGCCGTACAGGATAACGGGTCCGGCAATGGTGAAGATCCTCGTGCCCACACCGAGGACAAAGCCCTCTGTTTTCGCCTCAATGGCAGAGGAAGTGATCGCATTGGCAAAGCCCGTGATCGGCACCAGCGTCCCCGCACCGGCATGCCTTGCCAGCTTTTCATACAGCCCGAAGCCGGTCAGCACGGCACTGCATGCCACGAGCGTCACCGATACCCATGCTGAGGCGGTGAGCCTGTCCATCCCGAGCCGCTCATAGCCATATAACAAAAGCTGCCCGATCACACAGATCAGCCCTCCGACGAGAAATGCCATCGGGATATTGACCTTGCTGTTGGACTTGGTCTCCACCTGCTTCTGCATGTCCTTGTATAGCTCCGGCGTGACTTTCATAGCACCCAACTCCTTTCTTTTTTACAGATAGTATGCCCCGGAAACACGGGATCATACCTCTCCCCTGCTGCATGCAGCGTGCCGGATAAAAAAATCTGCCCTGCCGCTAAATTTGCAGTTGACAATTTGCGATCCATGTGTTATAATAGAGGTACAGGCGGCTTCTCCTGTTTTTTTAGAAGCCAGATGGTAAATCATATTGACAGCCGAATGGCAGAAAGGAGTAACTATGCCGATTGCTATGATCATCTGGGGCGTCATCTTTGCCATTGCCGTCATTGCGGAACTGGCGACTTTGCAGCTCGTCTCGATCTGGTTCGCCGCCGGCGCACTGGGGGCTTTCATCGCCGCTGCTGCGAATTGTCCGCCGCTGGGACAGGCAGCCATCTTTGCTGCGGTGTCTGTCTGCCTGCTATGCGTCACAAGACCGCTCCTGCGCAAGCTCCGGGTCAAGGATCTTCTCCCGGACAATGTCGAATCCGAGGTCGGCAAGCTTGCTATCGTCACCGAGGAGATCAACAAAATGCAAAGCACCGGCAGGGTAAAGATCGGGGATACCAACTGGCGGGCACGCACCGAGGACGGGAGCGTTCTCCCCGAAGGCACATCTGTCCGTGTCGTCCGTATTGCGGGCACGACCGCATTCGTCACACCGGCGGGGTCGTAAGCTGCCGCATACCGCATGCTGATCCCGGAAGTCCGACGGACGCTGTCTGCCGGGCGCAGGAGGATCGGTATCACATTTTTAAGGAGGAATATTATGGAACCGTGGGGCTATATTATCATTGCACTGATCATTTTTCTGGTGATCATTGTCATCCGCTGCCTGTGCATCGTACCGCAGGCATGTGTCTATGTCGTGGAGCGTCTGGGTGCTTTCCACAAGGAGCTGCGCACAGGACCGCATCTGCTGGTGCCTTTCCTCGACCGTGTTGCCAAAAAAGTCTCCCTCAAGGAGCGTGTGGTGGACTTCCGCCCGCAGCAGGTCATTACAAAGGATAATGTCACCATGCAGATCGACACGGTCGTCTTCTTTCAGGTGACCGATGCGAAACGCTATACTTACGGTGTTGAGAACCCGATGATGGCGATCGAGAACTTCACCGCCACCACTCTGCGAAACATCATCGGCGCACTGGAGCTGGACTCCACCCTGACCAGCCGTGACACTATCAACAAGGACATCACCGCCATTCTGGACGATGAGACAGACCGCTGGGGCATCAAGGTGATGCGTGTAGAGCTGAAAAACATCCTGCCGCCCCGTGAGATCCAGGAGTCCATGGAGAAGCAGATGAAGGCGGAACGGGAACGCCGTGAGAAGATCCTTCAGGCAGAGGGTGAAAAGAAATCCCAGGTACTGGTCGCCGAGGCGGAAAAGGAGTCCAAGATCCTGCGTGCCGAAGCGGAAAAGGAAGCCGAGATCCTCAAGGCAGAAGCCGAGAAGCAAGCCACCATCCTGCGTGCGGATGCCATGCGTGAGAAGAAAGTACTCGAAGCAAGCGGTGAAGCGCAGGCGATCGAGATGGTACAGAAAGCACTCGCAGACTCCCTGCGCCTGCTCAATGATGCCAATCCGAACGATGCCGTACTGCGGCTCAAAGCCCTCGAAGCATTCTCCAAAGCGGCTGACGGGAGAGCTACCAAGATCATCATCCCGAGCGAGATCCAAGGGGTCGCCGGTCTTGTCAGCAGCCTGACCGCTGTCGCCGGCAATGGTTCCTCCGGCACGGATGCCGCAAAATAGGAGAAAGATCATGTCAGACATCCAGACACTCATCGGCGAGTTCTACCATGACCCGGAACATGCGGAGATCCGTGTCGGTGCGGTGATCGATGCGCTCCGGACGCAGGAGACGCTCTACGCCGCATGGTTCCCTGCCACAAAGCACTACTTTATGACCGGGGAATTCGGCTCCCGGACGGCAGTGCTGTTTTCAGAGCGGGATTGCTTTGAACGCTTCGCCGAGAGCTGCAAGGAGCGTGACATCCGCATTTCCGCCATTCCCAACCCTGCTGCACAGCGGGAACTGCTGTTTATGGATCTGCTCCGCTGCGGCTTTCAGCATGTGATGATCGACTATCTTCCCCGGAAACTCGTGCTGTGCATAGAAGATCTGGCACGCATGCCCGATATGTCAGCACTGCCGCTCGCAGAGCGTCCCATACTGGCACCGGATCTGACCGGCTCCCTGCTGTGGTTCTTACAGCAGCTCCATACCGGGCGGGCAGACGGAAAGCAGGAACTCCGGTTGTTGGTCACGCTCTATCACAGTCCCCTGCTGATGCCGGTCGAGCGGACACCTGCGGGAGACCGCATCCCGGCAGCCGTCATAGACGGCAGGAAGACCGTGCGCCTCTTTACCGACCGGCGGGAATGGGCTGCGGCTGGCACACCGGCGCAGTACCATCCGAGAGCCGTCTGGTTCCATGACTTGCAGAAGCTCCTCTCGGAGGGGTTCGATGCCGCTGTCATCAACCCGGATACCGGTGCGGAACTGACGCTCGATGCCTCACTTCTCGAAGCAGCGGCAGAGGCGGCAGTCGGCGACACACAGGACATGGTGCTGCGTTCGCTCCAGTTTCAGGGGGAAAAGATCACGATCACCGACCCCGATCCCTTTCCGGAGGAACTGGCAGAAGCCCTGCGGGGCGTCCTGCGGCAGCACCCGGATGTGCGGGTCGCATTCCTGCGTGTCATGAAACGGCAGAATGCATTTTGTCCGAACTATCTCCTGATCGTGGAGGGCAACGGCACAGAGGGGAAAGATGCACTGTTTTCCGCACTGGCACGGGCTGCCGCACCCTGTGCGGACGGCTGGAGCCTTGAATGTGTTTCTTATGAAAATGCTAAGATGTGGACAAAGCATGCCAAGCCGTTCTATCAGAAAAAGTCATTCTTCCGGCACAGATGAAAGCATGTTTCATTGAAGCTCAACTGGAAAAAACTGCACAAAGTCCCCCGCCGTCACACAGCGGGGGACTTACCTCGTCCTCAGTGCAGCCCGAAGCTGATGGACAGTGCCTGATCCACACGGTTCATCGCCGTATGGTCAAGTGCGCCCATCCTGTCCTTGAGACGCTTTTTATCAATGGTACGGATCTGTTCGAGCAGCACGATGCTGTCCCGCTGCAAGCCGCAGGAGGCGGCATTGAGGGAGATATGCGTCGGCAGCTTTGCCTTGTCAAGGCGGCTCGTGATCGCCGCTGCAATGACCGTCGGGCTGTGGCGGTTGCCCACATCATTCTGTACAATAAGTACCGGACGGATGCCGCCCTGCTCCGACCCGACAACGGGGCTCAGATCTGCATAATAGATTTCTCCTCGTTTTACTGACATAGTAACAACTCCTTTATCGTCATCAGGATTCTTTGACAGTAGTATGGCACCGGCAGGACAGGTTTATTCTGCCGGACGTTTTTTTCTTCCCTGCTGACAGCATATGCATATGCGCTCCGGAAAGCCACAATATCTGCCGCTTGACAAATGTGCGTGAATGTGTTATACTATATAGTAGTGAGACTGGGGTATCGCCAAGAGGTTAAGGCAACGGACTTTGACTCCGTCACCGCTGGTTCAAATCCAGCTACTCCAATCCCGTATCATTTTCCGGAACGCCAGCCCGCAGAGGACTGGCGTTCCGAAGTTGTATGGCGTCCCTGTACGGTCATTCCTCCATGTCACAGTTGAGATAATCCACATAGAACTGCAGCGATTCTCTGAGATGCCCCTGCGCACGCTTCATCGTCCGGGATACCGTAGACGGTGTGATGCCCAGCAGGGCAGCGGTCTCCGTGCAGGTCTTTTCCTCAAAGAACCGGAGCTGGATGATCTCCCGCTGCCGCTCTGTCAGCGACGTGTCCAGTGCCTTCCGCAGTGCGGACTGCAATATCTGCAGCCGTTTCCGGTTTGTGCCCCCGACGGCATACAGCTCCTGCATAAACGCCTTGTCAAAGTTCAGTGCCTCCTCCGTGATCCTCTGTCTCATACACGCTCCCCCTTCAGCCGTTCCTGCAGGAGACGGATAATGCGCCCCATCTCCGTACATTCTGTCTGGAGCAGGTTGATCCTCGCCTCCATCTGCTCCAGTTCCTTGTGTCCCAGGCTGCCGTCTTCCCGCATCTCCTGCCGGATCTCATGGATCCGTCCAAGCAGCATGGTGTACCCTTTCTGATAGTCTTTCAGCATCTTTTTCATTTTTCTTCTCCCTTTTTGAACATATGTTCTTCTCTTTCGGATTTTTTTACTGATCCCCTTGATCCCGGCAGACAAAATCTGCCAGATCTTTCGGAATCAGCAGCAGAACATCCCCCTGCATGTACCCGCACACCACACAGAACAAATGTTCTATCTTATATTCTATCACAGAAACATACGTTTGTCAAGAGGAGATCCAAAAAAATTTTCGGCAGGCGTCTCATGACTTGATTTTTTTCTCCGCATCGTGTATAATAGAAGTGGCGGGAAATTCCTGCCGGAAAGGAGTTAGGCTATGAAATTCACCAAAATGCATGGCATCGGCAATGATTATGTCTATGTCAACTGCTTTGAGGAAACGCTTCCGGCGGATCCGCAGGCGGTCGCAGTCGCTGTCAGTGACCGGCGTTACGGCATCGGTGCCGACGGACTGATCCTGATCCTCCCCTCGGATAAGGCAGACTGCCGGATGCAGATGTTCAACGCCGATGGCTCGGAGGGAATGATGTGCGGCAACGGGATCCGCTGTGTGGGGAAATATGCCTATGATCACGGGATCGTCCATAGCCCTGCGCTTTCCGTGGAAACGAAGTCCGGCATCAAGTACATCACATTACAGACCGAAAACGGCAAGGCAGTCAGCGCACAGGTGGATATGGGCAAGGCGATCCTGAGACCGCAGGACATTCCGGTGCTGGCGGACGGCGAAAATTTCGTGAAACAGCCCCTTGACGTGAATGGGCAGACCTATGCTGTCACCTGTGTTTCCATGGGCAACCCGCACTGTGTGGTGTTCACGGAACAAGACCCAATGCAGATCGCTCTTGAGACCATCGGACCGCAGTTCGAGCATCATCACCTGTTTCCGGAACGCATCAACACGGAATTTGTCAGGGTGCTGGATGATCACACGCTTTCCATGCGTGTCTGGGAACGTGGCAGCGGGGAAACGCTTGCCTGCGGGACGGGAGCCTGTGCGGCAGCAGTCGCTGCGGTGCTGAACGGCTATTGCAGGCAGGGAGAAGAGATCACCGTCAAGCTGCGGGGCGGCGATCTGCAGATCGTCTGGAAGCCGGACGGCACGGTACTCATGACCGGCACGGCAACGCATGTATTTGACGGGGAGATCGACCTTTCCCGGATAAAAAATGAAATGTAAGCAAGGAGTTGTTAAGGATGATCAAGGTCAATGAAAATTATCTGAAACTGGAGAAGAATTATCTGTTTATCCGGATCGCTGAGAAGGTAAACGCCTTCAAGGCAGCCCATCCGGAGGCAAAGCTCATCCGCATGGGGATCGGCGATGTCACGCTGCCGCTGGCTCCCGTGGTCGTGGATGCCATGAAGAAAGCAGCGGATGAAATGGGCGTCAAGGAGACGTTCCGGGGCTATGAGGACAGCGGTGCCGGCTATGATTTCCTGCGGGAGGCAGTCTCCGGCTATTACCATAGCTTCGGTGCCGAGGTGCCCGCAGACGACATCCGTATCAATGACGGTGCCAAATCCGACTGCGGCAATCTGGTCGACATCTTCGGCGATGACAATATTGTACTCGTGACCGACCCTGCCTATCCGGTCTATGTGGACTCCAATCTTATGAGCGGCAGACGCATCGTCTATGCGGACTCCAATGAGAGCAACGGGTTTGCGGCAATGCCCTCTGCGGATGGCTATGCACTGGACGGAGAGAATGTTTTCCCGGACATCATCTATCTCTGCTCGCCGAACAATCCCACGGGTTCCGTCTACACGAAGGCACAGCTTGCCGAATGGGTCGCCTATGCCAAGGCACATGGAGCAGTGATCCTGTTTGATGCTGCCTATGAGGCATTCATTTCGCAGCCCGGACTGCCCCGGAGCATCTATGAAGTCGAGGGTGCGAAAGAGGTCGCCATCGAGATGTGTTCCCTCTCGAAAACTGCCGGCTTTACAGGTGTGCGCTGCGGCTACACGGTCGTACCGTCCGAGCTGACAGCCACGGCAAGTGACGGCACGACTGTCAGTCTCAAGCAGCTCTGGAACCGGCGTGAGGGTTCCAAATTCAACGGCGTTTCCTATCCGGTGCAGCGTGCTGCCGAGGCAGTTTTCTCCCCGGAGGGACAGAAGCAGATCCGGGAGAACATCTGCTATTATCAGGAAAATGCCCGCATCATCGCCGAGACGCTCACCGATCTGGGTATCGCCTTTACCGGCGGCATCAACTCCCCCTACATCTGGTTCAAATGCCCGGACGGCATGGACAGCTGGAGCTTCTTTGACCGCCTGCTCAATGAGATCGCCGTGGTGGGCACACCGGGCGCAGGCTTCGGAAAGAACGGCGACGGCTGGTTCCGCCTGACGGCTTTCGGAGACAGGGAACAGACCAAGGAAGCGATGCAGCGTCTGCGTGGGATGCTGACAAAGTAACCGCATACCACAAACCAAAAGGAGGTGCTGCCATGGATCGGATCAGCTATCGTGTGGCACTTGGCGGGATCGTTTCCGCTTTCTGTCTCGTGGGGATGTTCCTGACGGGGATCTTCCCGCTCCTGTACATCCTGCTCCCCATGCTCTCAGGGCTGCTGCTGCTGATCGTGGTCATGGAGGTCGGCAGCACATGGGCATGGGTGACCTATGCCGCTGTCAGTCTGCTGTCGCTGTTCGTGACCTATGACAAGGAGGCGGCACTGCTCTTCATTCTGCTGTTCGGCAGTTATCCCATCCTGTTCTCCTATCTGCGGCGTGTAAAGCCGGCGGTGCTGCGGCTCGTGCTGAAACTTCTGTTTTTCAATGCGGCGGCGATGCTGTACTGGCATGCGACCATCTATTTGCTCGGTCTGACGGAGATGGCAGAGGAATTTGCCAAATACGGCAGATATGCCGGTGCTGCGGTGCTGGCGATCCTCAATCCGTTTTTTCTGTTGTATGACAATAATCTGCTGTGGCTGTGTGAGCTGTATCAGAAGCGGCTGAAACCACGAATTACGGGGCGTTGATGGGGGTTGCCCCACCCCCAACCCCCTC
>CANQYC010000070.1 GCA_947627945.1 uncultured Clostridia bacterium
TCCCCGATGCGGAAAAAGAGCATGACGCCCGCCGCCTCCTCCCAGCAGCCGATGCAGAGCGCACCGACCGTGGCAATGGTCATGAGGAAATTCTCATCAAAGAGCTGCCCCTTGCCGATGCTGCGCAGGGAATCGAGCAGCACCCCGGCACCCAGCACGAGATATGCCGCCAAAAGCACCAGTTTTGCGGCGATGCCGGTGTGCAGGAGCAGCAGCACGATGCCCGCCACGAACAGCAGCGCACCGATGCCGAGCGTCAGACGCTCGCCCTTTCCCTCTGCATGGTCATGTTCGTGGGCATGTGCATGGCTCCCGTCATGTGCCTGTGCGGGGGAATGGCTGTGCTTTTTGGAAAAGACGACACCGTCCTCGATGCTGTCGGAGACTGCCTGGATGCGTTCAAGCAGTCCCTCCTCCACGGCGGCAGTGACTTGCAGCAGTCCGGCAGCGTAGGAGAGACTGGCATCCTCGATGCCGTCCATCTGACGGATGGCGTTCTCGATCTTCGCCGCACAGTGCGGGCAATCGAGATTTTCCACGGTATATAGCAATTTCATGGGATGTCCCCCTTTGTCATTTGAATATTTGAACCATCGTTCAAATATATTATAGCACACTTCCGCTGTAATGTCAATAGGGGAAAGCAACTTTTTTTCGTGGCTGCAAAAAAATAAAAATATCCCGCCCCTGCGCATAGCATGGGGCGGGTATGGTGTCAGTGCTGCTTTGCGGTATCCGTATCCCGCTGCCGCAGGATGTTGTAGCAGATCTTGCCGCTGGTCGTCTTGGGCAGTTCCTTCGTGAATGCGATCACCTTCGGGTATTTGTACGGTGCCGTGCGAGCCTTGACGAATGCCTTCAGTTCGTCTTTCAGTGCCTCCGTCGGCTCGTAGCCCTCACAAAGCACGATCGTTGCCTTGACGAGCTGTCCTCTCTCCGGATCCGGCACGCCCGTGATGGCGCATTCCAGCACAGCCGGGTGCTGGATGAGTACGCTCTCGACCTCGAACGGACCGATCCGGTAGCCGCTCGATTTGATGACATCATCCACACGTCCGATATAGTAGTAGTAGCCATCCTCGTCATAATATGCCGTGTCTCCGGTGTGGTACATGCCGTTGCGCCAGTAACGCTCGTTGGCTTCCTCGTTGTTCAGATAGCAGATGCAGAGTGTCTCCGGCATCCGCTCTCTTGTGTCGATGCAGATCTCGCCCTGCTCACCGACACCGACCGGCTTGCCCTCGCTGTCCACCAGTACGACTTTGTACAGCGGATTGGGGATGCCCATCGAGCCCCGCTTGGGCTGCATGCCCTCGAAATTGCCGATGATGAGCGTTGTTTCGCTCTGTCCGAAGCCTTCCATGATCTCCAGCCCGGTGGCTTCATAGAACAGGCGGATGATCTCCTCCTGCAATGCCTCGCCCGCCGTGGAGGCATGTTTTACGCTGGCGAATGCCTCCCGCCGGATACCGGTCTTTGCCATCAGGCGGTACAGTGTCGGCGGCGCACAGAATGTCGTCACCTGATATTTCTCCAGCACCTGCATGAGCTGCTCGGCGTGGAAACGTTCAAATTCATAGACCATGACCGCCGTGCCGCAGAGCCACTGTCCATAGATCTTGCCCCATGAGCATTTTGCCCATCCGGTGTCTGCGACGGTCAGATGCAGTCCGTCATTCTGGACACAGTGCCAGTATGCCGCAGCGACGATATGTCCGAGCGGATAGGAGTAGGTGTGGACTGCCATTTTCGGGTTGCCCGTCGTGCCGGAGGTGAAGTAGATGAGGAATTCATCCGAGACCTTTGTCGGGATGCGGTCGAGTTTTTCCGGGAAACCATCGAGCTTGTCGTCGAGACGGGTAAAGCCCTCCCGTTCTTCCCGGACGGTAAAGAGCATCGGATGCTCTGCCGTCTCGGCGGCAGCGGCACGGATGCTGCTGCAAAGCCCCTCGCTCTCCGCTGCGATGATCGCACGGATCTGCGCCGCTTCGATGCGGTAGGTGATGTCATGTTCCCGGAGCATGTGTGTGGCAGGCACCAGCACGGCACCGATCTTGTGCAGTGCCACGGAGAGGTACCAGTACTCATAATGCCGCTTGAGCATCAGCATGACACGGTCGCCTTTCCGGATGCCCTGTGCCATCAGGTAGGCACCCGCCTGCGAGGAGAGACGGCTGATGTCGCCGAATGTCAGCATTTTCTCATGCCCCTGCTCATCGCACCACTGTACCGCACGCTTTTCCGGTTCCTCTGCCGCAATGGCATCTACCACGTCATATCCGAAATTGAAATTATCCTCATAGTGCAGCGAAAAATCCTGTATCTGTCCTTTTTCATTGAATGTGGTTGTGCTGAATTTATGAAACAACGGTTCCATTTCCAAATTACCTCCTATTTTCAGGAACTGCGCCGGCTGCCCGGGGTTTCCTCATATACGCCGAAGCGGCGGAATCTCTGATACCGCTGTGCGACAAGCTCCTCCTCGGAAAGCTCACAAAGCTCATCCACGGCTGCCGCAAGCTGTGCCTTCATGGCTCTGCACATCCGGGGGAAGTCGTCAAGATCCTCCGGGATGACATCCTCCGCCACGCCGAACGCCTGCATGTCGTCCGCCGTGATGTGCAGGCAGTTGGCTGCCTTTGCCACGGTCTCCGGATTGGACTCCTTCCACAGGATGCTTGCGCATCCCTCCGGAGAAATGACGGAATAGACGGCATTTTCGAGGATGAATACTTTATTCGCACTTGCCAGTGCGAGTGCGCCGCCGCTGCCGCCCTCACCGATGATGACGGAGATGACCGGCGTGCGCAGCCCCATCATTTCCATGATGCTCTCGGCGATCGCCTGACCCTGTCCCCGTTCCTCTGCATCCGCACCGGGATGCGCACCGAGCGTATCCACAAAGCAGATGACGGGACGGTGGAATTTTTCAGCCTGTTTCATCAGGCGCAGTGCCTTGCGGTAGCCCTCCGGTCTGGGACAGCCGAAATTGCGTGCCACACGGCTTTGCAGATCGTGTCCCTTTTCCATGGCGATAAATGTCACCGGGCGTTTATCGAGAAATGCCACCCCGGCAAAAATGGCAAGATCGTCCCCGAAGCGGCGGTCTCCGTGCAGCTCGATGGGCAGCTCGAAGATCTCCCGCACATACATCTCTCCGGTCGGTCTGCCGTTATGGCGGGCAGTTTTCAGCTTTTCATAGGAATCCATAGTCACACGCTCCTTTTGTGGATCGTCAGCAGCTCTGCGAGGGTGCTGCGCAGCTCACTGCGGGGCACGATCGCATCCACGAAACCGTGCGCCAGCAGAAATTCCGCACTCTGGAAGTTATCCGGCAGCTTGCTCTTGGTCGTCTGTTCCACGACTCTCCTGCCGGCAAAGCCCACCAGTGCCCGTGGTTCCGCAAGGATGATGTCTCCCTGCATCGCAAAGCTTGCCGTCACGCCGCCCGTGGTCGGATCCGTCAGCACGGTGATATACAGAAGCCCCGCATTGCTGTGGTTCTTGACGGCACCGCTGATCTTCGCCATCTGCATGAGGGAGATGACGCCCTCCTGCATCCGGGCACCGCCGGAGGCAGTGAAGCCGATGACCGGCAGACTGTGCGCCTGTGCATATTCAAACAGCCGTGTGATCTTTTCGCCCACGACCGAACCCATGCTTGCCATCATGAATTTGGAATCCATCACGAACAGGGCGACAGGATTGCCCTCGATGGAAGCCGTGCCGCAGACGACAGCCTCCTCCTCCTTGGTGGCATTCCTTGCCTTGTCGAGCTTTTCCTGATAGCCCGGGAACTGGAGGAAATCCTTGCTCCCCAGCCCCGTACACAGCTCCCGGAAACTCTTTTTATCCACGAGCAGGTTGATCCTGTCCCTTGCACCGAGGCGGTAGTAGTAGCCGCATTTCGGGCAGGCATAGTAATTCTTGACCACACGGTATACCGTATCCACATAGCCGCACTTTTTACATGTCACTCTCCCGGGGGTGATGTGCAGCAGCAGATCGTCGATCAGACTCATGATGTTGCCTCCTTATCCACGAGTGCAAAGGAAAACTCCGCCTTGACCGCTGTTTTGCCGTTGACCGTACCGGTGCCCTCACAGAAATAGAAAGGTCCCTTGTTCCGGACGATCCGGCAGGCAGTTTCATAGGTGTCGCCGGGTTTCACGG
This sequence comes from uncultured Clostridia bacterium, assembly GCA_947627945.1. Classification (GTDB taxonomy): domain Bacteria; phylum Bacillota; class Clostridia; order Oscillospirales; family Ruminococcaceae; genus UBA3855. The sequence continues at coordinate 4,174 of CANQYC010000070.1, forward strand.
GGGAACGGAATTTCACCTTGTCAAGGCTGGTGAAAAAGGGCGTCAGCCCCTTTGCCTCACCCGCCAGCAGCACACAGGCGGACTGTGCCAGAATTTCGCACAGGATCACGCCCGGTACGACCGGATTGCCCGGAAAATGTCCTTTCAGGAACCATTCCTCTCCGGTGATGTGCAGCTTGCCGTGTGCGGTGCCGTCCTCTGCCGTGACCTCATCGAGCAGCAGCATCGCATCCCTGTGCGGGATGATCTCCATGATCTCTTCTCTTGTCATAGCACACCTTACACCTTTCGGAAAGCGATGACGGCATTGTGACCGCCGAAGCCCAAATTCGAGGACAGGGCAACGTCAAGCTCTGTCTGTACGGCTGTGTTGGGCGTATAATCGAGATCCAGCTCCGGATCCGGCTCGCTGTAGTGGATGGTCGGCGGTACGGTGTTGTACTGCAATGCGAGAATGGAGGCGATCGCCTCGACCGCACCCGTGGCACCGAGCATATGTCCGGTCATGGACTTGGTGGAGCTGATGTGCAGCTTCTTGGCACCGTCCTCCCCGAATGCCCGCTTGAGGGCAGTCGTTTCCGTCTTGTCGTTGAGCGGCGTGGAGGTGCCGTGTGCATTGACATAGACCTTCGACAGGTCGGTACCCTCCGGCAGGGCATCCTGCAATGCCTTGGCAACATACTTTGCCTCCGGGTCGGGAGCTGTCACATGGTGCGCATCGCAGGTGGCACTGTAGCCGACGACTTCTGCCAAGATCTGCGCCCCTCTTGCCACGGCATGTTCATATTCTTCCAGTATCAGCACCCCGGCACCCTCTGCCATGACAAAGCCGCTCCTGCGCTTGTCGAAAGGCGTGCATGCCGTCTCGGGGTCATTGGAATCCGACAGAGCCTGACAGTTCCCGAACCCTGCCATGCACAGGGCATTGATCGCAGCTTCCGAACCGCCGCAGATCATACCGTCCGCATAGCCGTGCAGGATGGTGCGGTAGCCCTCACCGACCGCCGTGGTACCCGTGGCACAGGCAGTGGACACCGCCGTACAGGGACCGTTGGCACCATACTCGATGGCAATATTGCCGGCTGCGATGTTGTAGATCATCTTCGGGACAAAGTGCGGGGAGACCTTGCGCTCTCCCTTTTCCAGCAGATTCTGGTGATCCTGCAGCAGTGTCTCGATGCCGCCGATGCCCGAACCGAAGCACACGCCGAGGCGGTCGCCCTCCATGGTGCCGGCAATGCCGCTCTGCTCCATTGCCTCCTTGGCTGCCGCAAGGGCATACTGGGTAAAGAGATCCGTCTTGCGTGCGGTCATCTTGCCAAGCACAGCAGCGGCATCAAAGTCCTTTACCTCTCCCGCCACCTTGTGACGAAACTCGGAAACATCAAATTTTGTCACCATGCCGATGCCGTTCTTCCCGGCAAACATGGCATCCCGGAACGCTTCTACGCAGTTCCCGAGCGGGTTGACCGTTCCCATACCAGTGACGACTACTCTTCTCATTTTTTGTTGCCTCCTGACATGCGCAGAGTGTGATACTCTGGCGGTTTTACTGTGATTACATTGCCATGCCGCCGTCGATGCGGATGACCTCGCCGGTAATGTAGTCCGACATCGGAGATGCAAGGAACAGTGCAAGCTGTGCCACTTCCTCCGGTTTTCCGAAACGCTTCATGGGGATGGACTGCTTGAGCGTCTCATTTTCCTGAAATGCCGTCGTCATGCTCGTGGCGATAAAGCCCGGTGCGATGGCATTGACCTGAACGCCCCTTGCGGCAAGCTCCTTGGCGGTGGTCTTTGTCAGTCCGATGATCCCCGCCTTCGAGGCGGAGTAGTTTGCCTGTCCCGCATTGCCGAACAGACCGGAAACAGAGCTGATGTTGATGATCTTGCCGCTGCGCTGCTTCATCATCGGGCGGTAGAATTGCTTGATCATATAGAACGCACCTTTTAGGTTCACGTTCACCACGGCATCAAAATCCGCCTCGCTCATCTTCAGGATGAGGTTGTCACGGGTGATGCCGGCATTGTTCACGAGAATGTCCACGCTGCCGAAGTCGGCTAAGATCTGTCCGCAGACCTCTGCCACCTGCGCACTGTCGGCAACATTGCACTGATAGGCGCAGCACTTCACGCCCGCTGCGGAGATCTCCTGTGCAGCCGGTGCTGCCTTTTCGGCGGGGCAGATGTCCACGATGGCGATATTTGCGCCGTTTGCGGCAAATGTTTTGGCGATCTCAAAGCCGATGCCCTGTGTGCCGCCGGTAATGACAGCCGTCTTTCCTTTCAGCATGAGGATGTCTCCTTTCTGAGCAGTTCTGCTGCGGCAGCATCACGGCTCTCCATGTCGCCGACCTGATAGGTCTTTGCCTCCGGCAGGATCTGTGTGATGAGCTTTTGCAGCGTATTGCCGACACCGGTCTCCACGAACGTATCATATCCGTCCGCCGCCATCCGCCGGATGAGTTTCACCCACTGCACGGGATGGTCGATCTGCTTGAGCATGGTCTCCTTCGGGTCGCCCTCATAGGGTGCGGCAGTGTAATTGGCATAGACCACAGCCTTTTCCGGGGACTGGATGGAAAAATCAGAGAGTGCCTTTCCGAACGGTACGACCGCCGGTGTCATGTAGGGCGAATGGAATGCGCCGCTCACGGCGAGCATCACGCCTCTGCCCTTTACCTCCCGGACATCCTTTGCCAGTGCCTCAAGCTGCGTCTTGTCGCCGGAGAATACGAGCTGCATGGGGGAATTGTAGTTGACGGGGAAGATCTTGTCATAGGGCTTTGCCAGTTCCTCCGCCTGCTCGGTGGGGATCTTCACGACCGCCATCATAGAGGCGTTCACGCCCTCGGATGCCTTTGCCATTGCCGCACCACGCTGCATGGCGATGCGGAAGCCGTCCTCGACGGAATAGGCACCGCCGACGGCAAGTGCCGGGATCTCTCCGAGGGAGAACCCTGCCACACCGTCCGGGGATACGCCCGCTTCCTGCATGGCGAGACAGGCAGCAATATCTGCCAGATACAGGCAGGGCTGCGTGTTCTCCGTCTGCTTCAGTGCCGTGCCGTCACCGGTGAAGCACTGTGCGAGCGTGCCGGGGCGGATCTCCTCTGCCCTGTCGAACAATGTCCGGACGGCGGGGACATGCTCATAGAATGCCTGCCCCATGCCGACATGCTGTGCGCCCTGTCCGGAAAAGACAAATGCTATTTTACCCATTGTGCCGCTCCTTTCAGGCAGGCTTCTGCCTCCTGCATGATCTCTGTCACGATCTCCTCACAGGTCTGCTCACGGCTGACCATGCCGGCGATCTGTCCGGCAAGCACGCTGCCGTTCTTCACATCGCCCTCCACGGCGGCTTTCCGCAGGGAACCCGCACCCAGATCGGCAATGCTCTCCGGCGTGGCATCCGGGGCATATTCTGCCTTGACGAATTCCCGTGTGAAGCTGTTCTTGATGCCCCGGCAGGTATTGCCGCCGAAGCGTCTGCCGGTGACCTGTGTGGAAATGTCTTTCGCACCCAGTACCATGTCCTTGTAATTCTGATGCACGCCGCATTCCTTTGCCACCAGGAAACGTGTCCCCATCTGCACGCCCGCTGCGCCGAGCATGAAGGCAGCGGCAATGCCCCTGCCGTCCCCGATACCGCCTGCGGCGATCACGGGAATGTCCACGGCATCCACCACCTGCGGCACCAGTGCCATGGTGGTCAGTTCCCCGATATGACCGCCGGACTCCTGTCCCTCGGCGATCACGGCATCCGCACCGGCACGCTGCGACTGCTTTGCCATTGCCACGGAGGCGATCACGGGAATGACCCGGATACCGGCTTCCCGCCACATCGGGATGTAGGGAGCCGCACTGCCTGCGCCCGTCGTGACCACAGCGGGCTTTTCTTCTGCGCATACCTGCGCACATTCTGCGGCAAAGGGACTCATCAGCATGATATTCACCGCAAAAGGCTGGTCTGTCAGCTCTCTGGCGATGCGGATCTGTTCCCTTACATAGGCTGCATCGGCATTCATAGCGGAGATGATGCCCAGACCGCCGGCATTGGAGACCGCTGCGGCAAGCTTGCCGTCAGCGATCCATGCCATGCCGCCCTGGAACACCGGGTAACGAATGCCCAGTAACTCACAAATCGGCGACTGTATCATTGTCTTATGCCTCGGCAGTCAGCTTTTCCACAGCCTCGACGAGCTTGCCGACTGTGTTCAGCTCAGGAGAGGGTGTGAACTCGATGCCGAATTCATCCTCAAGATCCATTGCCATCTCTGTCATGTCCAGTGAGTCAATGCCCAGATCGGAGAACTTGGTCTCCATGGTGATCTCGGAAGCATCCTTGTCAGTAGCTTCTGCCAGCATTGCGATAATTTTCTCCTCAACCATTGTCTTTTCTCCTTTTTTGTGATAGAATAGATATATGTGTAACCGGAACCTTTCCGGGTACGCCCTGATGTGGATCCTCTCCGGGCAGCGTTAGTATTCGATGAGGCATGCCATGTCGGACAGCCCGCCGCCGAATGCACAGAGGATCAGCTTGTCGCCCCGTTTGATCTTTCCGCTCTCCTTCAGCTCATGGAAGGCGATCGGGACGGAGGCACTGGAGGTATTGCCGTATCTGTCGATATTGGCAAACATCTTGGACGGGTCGATGCCCAGCCGCTTGCTTGCAAAGTCGATGATGCGCAGGTTTGCCTGATGCGGCACGATGTAGGCGATGTCGTCCATGGTCAGGTGGTTGCGTTCAAGCAGCACCGTGATGTCCTGCGCAATGGAGTTGACCGCATATTTGAACGTCTCCTGCCCCTGCATGTGGATGTAGGGGGAGTCCTGCTCACGCTGGAAGAACGGAGAACAGCCCAGCGTGTGGGGGATCTTGATGACATCATCCCCGCCCTTGACATTGCAGACGGAATCGAGATAGCCGCTGCCCCGTTCCAGCACTGCCGCACCCGCACCGTCACCGAAGATCACGCAGGTGCTGCGGTCGCTCCAGTCGAGGATGCCGCTGATGCGTTCGCAGCCGACGACGAGTATCTTTTTATAGTCCGGATGGAGTGCGAAAAAAGCCGCTGCCGTTTCGAGCAGATAGAGGAACGCCGCACATGCCGCATTCAGCTCCATCACCGGGCAGGCCGCCCCGAGATCATGCTGGATCATGCACGCCGTGGACGGAGACGAGGTCTCCCCGCTGACCGATGCCGACAGGATCATGTCGAGATCTGCCGCCGTGCAGCCCGCATCGTCCAGTGCTGCCCTTGCTGCCTTTGCGCCCATTTCCGAGGTAAACTCTGTTTCGGAGATGTGACGTTCCCGGACGCCGACCCGCTTGGAGATCCATTCATCCGAGGTTTCCACGATCTGTGACAGGTCGTCATTTGTCACAACTCTTGGCGGCACATACATGCCTGTGCCGGTAATACGAAAACTCATCTTTTTGCCTCCCGCTGATTTAGTATCCGATAATTAGTAACACTCGCCGCCGGGTTTGTTACAACCCGCCATGCCAAATTATTGCAGCCGTCTTACCTGAATTTTGTACATTCTGACCAAGGCGAAACCTGTAACATTCGGGAAGGCTGCCGTCACAAACATTATAAAAGCAGCACTGCACGGGCTTTGTGTACTGCTGTCGTACCGGCGACTGCCGAAGAAAGCAGAGGTGTGCCATGAAACAGGAGTTCGAGACTCTGTACAAAGAATATTTTCCACGGATCTACGCCTTTCTCTATAAACTGACCGAGAGCCGGGATCTTGCGGAGGAACTGACGCAGGAGACCTTTTATCAGGCATTCATCTCTTTCCACCGTTTCCGGGGCGACAGTGACGTGTTCACATGGCTTGCCTCGATCGGCAAGCACACCTACTACAGACATCTGCGAAAGAACCGGCATCAGGTGGACAGCATGGACACAGAGCTGCTCCCGGAAGGCTGCGGGGACGGTGCTGCGGAGCATCCGGCAGAGACAGTGGAAAAACATCTGATGGCGGAGAGCATCCGCCGGACACTGCTCTCTTTGCCGAAAAAATATCAGGATGTCGCCATTCTGCGGCTCTATGCGGAAATGAGCTATGCCCAGATCGGTGATGCCCTGCATATCAGCGAGAATTCCGCCCGTGTCATTTACTACCGGGCAAAGAAAATGATGATGGAGGCGATCCAAGATGAATATGACATGTAAGGTGGCAATGGATCTGACGGAGCTGTACAAGGCGCATCTTGTCAGTGCCGAGAGTGCAGCGGAGATCCGGGCACATCTGCGGAGCTGTCCTGCATGCCGCAGACATTATAAGGAATACGATGCCCTCCGGGGGCGCATCCAGCGCAGCCATGCGGCACAGGCGATGGCAGACACCGAGCAGCGGATGTACGCCGACCTGTCGAGACGTCTCCGCCGCCGCCGTTTCTTCCAGATGGTAGGGACAGGTGCTGCCGTGGGAGCCGGTTCCATCATGCTGGCGGCAGGGCTGCTGCTCATCAGCCGTTCGGCACAGCACTGAACCATGCTGCATATCTATTGCGGTGACGGCAAGGGCAAGACGACAGCCGCACTGGGGCTTTCCCTGCGTGCGGCAGGATGCGGGATGCGGGTACATTTTGTACAGTTTCTCAAAGGCAGCCCCACCTCGGAGCTTGCCGCACTGGCACGTCTGCCGGAGATCACGGTGCTGCGCTGTGACCGGGACTATGGATTTACGTTTTCGATGACCCCGGAGACGAAAGAAAAACTCACCGCCTGCCACAATGCCATGCTTGCGGCGGCGATGGACAGACTGTATGCGGGGGGGACAGATCTGCTCGTGCTGGATGAATTCTGTGCTGCCTATAACCAAGGGCTTCTTGACCGGGAGCTTGCGGCACGGCTCGTACACGGATGCCCGGCGGGGACGGAGCTGGTGCTGACCGGACGTGACCCGGCACCGCAGTTTTTGGAGGCAGCGGATTATATCAGCGAGATCCGGGCGGTGCGCCATCCCTACACGAGCGGCATCCCCGCACGCAGGGGGATCGAGTTCTGAAATTTGACAGTTTCTGTTTTTTGACTTCTTTCAAAAAAGCACTTGACAAACCGGATCTGTTGTGCTATAATAATATTTGTTGGGCAGATGTGCCTGTAGCTCAGCTGGATAGAGTGACTGGCTACGAACCAGTAGGTCGGGGGTTCGAGTCCCTTCAGGCACGCTCTACAAAGAAAGCATTCCGGGATACCGGGGTGCTTTTTTATTTTGGGGTAAACAAAAGCCCATCCCCCTTTTCGCCGCAAGGCGAATTGGGGGATAGGCGTTATACGAAGCTCAGCGCAAGCCTTGACCGTCACAAAGCTTGAACACTATAGAATGCGC
>CANQYC010000071.1 GCA_947627945.1 uncultured Clostridia bacterium
GGGTTGGGGGTGGGGTCAACGAATGGTTTTGGTACTGCCGACCTTTGCGTACAAAGTATTGACAAACCCCAGCATATCCGGTATACTAAATGAGAGGGTATCCGTTTTTGTAAGGAGGTCTGACAATGCAATTCGATCCCAGACACTGCATGCTCTGCCCCCGCCGCTGCGGGGCAGACCGGACAGTCTCCCCGGGACGCTGCGGCGGGGGAAACGGCATCCATGCGGCAAGGGCAATGCTCCACCAGTGGGAGGAACCCTGCATCAGCGGGAAAAATGGCTCCGGTGCGGTGTTTTTCACCGGATGTCCGCTGCACTGCCGGTTCTGTCAGAATGCCGCCATTTCTGCCAAGCCCTGCGGCAAGCTGCTTTCCCCCGCAGAGCTTTCGGATGTCTTCCTGTCTTTGCAGGCACAGGGGGCGCATAACATCAACCTCGTCACTGCCGGACAGTATCTGCCATGGGTCATTCCGGCACTGACACAGGCAAAGCCACACCTGCATATCCCCATTGTCTACAATTCCGGCGGTTATGAACTTCTCTCACAGCTTTCCGCACTGGAAGGATCGGTGGAGATCTACTTGCCGGATGTGAAATATCTTTCCCCGGAGACCGCAGCGCAGTATGCGGCGGCACCGGACTATCCGGAGATCGCTTTTGCTGCGCTGCGGGAAATGCTCCGGCAGACGGGGGAGCCTGTCCTGCGGAACGGACTGATGCAGCGGGGCTGCATCGTGCGGCATCTGGTGCTGCCGGGACACAGACACGAGTCCATTTCGCTCCTGCGGCGGCTGGCGGAAGAATTCGGCACGGATGCATTTCTGCTCAGTCTCATGGCGCAGTACACGCCCATGCAGGAGGATGCGCTGTATCCGGAGCTGAACCGGCGGCTGACCAAAATGGAGTATCACAGTGTCCTGGAAGAGGCACAGGCATTGGGTTTCTCCGGCTTTTCACAGGAGCTTTCCTCTGCCCGCACTGCCTACACCCCGGACTTTTCCCTGCAAGGGCTATGAAAAGTCCCCGCCGGAGCGGGGACGAAACGGGGGTGCAGGGGGTGGAACCCCCGCCATATCTCCCCCTTCCCTTTAGGGAAGGGAGTCGGGGGGTAGGGTAGATATCATTCGAGACTTCCCTGTGATGTTTCCGTGGTGGCATCGGTCTCCGTATCTGATGCAGGTTCTGTGGTATCCCCGGCAGCCGGTGTGCCGGCAAAGCTCTGAGACGGCGTGCCGCTCTTCAGAACCGTGATGACAAAGCCATCCATGTTGTTGCCGGATACCCAGTAAGATCCCTCTGCGGCAGGAACATCAAATGCCGTCATGGTGCCGTTGCTGGCGGGAACATAGTACATCCCATACACCGCTTCGCCGCAGGTGACTTCCAGCATGGAATCCACGGAGAATGTCTTGATGTCCTCTAAAAATTCCTCCAAGCACAGATCCTGCCCGCTGATATAGGTCGCCGCAGGAATGCCCACATAGCGGAACGTCGCTGTGCGGTGGGTGGTGATCTCCTCATCAAAGAAACCATCCTTATCCTCTGGATAGCGCAGGATAAAGCCGAATTCTGCCGCATGCTCCGCAAGCCAGCTGTAATTTCCCTCTGCCTTGTAATAGCCGGAACTGCCGGAATCCGGATAGATGCCGAGCAGGCATGTCCTGCCGGTGCGGAAATCTGCATCGCTCGCATCGCTGCGGTAGCCGCCGATCATCCGCACGAACCGGTCGCCGGTCGCAGAATAGAAGCCCTCCAGCCATGCATCCATCGCCATGGCGGTCTCACGGTCAAGTCCTACTTCCCAGTCAGCGGCGGTGTAATGCCACGGGGACTCCGTTTTGGTGGTCAGGACGCTCCGGATGGTGACAAAATCCACCCCGCTCACGCTGCCCTCCGCAGCGGTGCCGGTCGGAAATTCACAGGGATGCGCATTGTTGACAAGGATCAGGTTTCCCTTGTGGACATCACTGGTATTCATGTTGACATTGGTCAGCTGTGCTGCCTGTGTGGCAGGCTGCGTGACAGCGGGAACAGGCGTGCCCGTACTCGGATCTGTTGAGAGCTGGTTATCCAGACTGCCGCTGTTGTCGGAGCTGGTCCCTCCCGGTGATTTTTTGCCGCAGCTGCTGATACAGGAAGTCATCAGCAGGATCAGGATCAGCAGTATCACACCTACAAATAAGATCCTGTCATAGCGGATGCGGTAATTCCTCTTTCCGTTCTGTGTCATGCTTGTTCTCCTCTCTTTTTCTCCTGCACAGGAAACGGACAGCCGTTCCATCGGGCAGATACATCTGGTTTTATTATAGCATATTTTTTTTTTATTGTAAACACCTTTTCGGAAAAATTTAGTGATTTCTTAAAAAAATCCCATACTTTCTGCCGCAGCAGCGGCGGGAACACAGGCAGAATGTGCAGTATGTACAAATATGCCGATATATTTTTGTTAGATATTTCCCATATATCCGGGCAGGGCATTTCGTATTACTTTACGAAGACGTCTTACAGGTGCGCCGGCAGGCAGCCTGCATTCCGGAAGGAAAGGAGCAATCAGCATGACAGATGCGGAATTTGAAGCAGCTGTCAGAAAGATCAGCATGGGTGACAAAAGCGGTCTGCGTGACATTTATGACGCCTATGCTGATATTGTCTACAGGATCTTCCTCGGCAAGGTACATCATCATCAGGATGCGGAAGATCTGACCTCGGACTTTTTTCTGAAGCTATGGAATATTGCGGGCAGGTTCTATCCCGGACACGGACACCGGAGCTGGCTGACGACCATTGCACGGAACATGGCAACGGATCATCTGCGGCGTGCCGGAAGGGAGCTGCCGTCGGAAACACCTGCACAGGAGATGGCAGATGCACAGAGAACGGAGGACACTGTCACCGGAAAAATGCACACGGAGGACATCCTCTCTGTGCTGCCGGAGGAGGAGCAGGAGATCGTCCGGCTGCACCTTGCGGCGGAGCTGACATTCCGGGAGATCGCAGAGGTGCTGCGGCGTCCGCTCGGTACGGTGTCATGGAAATACCGCAATGCCATGCAGAGGCTGAAGAAACTTGCAGAGGAGGGGAGCCTGTTATGACAAACGAAGAATTTGAGAAAAGGTGTCGTGAAGAAATGCAGCAGACGATCCCGGACAGGGAAGCCCTCTGGGCACAGATCGAAAGCCGCCTCCCTGCACAGATGCCGGAAAAGGCATCCCCGCAGAAGAATGCCCGTCCCGACCAGATCCTGTTCCGTGTGATGGGTGCCGCTGCCTGCCTGATGCTCGTGATCGCCGGGGTACGTCTTGTCAACCGGCAGCTCCCGCAGTCCGGAGAGGTATCAGAAGCGGACAGCACTGCCAATACCGACAATACCGAGATATTACAGAATGACGGAGATCTGCCCGCACATGATGCCAGCGGAGACAAGGCGGAGGAAAATGCCCCGCTGCGCTACAGCGATCTGAACGTGCCGCACGGGAACGGTATCCAGATCACCGTGCCGCTTTCGATGCCGGAGGGGGAGTACTTCAATGAGGAAGATGTGCTGGCAGCGTCGGCATGTTTTGCCGATGTGCGTGTGACGGACGGCTGGCAGGATACGACGTCCGGCAGCGTCCATTATACCCTTTCAGTCGTGGCAGTCTACGGCGAGGCAGCACTGCCGGAAACACTGACCCTCGTGAGCGATACCCCGTATCTGCTCGAGCTGTCGCATGAATATGTTCTGCCGCTGCGGCAGGCGGACGGCAGCCGTGCATGGGAGCTGACAAGCGACTGCGCCCCGCAGATCGAGCGGACGGCAGATGACAAGGTGGTATTCCACAGCGGATGGTACTCGCTGATGGAGGACAGCACACCGGTGCTGTGCGACCAGAGAAGCAAAGATGATTACTTTTATGACAGGATGTACCTGACCGGGTACACCGCCATGGAGCAGTTCCTGCAAAAATGGGAGGCAGGAACGCTCTGAGACAAGGAGAGACTTATGAAAAAACACAGTGTACTGGCAGTATTGCTCTGCACGATGATGGCAGCCATGACGGCATGCTCAGACATGGAAAATGAAACTCATGATCCTATGCTCGTTGCGCCCCAAGAGCAGACAGGCGGAGACAACATGGAGTGGAACGAGATGGAAATGCCAAATCAGGAGGAATACAATGCTGTCAAGGAAAATGCATTCATCCTCACCGCCGAGCAGCCGGTCTCAACGTTCTCAGCGGATGTGGATACGGCATCCTATTCCAATGTGCGCCGCATGATCCGGGACAGTTATGGCAGCCGGAGCGTGGATCCCAATGCCGTGCGCATCGAGGAGATGATCAATTATTTTTCCTATGATTATCCTGAACCGGAGGGAGATGCGCCGCTCTCCGTGACGCCGGAGCTGTACGACTGCCCGTGGAACCCGGAACACCAGCTCCTGCTGCTCGGCTTGCAGGCGGAGAAGCTCGATCTTTCAGAGCGTGCGCCGATGAACCTCGTCTTTCTGATCGACGTGAGCGGCTCGATGTATACGCAGGATAAACTGCCGCTCGTGCAGCAGGCACTCTCCATGCTTGCGGGGGAGCTGAACGAAAACGACCGCATCTCCATCGTGACCTATGCGGGGGAAGAACGTGTCGTGCTGGAGGGCGTGTCCGGCAGCGAGTCCGGCACCATCACGGATGCCATCTATGACCTGAATGCCGGCGGTTCTACTGCGGGGGAAAAGGGCATTGTCCGTGCGTATGAGATCGCATCGCAGTACTTCATCGAGGGCGGCAACAACCGTGTGATGCTGGCAACGGACGGCGATCTGAATGTGGGGCTTTCCTCTGAGGAGGAACTGAAAAAACTGATCGAGGAAAAGCGGGAGACCGGGGTATTTCTCTCCGTACTTGGCTTCGGGACGGGCAATCTGAAAGATGACCGCCTGGAGACACTCGCCGACAACGGCAACGGCAGCTATGCCTACATCGACAGCGTTCTGGAAGCGAAGAAGGTGCTGGTGCAGGAGATGGGCGGCACACTGTACACTGTGGCAAAGGATGTGAAATTGCAGGCGGAATTTGATCCGGATGTTGTCAGAAGCTACCGTCTGGTCGGCTATGAGAACCGGCTGCTGGCGAATGAGGATTTTGACAATGACAAGGTCGATGCCGGTGAGATCGGTGCGGGGCACAGCGTGACGGCACTGTATGAGATCGAGCTGACACAGCCTGTGGCACAGACCGCAGAAGATGCGCAGCTGTTGGATCTTTCCATCCGCTGTAAGGCACCGGACAGCGATACCAGTCAGCTATGGGAGTATCCGGTCACCATGGCAAGCCGTGGGGAGACGATCGGAAAGAATCTGGCATTTGCCGCAGCCGTCGCAGAATTTGGCATGCTGCTCGGCGGCAGAGAACCCTATCAGGCAAGCTATGAACAGATACAGGAGCTGCTGGCGCAGACCGATATGCAGGACAGCTATCGTCAGGAATTTCAGGAACTGACGGAAGTGCTGAAATAGCAACAGTAAGGAAACGAACACCCTGACCGATGAGACCATCCGTCAGGGTGTTTCTGTATTCCAGTCATGCAGAAAAAAACATATGCTCCACAAAGATCTTTATCCCGATGCCGATGAGGATCAGTCCGCCGACGATCTGCGCCCGGCTGCCGAGCTTTTGCCCCGTCTTTTTGCCGATCAGGACACCTGTCAGCGAAAGCAGGAAAGTGATCCCTCCGATGAGCAGTACCGCAGGAACGATCTGTACATCCGGCAGTGTTGCAAAGCTGACGCCGACCGCTAAGGCATCGATGCTGGTCGCCACGCCCTGCATGAGAAGTAGCTTTGCCGTCAGGGCGTAGCTGTGTTCCTCTGCGGATCCCGTGAGGGCATCAAAGATCATCTTGCCGCCGATATAGCCGAGCAGTATGAGGGCAATGTAATGATCGAGCGCAGAGATATAGCTCTTGAACGCCTTTCCCAGAAAATATCCGATCGTCGGCATCAGAGCCTGAAAGCCGCCGAAACAGACTGCGACCGAGAGCATCTGGCTGCGGCGGAGATGCTGACAGCACAGCCCGTTGGTGATGGATACGGCAAACGCATCCATGGAAAGTCCGATCGCCACAAGGATGATATCTATTATGCTCATAGGCATTCTCCTGTCTGAAAAAGCAGCCGGGGAGATCAGTCCTCCGGTGCTTTCTGTGCCAGCCGTGCAGAATACTTGCTCCGGAACTGGGCAAAAGTCCCCTGATCGAGCGCATCACGGATGCGTTCTGCCAGAGTGTTGTAAAAATACAGGTTGTGCATGACCGTCAGCCGCCCGGCAAGCATTTCATTTGCCTTGAACAGATGCCGCACATATGCCCTTGTAAATTGCCGGCATGCGGGGCAGTCACACTGTTCATCCATCGGACGGGGGTCTGTTTCATAGGTCTGGTTCTTCATGTGGCGGATGCCTTCCCATGTGAAGATCGTGCCGTGCCGGGCATTCCGTGTCGGCATCACGCAGTCGAACATATCAATGCCCCTTGCCACGCTCTCAATGATGTTGGAAGGTGTGCCGACACCCATCAGATACCTCGGCTTGTCAGCCGGCATATGCGGCACGACCACGTCGAGAATGCGGTACATTTCCTCTGTCGGTTCCCCTACAGCCAGTCCCCCCACGGCATAGCCGTCCAGATCCAGCTCCCGTATTGCCTGCATATGTGCCACACGCAGATCTTCATAGGTGCAGCCCTGATTGATGCCGAACAGGAGCTGCTTCGGATTGATCGTATCCGGCAGGACGGACAGCCGCTGCATTTCCGCCTTGCAGCGTGCCAGCCAGCGGGTGGTGCGCTCGCAGGAGCGGGCAGCATAGTCATAGGGAGCCGGGTTCTCCACACATTCATCAAATGCCATGGCGATCGTGGAGGCGAGATTTGACTGGATGCGGATGCTCTCCTCCGGTCCCATAAAAATGCGCTTCCCGTCCAGATGAGACTGGAAGTACACGCCCTCCTCTTTTATCTTACGCAGCTTCGCCAGGGAAAATACCTGAAATCCGCCGCTGTCGGTCAGGATGGGACGCTGCCAGTTCATAAAGCGGTGCAGACCGCCCATCTGCCGGATCACGCCGTCGCCGGGGCGCAGATGCAGGTGGTAGGTGTTGCAAAGCTCCACCTGACATTTCAGTCCGGCAAGCTCCGGTGAGGAGATGCCGCCCTTGATCGCAGCGGAAGTGCCTACATTCATGAAGCAGGGGGTCTGGAAAGTACCGTGGACCGTGGTGACTTCCCCTCGTCTGGCAATGCCTTCTGTCTTGAGCAGTTTGTACATGGTGTTCTCCTGTGGGATCGCATGAAATATCGCCCCCTGCCGGTCGGAGGCGGATATTTCTGCTTATTTGGAAACCTTCTGGATCAGATCCTTGGTGATCTTCACCGTAATGCGGGACACACGGTCTGTTGTCTTGGGGGTATAGTGCAGTTCAAGCGTTGAAAAATCCATATCTGCCTCACAGGCAATATACCCCGTGCAGCTCTCGCCCGGTGACAGTTCTTCCGCCAGTGCCTTCTGATCATAGAAATCATACAGCTCTTTCATGACGGGGATCGTGCAGCAGTCGCCGGACAGGTAATGTACGCCGTCGACCGTCAGGGAAAAGTTATTCAGGTAGTTGGCATCCACCGTCTGCTTGCTGTTGTTTTCGATGCGCACCTGAAAGAACAGGGCGGCTTTCCCGTCGCTCATCTTGATGCCGGGATCCTCGGCAGACAGGACGGTCAGTGTCATGTCGCCGTACTCGGCTGCCTGTCCGAGATCGGCATGTATTTCCTCAAAATGCTGAGAGTCCATGGAATTTGTGGCCTCTCTGCTGCATCCCGCTGCCAGCATCGTACACAGGCAGAGTGCCATGCAAAGAATGTGTTTATATTTCATAGCGTTCACCTTTCCGGGGGTCAGAATACAGGAAATGCCTGCTTGTTCTATTATACCACAGGTCGGCGTATTTTGCAAGCTTTTTTTCATGGGGCGGACAAACAGGGCAAAAAAACTTCTCCCGATGCCGACTGCGGCGGCACCGGGAGAAAACTCAGGTTTTTTGTTCCGGCTTTTTTTCTGAAAAAGCCGGCGGCGAAACACTTCCATGCTGCCGGAGCTGACGCAGATCACGGAAAAAAGATGTCAGCAATGCGCTGCATTCCTCCCGCAGGATCCCCTCTGTCACTTCCGGATGGTAGTTATAGGGCAGCGAAAACATCTGCTCGACCGATCGCACGGCACCGCTCTTGGGATCGGATGCGCCGTAGTACAGCTCATCCAGCCTTGCCTGAATGATGGCACCGCTGCACATCGGGCAGGGTTCCAGTGTCACGAACATGGCGCAGTCCGGCAGCCGCCAGCCGCCGAGCTTCCGGCAGGCAGCGTCGATCGCCATCAGCTCCGCATGCGCCAGCGCATGCCGGTCGCATTCCCGCCGGTTATATCCCTCTCCGACGATCTCGCCGCTCCCACGCTTCACGATCACCGCACCGACCGGCACTTCCCCTAAAGAAGAAGCATGCTCCGCCAGTGCTATCGCCCGGCGCATATACCGTTCCGTGTCCATGTTCCCTCCTATTCCAGAAGCGTCGTTATCACAAGCATCAGCACACAGGCAATGATAAATGCCGCCATCGGCATCGAAGTGAAGAACGCCGTGGCTTTCTCCCAGCTGCTCAGATAGGTGGGGCTGCTCCGTGCAGCCGGCTTCTGCCTGCGCTTGCGCAGCAGGAGACTGATGCCCGTGATCACAGACACCAGACACGGTGCCAGTATCGTGATCCACCATTCGAGAGAGTAGGTGCCGCTGAACGTATCCGCATAGTACACCGCAAACATGCAGATCTCGTGGATGATATGTAAGATCACCGCAGCGGCAAAGCTCCCCGTCCGTATCTGAAAATAGGAGATCGTCAGCGTCACGATGCCGATCCGCACCGCATCCGGGATGTTGTGCATCATCAGTGTCGCCAGTACCGTCGTCGTCCCGATGGCGAACGCATCGCCGAACTGGCGGATGACCTGGAACAATGCGCCGTGCAGCAGCAGCTCCGTCACAAGCGGCGGGACAAAAATGGTGAACAGCATGTACTGGATCAGGTGTCCTGTATTGGAATCCACCGCCCCGGAGATGAGCCGGTACTTTTCCAGCTCTCCCGACCGGGAGACGCAGAACATACCCAGTCCCACGCTCAGCAGCATCATCAGCGTGCCGCCGTACAGAAGCTGCCGGGGTCTCAGGATCGGCAGAGGCATGCTCACCTTGTGCGGCATCCGCAGCGTCAGCAAAATGCCCGCCGCAGGGATCAGGTATTTCAGCAGGGAAACCAGTGTCGCCACCCAGAAAACGGCTCGTTCCTCACCGTACAGGCGGCTCTGTCCCCAGTAGACGATCTCCACATGGATCCCGTACCCGTTCAGGATCAGCACCAGCAGCTTGTCAAGGGCGTTTTCTATCAGCAGGTACGCCAGCAGTGCATAGGCAGTCAGCAGCCCGATGCGGTGCAGCACTGTCTGTTCCGCCTGCGCCGAGCTGTCATTCACGGCTGCCTGATGTTCAGAGAAGGCAGTTTCCCGGGGATCTTTGGTGAACCGATATGCATAGGGATTCTTTTTGCGGCGTCGCCATTTCCGGAAGGCTTCCTGATAACCCTCCGTCTGATCGGGGCTGGAGAACTCCTCCACCACGTCGATCACTCGCTCCTGCTGCATGGTATCCCCCCTTCCATGTAGATATGTTTTGTAATATCTCATTCTAATTATACCATAGGCAGACGGCGACTTTAACAATTTTTCCGGAATATTTTATAAATAAATTGTAAATGAGGATGAAATTTCGGAAAAACGGGGCAAACCTTCTGAAAATTCACCTGTTCCTGCGGAAATTCACGAAAAATTCATTGACGAACCAATTTCGATGTGATATAATAAAGTTGTATTATGAAATGTGTTTCTGTCGGGCGCATCCCCGGCGGAGTGTTCTCAATGCAATAAGATATGAAGGAGGCTACCTGTATGAAACTCTGGAATGTTCTGAAAACGTTTTCTGTAGGCGTGGCAGCAGTGATGCTGCTGGTGGGGATGCCTGCATTTCCCACGGCTGCGGAAGAACCGCTTGCCCTGTACATTGATGAGGTCAATGTGGATGAGGAAGTCGTTGCAGAGGATAAGAACGTTGTCGTGACCGTGTCTGTTGACGGCAACGAGAACGGATTTCTTGCGGCGGAGTTTGGTCTGAACTATGACAGCCGCCTGACGCTGGTCGAAGTCAATAATAATTTTCACCCCGGCGAACGCTTTGTCTATTACAATAACGAAACGACCCATATCATCTGGTTTTCCGGTGCGAATGCTTCGGCATCTGCCGGTGCGAGCAGCGGAGAAAGTGAGCTGTTTGAGCTGACGTTCACCGTTCCGGATTCCTATGTTGTCGGAGATCAGTATTATATCGGCTACTCGTGGACGGGTGCGAGCAATTCCAGTGCTTTCTGGTATACCAACAAGGATACCAATGCCATTGACAGTTTACAGGTCAATTCCGAATCGGGCTACATCCAGATCCCGGACAAGTCTGCGCCGTATATCAGCCAGGAGGAGCTTCAGCTCAACCAGAACGGCACGGCACAGCTTGAGATCTTCAACTATGTGGGAGACAGCACATGGTTCAGTGACAATGTGGATGTCTGCACGGTGGACAATGGTCTTGTCAGTGCCGTTTCGCCCGGCACCTGCACGATCTATGCGCTTGCAGGCAGCAAGCTGCTGTCATGTGATGTCACGGTGACAAGGGGGTATCATTACTCCATGTCCAGTCTGGAAACTGTCTATCTCACCGATCCCAATCAGCTCGTCATCCTTGATTATCCCAGCCCGATGGGCATGGTCACATGGATCTCCAGTGCGCCGTCAGTTGTCAAGGTAGACGGCGGTGTGATCACCGGACTCAAGGACGGCACGGCGCAGATCATTGCTTCGTGCAATGGTGTTTCGTATTCCAAGACGGTCGTTGTGAATTATACGGGAAGTCAGGACACCACGGAACCGCAGGATGAGACCATGTTGGGAGACGTCAGCGGGGATAATGATATTACCATTGTGGATGTCATTTCGCTCAATAAATACCTGCTCGGAGATACTTCCGGTCTGAATGATGCACAGAGGGCAGCGGGCGATGTCAATGGTGACGGCAAGCTTGACCCGACGGATAGTTTGACGATATTGAAGTATGTAGTGAAACTGATTACAGAGTTCTAAGATGGATGAAGCACCTGAACGGATCCGGGTGCTTCATTTTTTTGAAAAGGGGCAGTTTTTGAGGTTTGCCCCACCCCCAACCCCCTCCCCGCCAGCGGGGAGGGGGCTATTTTTGCAGGGGGCTTCGCC
>CANQYC010000072.1 GCA_947627945.1 uncultured Clostridia bacterium
CGACGCCATTTTCAGGGGGTGAGTTCAAAAAACAGCATAGTATGCTGTTTTTTGGACGAGGGGGCACTTTTGGCAAAAAAGTGCCCCCTTCTTTCCCTTTTACCGCACTATCCTATCCGCCCTTGGGCGGATACGGCGGCAAGCTGCCGCCTCCGATTTGCCGCCCAATGCACTGCGTGCAAAGGGCGGCGGGCTTTTGTTTTCCCCTGCACCCTGATTTTCCACAAATTTTTCCCCCTCCCCCTCTTGAAAACATACTAAACATATGGTATAATAGAGAAAAGGCACATTTTCGTGCGGGAAGGAATGGGGAACATGAAAATTTCTACCAAAGGTCGCTATGCGCTCCGGATGCTGGTCTATCTTGCATCCCATCCGGAGGAATATATCTCTCTGAAAGAGATCGCAGATGAGGAACAGATCTCAAAAAAATATCTGGAACAGATCGTGCCGATGCTCAACCGCAGCGGCATCCTGCGGACGAACCGGGGCAACCGGGGCGGCTACATGCTCGCAAAACCGGCGGACAGTTTCACTGTCGGGGATGTGCTGCGTGCCACAGAGGGCAATCTTGCCCCCGTCGCATGTCTCGAACAGGAGGTCAATACCTGTCCCCGTGTTTCGCAGTGCAGTACGCTGTTTGTCTGGAAAGGGCTGCAGGATGTGGTCGATGCGTATCTTGACAGCATTACGGTGCAGGATGTGGTGGAGCGCAGTATTCCGTCAGATGAGTATTGCATATGAGGATGGTTGACCCCTCCCCCAACCCCCTCCCCTTTCAGGGGAGGCGGGCTTTTTATGCAGGGGGTTTCACCCCCTGCACCCCTGAGCAGCGTGACGCTGCACCCGTGCGCATCCTATAGTGTTCAAAGTTTGTGACGCTCAAAGCTTGCGCTGAGCTTCGTATAACGCCTATCCCCCAATTCGCCTTGCGGCGAAAAGGGGGATAGGCTTTTGTTTTTTGGGGGCTTCGCCCCCTGCACCCCCCACACTCCCAAAACCCAAACAGCGGAGAGAGCCATGCTCCCTCCGCTGTGTTTTACTGGAAAAGATCTTTGATCTTGTCAAAAAATCCCTTGCGCTTTGCATAATTCTTATCCGAAAGCGAATCCTCAAAATTCTGGAGCAGCTCTTTCTGCTTCTTGCTCAGATTCTTCGGCACTTCAATGTACAGCTTCACATACTGGTCGCCACGCCGGTCAGGCTGCTGCAAAAACTGCACGCCCTTGCCCTTTAACCGATGCTTGGCACCATTCTGCGTCCCCTCCGGGATGGAGAATTTCACATTGCCGTCGATCGTCGGCACCGTGATCTCATCCCCCGTCACCGCCTGTGCAAAGGTGATCGGGATCTCGCAGTGGATGTCATTGCCCTCTCTCGTAAATACCGGATGCGGCCGTACACTCACCGTCACATTCAGATTGCCCGCAGGTCCGCCGTTGATGCCGCAGTCGCCCTCGCCCGATACCCGGATGGTGCGCCCGTTGTCGATGCCCGCCGGGACGGTGATGGAGATGCGCTTCTGCACTTTCATTCTCCCCGTGCCCCGGCACTTCTGACAGGGCGTGCGGATGACCGTGCCCTTGCCGCTGCAATGCGGACAGGGACGTGTCGAGGAGATCGAACCGATCGGCGTCTGCTGCGTCACCTTGATGCTGCCCCTGCCGTGACAGTCCGGACATGCCTCCGCAGAAGTCCCCGGCTCCGCACCCGTGCCATTGCACGCCGTGCATGTCTCCTGATGGGACACATTGATCTCCTGCGTCTTTCCCTTGCATGCCTCCATGAAGCTGATGTTGATGCCGTAATTGATGTCCCGTCCCCGTCTCGGCGCATTGGCAGTATTCGTCCGCATACCGCCGCCGCCGCCGAAGATATTCCCGAACAGACTGTCAAAAATATCCCCGACATCGCCGCCGGAAAATCCGCCGAAGCCGCCAAAGCCGCTGAAATCACCTGCGCCTTCCATGCCCTCATGGCCAAACTGGTCGTACCGCTGACGCTTTTCGGGATCGGACAGCACACTGTAGGCTTCATTGATCTCCTTCATCCGCTCCTCGCATTGCTCCACATTGTCGGGATGCAGGTCGGGATGGTTCTCCCTCGCCTTCTTACGGTATGCCTTCTTGATCTCATCCTCACTGGCACCCTTCTGGATCCCCAGCACTTCATAATAATCTCGTTTGTCTGCCATGGCTCTCCTGCCGCCGGCGGCGGCGCTCCTTTCCTGTGAAATGCCGCATGTCCGGGATCACCCCGTGATGCAGCTACAGGGGCAGAGATGATCCGCCCCTTTCGCCTGTCATTTATGCCTCAGTAAAGTCTGCATCTATCACATCATCGTCATTCCCGCCGCCGGGCTGCTGTGCATCCGGCTGGGGCGCACCCTGCGGGTCGCCGCCCTGCTGCTGGTAGATCTTGGAGCCGACATCCATCAATGTCTTCTGCAGCTCCTCCATCTTTGCCTTCATGCCGTCCATGTCATTGGCATCAATGGCACTCTTGAGGTCAGCCGCCTTGCTGCGGACAGCTGCCTGCTCTGCCTCCGGCACCTTGTCGCCCAGTTCTTTCAGGGTATTCTCGCTCTGCAGCACCATGTTCTCCGCCTGATTCTTGGTGTCCACCTCTTCACGGCGTTTCTTGTCCTCCTCGGCATATGCCTCGGCTTCCTTGACCGCCTTGTCGATGTCCTCCTTGGACATGTTGGTGGAGGCGGTGATGGAGATGTTCTGCTCCTTGCCCGTGCCCAGATCCTTTGCAGAAACGTGTACGATGCCGTTCCTGTCGATGTCGAATGTCACCTCGATACGGGGCACACCACGCATTGCCGGTGCAATACCGTCCAGACGGAACGTGCCGAGCTGCTTGTTGTCCTTTGCGAACTCACGCTCGCCCTGCAATACATTGATATCCACCGCCGGCTGGTTGTCGGCATAGGTAGAGAAGATCTCCGACTTCTTCGTCGGAATGGTGGTATTTCTCGGGATCATCTTCGTGCAGACGCCGCCGGCAGTCTCAATGCCCAGAGACAGCGGGGTGACATCGAGGAGCATCAGTCCCTCTTTCACATCGCCGCCAAGCACGCCGCCCTGCAGTGCAGCACCGAGTGCCACGCACTCGTCCGGATTGATGCCCTTGAACGGATCCTTGCCGATCAGCTTGCGGACAGCCTCCTGCACTGCCGGGATCCTCGAAGAACCGCCGACCATCAGCACCTTGTTCAGGTCAGCCGGGCTGAGACCGCTGTCGTCCAGTGCCTGACGCACGGGACCCATCGTTGCCTGTACGAGATCTGCCGTCAGCTCATTGAACTTTGCCTGCGACAGTGTCAGATCCAGATGCTTCGGACCATTGGCATCCGCCGTGATATACGGCAGGTTGATATTCGTCGTCGGTGTGGCAGACAGCTCGATCTTTGCCTTTTCAGCGGCATCTTTCAGACGCTGCATCACCATCTTGTCCGTGGACAGGTCAATGCCCTGATCCTTGCGGAACTCATCGACCATCCAGTTGATGATCCTCTGGTCGAAGTCATCGCCGCCGAGGTGGTTGTTGCCGGCAGTGGCAACGACCTGCTGGAAGCCCTCGCCCATCTCGATGATGGACACATCGAACGTACCGCCGCCAAGGTCATAGACCATGACCTTCTGATCCTCTTCCTTGTCGATGCCGTAGGAAAGTGCGGCAGCCGTCGGCTCGTTGATGATACGCTTTACGACCAGACCGGCGATCTGCCCGGCATCCTTGGTCGCCTGACGCTGTGCATCGGTGAAGTATGCCGGCACCGTGATGACTGCCTCATTGACCGTCTCACCGAGATATGCCTCTGCATCTGCCTTCAGCTTCTGGAGGATCATGGCAGAGATCTCCTGCGGTGTGTATTTCTTGCCATCAATGTCCACCTTATAGTTGGAACCCATATGACGCTTGATAGAGGAGATCGTTTTGTCAGGATTCGTGATCGCCTGATTCTTTGCGACTTTGCCGACGAGCCGCTCTCCGGTCTTGGAGAAGGCTACGACAGAGGGCGTTGTTCTGGCACCCTCCGCATTCGGGATCACGACGGGATCGCCGCCCTCAACTACAGCGACACAAGAATTGGTCGTACCCAGATCAATACCGATAATCTTTCCCATAATAACTTCTTCCTTTCACTCACATATTATTTTTCTTTAAGACCGCTGACTGTGGAACATCTACCCCGCCACAGCGACCATAGCGGGACGGATCAGGCGATCCTTATAGAGATAGCCCTTCTGGAACACCTCGCAGATCGTGCCTTCGGGGAATTCCTCCGTTGCCTCTGCCTGCTTGATGGCATTGTGGACTTTCGGGTCGAATGCCGCTCCGAGCGACTCGACCTCGGTGACGCCAGTCTTTTCCAGAAATGCCCGCAGCTGATTGAGGATCATCACAATACCGGAATGGTACTGCTCATCCGAGCATGGCGCATCGGCAGCCCTTTCAAAGTTGTCGATCACCGGCAGGAGCTGCTCCATACAGCGTGCCGTGGCATCGTTGTACGCCTCAAGCTTTTCCTTTGCCGTGCGTTTGCGGAAATTGTCGAATTCCGCATACAGACGCAGGTAACGCTCCTGTTCTGCCTCGAGTGCGGCAGCGGGATCCTCTTCTGCTTCCTCTGCTTCTTCCGTCTCCTCCTCGTCTGTCAGTTCCTCAGATGCCTCCTCCGCCATCTCAGAGCGTTCGGCGGCATCCTCAAGGATCTCGTCAAGGATCTCATCTGTTTCATCGTTCATTGGAATCACCTCCTGCGGCGTGCGCCGCTGTCATCATCATTCTCCTCCGAGATCAGATCGCTGATCTTCTGGGAAAAATATTCCAGATAGGGAATGACCTTGGCATAATCCAGCCGCATCGGACCGATGACGCCGAGCGAGCCGACATTGTGTCCTTTCTTGCGGTACTTGGAAACGATCATCGAAGAATTCCCGATCACGAAGTGATCGTTGTCCTCCCCAAAGACCACCCGGATGCCGCTGAAAGAATCATCGAGCAGCCCCGCCAGTTCGTCCTTGTGTTCTATGAAGTGAACGACCTCCATTTTATCCAGCTCCTCACAGGAAAAGAGGTTCTGTTCCCCCCGGAACATCAGCGCACGCTGCCGCAGATCCCGTGACAGTTCACAGATCCCCTGCACCAGCGGTGCCATGGACAGCATGTAAGCACTCATGGCAGCCGTGAGCTGCGCCATCCGTTCCTCGGACAGCTCCTCTACGGAGATGCCCTCTATATTCTCGGCGAGAAACTGCGAAAACAGGGCAAGCTGTTCATCCGTCAGGTCAAATTCCAGCCGGCATGCCTTGTTCTTGATCGCACCGCCCGAAGTAATGAGCAGTACCACATACATCCGCCTGCCCGCCGGAATGACCTCCACACGGGAGATCACCGAGAACCGTGGCGAGATGTCCGAGACGACCGCAGCGCACTGTGTCAGTTCCGCCAGTGCCGTCGTGGCATTCTCGATCAGCAGTTCCTCTGTCATTGCGCCCTGCTCGGCGAGCATCTCATCGAGCCTCTCCCGTTCCTCCTCCGGAAGGGAAGCGGGCTGCATCAGCTTTTCGATATACAGGCGATAGCCGCCGATGGTCGGCATCCTGCCTGCGGAGGTATGAGGATGTTCCAGAAGACCCATCTGCTCCAATGACGCCATATCATTGCGGACAGTCGCTGCCGAAACATGGATCTGCGGCATCGCCGCAATGGTCTTGGAACCGACCGGTTCTCCGGTACGCACATACTCCTCCACTACGGCAGCCAGTATTTTCAGCTTCCGTTCATTCAAAGGAATACGCTCCCTTGCTCTTTTGTAGAATTAGCACTCACTCTCTTAGAGTGCTAAATTTAGTGTACCACGAATTTTATAAAAAGTCAATAGGGTGCCGGAATTTTGGTGGAACCCACAAAAAACCATCCCCATTCCGGCATCAGAATAAGCAATTCCCACAATGTTCCGGAGGCATTTCACCCCCCTGCGGACAAAAAAATGCCGGGACAGCGTCCCGGCAGCAACTCAGATCAGATAAAATAAATATTGTTGTGTAGAACAAAAGAAAGGAGACAACAAAACGAGTGTTAATCATACGCTTTAGAATCGTATATAACACTATCATTATTATAGCCCATATGTACGGTTTCGTCAAGGGAAAATTACAAAAAAGTAAGCCCCTGCCCGAAACTTTGTGAATATCTCACAATCTCAAAACAACCCATTTGTGCATATTGCCATACCCTCTCCGCAGCGTTTCCCCGGCGTGGGTGAAATTGTGGAAAATGTGCAAAAAATAAAGGTATTTTCTACAAAAAAGCTCTTTACAAATCCGGCTTTTTGTGCTATTATAGATAATGTAAGGCTACATTCACTGTGCCAAACAGAATTTCATATGTTTTAGGAGGAATTTTCCCATGGCAAGAAAAATGAAAACCATGGACGGTAACAACGCCGCTGCTTGGGCGTCCTATCCGTTTACGGACCTCTCTGCGATCTACCCGATCACACCTTCGTCCGTAATGGCAGAAGTTACCGACCAGTGGGCAGCAAAGGGCAAGAAGAACCTGTTCGGCGATCCTGTCACTGTTGTGGAGATGCAGTCCGAAGCCGGTGCCGCCGGTGCCGTTCACGGCTCTCTCTCCGCAGGTGCCCTCACAACGACCTACACCGCTTCCCAGGGTCTGCTCCTGATGATCCCCAATATGTATAAGATCGCCGGCGAGCTGCTGCCGAACGTGATCCACGTTTCCGCCCGCTGCGTATCTTCCCATGCCCTGAATATCTTCGGGGATCACTCCGATGTCTATGCCTGTCGCCAGACCGGCTACGCAATGCTGTGTTCCTCCAATCCGCAGGAGGTAATGGATCTGGCAGCTGTGGCACATCTTTCCACCATCGAGGGCAGAGTGCCTTTCCTGCACTTCTTCGACGGCTTCCGCACCTCCCACGAGATCCAGAAGATCGAGGTATGGGACGATGCAGATCTCGAGGAGATGCTCAACAAGGATGCCGCAAAGGCATTCCGTGATCAGGCTCTGAACCCGGATCACCCCGTTCTCCGTGGCTCCGCACAGAACCCTGACATTTTCTTCCAGGCTCGTGAGGCATGCAACAAGTACTACGATGCCCTCCCGGCAGTGGTAGAAAAGTACATGAACAAGGTCAATGCCAAGATCGGCACCAATTATAAGCTGTTCAACTACTACGGCGCACCCGATGCAGAGCATGTCATCATCGCAATGGGCTCCGTCATGGATACCGTAGAGGAGACCGTGGATTACCTGAACGCCAACGGCGGCAAGTACGGTATGGTACGTGTCCGCCTGTTCAGACCGTTCGTTGCTGAAAAACTCGTGGACGAGCTGCCGGATACCGTAAAGCAGGTGACCGTTCTCGACAGGACAAAGGAACCCGGCTCCCTCGGCGAACCGCTCTACCTCGATGTCGTTGCAGCCCTCAAGGGCACTAAGTTCGACAGCGTGCAGGTATTCGCCGGCAGATATGGTCTCGGCTCCAAGGACACCACCCCGAACCAGATCATCGCTGCCTTCAAGAACACCGAGAAGAAGCGTTTCACACTGGGCATCGTAGACGATGTCACAAATCTGTCCCTTGATGACAGCTTCTCTCCGGATACCGCACCGGCAGGCACGATCTCCTGCAAGTTCTGGGGTCTCGGCTCCGATGGTACCGTAGGTGCGAACAAGAACTCCATCAAGATCATCGGCGACCACACCGACAAGTATGCACAGGCATATTTCTCCTACGACTCCAAGAAGTCCGGCGGTGTCACCGTATCCCATCTGCGTTTCGGCAATACCCCGATCAAGTCCACCTACCTCATCAACAAGGCAGACTTCGTCGCATGCCATAACCAGAGCTACATCGACAAGTATGACATGGTATCCGACATCAAGCCGGGCGGCACCTTCCTCCTCAACACCATCTGGGATGCAGAGGGTCTGGAGAAGCATCTGCCGGGTCAGGTCAAGAGATACCTCGCCCAGAACAACATCAACTTCTACACCGTAAACGGCGTGAAGCTCGGTCAGGAGACCGGCATGGGCACCCGCATCAATACCATTCTTCAGTCCGCTTTCTTCAAGCTTGCTGACATCATCCCGTTCGAGGATGCCCTCAAGTACATGAAGGATGCCGCCGAGGCTTCCTACAGCAAGAAGGGTCAGGACGTTGTCGAGAAGAACTGGGCAGCCATCGACGCCGGCTACAAGGGTCTCGTCAAGGTAGAGATCCCCGCCGCATGGGCAGATGCCGCCGACACACCGATGGGCATGGCAAAGGTAAGCTGCGACAACAAGGATCTTGAGCGTTTTGTCAATGACATCCAGATCCCCTGCAATGCACAGCAGGGCGACAAGCTGCCGGTATCCACTTTCGTGGATCTTGCAGACGGCACCTCTCCGTCCGGCTCCTCCGCATTCGAGAAGCGTGGCATCGCCGTAAGCGTACCGGAGTGGAACCCGGATACCTGCATCCAGTGCAACCAGTGTGCCTATGTCTGCCCGCATGCCGTTCTGCGTCCGGTAACGCTCTCCGCAGAGGAAGCCGCTGCCGCACCGGCTGGCATGAAGCTCGCAGCCATGAAGCCTGCGATCGGCGATCTGAAATTCGGCATGACCGTTTCCGTTCTCGACTGCACAGGCTGCGGTGTCTGCGCAAATGTCTGCCCGGCAAACAACAAGGCAGATACGCTCGTCATGAAGCCCCTCGAATCCCAGCTTGACCAGCAGGCAGGTTTCGACTATGGCAGAACGACCGACATCAAGCCCGAAGTTACCGCAAAGTTCACAGAAACTACCGTCAAGGGCTCCCAGTTCAAACAGCCGCTGCTTGAGTTCTCCGGTGCCTGCGCCGGATGCGGTGAAACACCGTATGCAAAGCTCATCACCCAGCTCTTCGGCGACCGGATGTACATCGCCAATGCGACCGGATGCTCCTCTATCTGGGGCAACTCCGCACCGTCCACACCGTACACCGTCAACAAGAAGGGTCAGGGTCCCGCATGGTCCAACTCCCTGTTTGAGGACAACGCCGAGTTCGGTTATGGTATGTTCTTAGGACAGGAGACCCTCCGCAACCGTGTCATCGCAAAGGTAGAAGCCCTCGCAGAAAAGGCTGAGAACCCGGCTGTCAAGGAAGCAATCGCCGAGTACCTCGCCACCAAGGACGATGGTGCTGCCAATACGCCTGCGACTGAAAAGCTCGTTGCTGCCCTCGAAGCATGCGGCTGTGACGATGCCAAGGCAATTCTCGCCGAGAAGGACTACCTGCGCAAAAAGAGCCAGTGGATCTTCGGCGGCGACGGCTGGGCATATGACATCGGCTTCGGCGGTCTCGACCATGTCATCGCCTCCGGCAAGAATATCAACATCATGGTATTCGACACCGAGGTATATTCCAACACCGGCGGTCAGGCATCCAAGGCAACCCAGACAGGTGCCATCGCACAGTTTGCCGCAGCCGGCAAGGCAGTCAAGAAGAAGGATCTGGCAGGTATCGCCATGAGCTATGGCTATGTCTATGTAGCACATATCGCAATGGGTGCCGACCAGAACCAGTGCCTGAAGGCGATCCGTGAGGCAGAAGCCTACGACGGACCTTCCATCATCATCGCCTATGCACCGTGCATCAACCATGGCATCAAGACCGGTATGGCAACTGCACAGGCTGAGGAGAAGAAGGCAGTACAAGCTGGCTACTGGCATCTGTACCGTTACAACCCGGATCTGAAGAAAGAGGGCAAGAACCCGTTCATTCTCGATTCCAAGGCACCGAACACAGACGAGTACAAGAACTTCCTGATGGGCGAGGTACGTTACAACGCCCTTGCAAGGCAGAATCCTGCCCGTGCAGAAGAACTGTTCAACAATGCACTCGAGAATGCAAAGGATCGTTACGACTATCTGACAAGGCTTACAAAGCTCTATAACGATTGAGCAGCGTGACGCTGCACCCCCGGCAACGTGACGTTGCATCCCCGCGCGTTCTATAGTGTCAAGCCTTTGTAACGTTCAAAGCACGCGTTCAGCTGCATATAACGCTCATCCCCCAATTCGCCTTGCGGCGAAAAGGGGGATAGGCTTTTGTTACAGATGGCTACACTCCCCCATTCACAAAAAAATCAAAAAATTTTTGAAAAAAGTGTTGAAATTATCTCCGGAATGTGGTATAATACTAACATAGGATATAAACCGCCGGAAACATTACCGCAGCGCACCCGGCAGGTCGCATTTCCTGACGACTGCGGAGAAATGAGGAATTGTTATGAATTGGAAAGTCGTTGCTATTATCATCGCCACTGCGATCGCCACCGCTGTTGCTGTTGTGCTGATGCTCCAGAAGCAGAACAACAAGCGCAAGATGCGCTTCGACAGCAGTGAGTTTGACGATGATGACTTTATGGACGATATCGCCTGCGGTGAGCAGTGCAGCTTCACAGACGAGAATCTCGACATCGATGTCGAGGACAAGTCTGCCGGGGCAGCCGAGGAAGCTCCTGCCGCAGAGGAAGAAGCTGCTGACAAGGACGAAAAAGCAGAGGACATTGCCTGAGAAAAAAACCTGCCCGGTGCCATGCACCGGGTCTTTTTTTGTAGTTTTTGTTTAATTTATATAAATTCTGATGTGGAAAAGATGAATGTTGCATAATTTTCAAAAAATCTGAAAATACCCCTTGACAAATCCCCGGAAATATGATATACTAATAAAGTCGCAGGGAAGACCGGGTAAGAGCGGACATCCCCCGTCGATGCGAATATGGGAGCTTAGCTCAGCTGGGAGAGCATCTGCCCTACAAGCAGAGGGTCATAGGTTCGAGCCCTATAGCTCCCATTTTCATTTTGGCCCGGTAGTTCAGTTGGTTAGAACGCCGCCCTGTCACGGCGGAGGTCGTGAGTTCGAGTCTCATCCGGGTCGCCAACCATGCTTCTGTAGCTCAGTCGGTAGAGCAAGGGACTGAAAATCCCTGTGTCGGCGGTTCGATTCCACCCGGAAGCACCACATAAGCGGATTTAGCTCATCTGGTAGAGCGCCACCTTGCCAAGGTGGAGGTAGCGAGTTCGAGCCTCGTAATCCGCTCCACATGTA
>CANQYC010000073.1 GCA_947627945.1 uncultured Clostridia bacterium
TGCAAGGGGGCTGCACCTGCCCCTCTACCAATGCATGCACTGCGGGGCAGAGCGGATGGAAAGCCGTGATACGACCCTGCACTGCCGTACATGCGGTGCGCAGTGGGAGCTTCAGCCGGACGGACAGCTCCGGGCGCAGGACGGCACACTTCTGCACATCCCCGACTGGTATCGCTGGGAGCGGGAACAGGTGCAGGAGGAGATCCGGCAGGGACACTATGGTCTGAATGTGCGTGTCAGGATCGAAGCCCTGCCGAATGAAAAAGGCTTTGTTCCGTGCGGAGAGGGCACACTGTCCCATGACCGGCGGGGATTCACCCTGACCGCCGACGGACTTCCTGACGGTGTGCGGGACAGTTTTCCGCTCCATATCCCTGCCCGTGCGCTCACCTCTGTGCAGACGGAGTACAACTACCGGGGCAAGGGACCCTGCCTTGTGCTGTCCACCCGTGACTGCTGCTATTATCTGTATTCTCATGACAGTAAATTTCTGGTAACTAAGATCCTGTTCGCTACAGAACAACTGTTCACGGACGCCAAGCGAGTTTCGTCATAATGTTCTGTTTTTTCTTTGGGAATTATGAATGTTTGTGTAAAACGCTGAAATTTATTAAGTTTTGAAAAGCCTATTGCAGAAGATCCTGTTATGGTGTAAAATAAAAAACAGAGGATCAAAAACTGACAGGATCCGCCTTTGTTATCACTGATAAAAAAAGAAAGAGACACAGGGTAACATGCGGAACGTTTCTGTTTCAGTGAAATTTTGACAGATCTGTGACAGATAGAAAAACAAGGGACTGATCCTCCAAATTAGTAGAACAAGAGGCAGCAAAAAAATGGTATTTTCAAGTCTGATCTTTTTGTATGGTTTCTTGCCGCTGTGCCTGATCAGCTATTCCGCAGCGTCAAGTGTCCGCAGCAGGAATTTTGTGCTTCTGATCTTCTCCTTGCTCTTTTATGCATGGGGGGAACCGAAGCGCATTGTTTTCCTCCTGCTCAGTGTTGTTGTCAATTATTTGTGCGGACTTGCCGCCGGGGGGAAAAAGCAGCCTCTGCGAAAACCCGCCGTGGCGGTCAGTCTGATCTTCAATATCGGCATGATCGGCGTGTTTAAGTACAGCGGGTTCCTGATGGAGAATATCAATGCCATTTTCGGGACACACTTTCCGGTGCCGCACATCGTGCAGCTCATCGGCATCAGCTTCTACACGTTCCAGGTCATGTCCTATGTCATCGACTGCTACTGGGAAAAGACCGTACCGCAGAGAAGCTTTCTCAAATTTCTCCTGTATGTGTCGCTGTTCCCGCAGCTGATCGCCGGTCCGATCGTCCGCTACAGCACCATCGCCGAGGAGATCGACCACCGTACCACCACACTTTCCGATCTCAGCAAAGGATTGAACCGGTTTGTGATCGGGCTTGCGAAGAAAGTGGTGCTGGCAGATCAGCTGTTCCGCATCGTGGATGCATTCTTTGGCAGTACGCCGGAAAAACTGACAGTACTGGGTACATGGTATGCGGTGATCGTCTATTCGCTGTATATCTACTTCGATTTTTCCGGATACTCGGACATGGCGATCGGTCTGGGGCTGATCTTCGGATTTCATATCAACGAGAACTTCGAGCATCCTTTCCTCTGCAAGGATATTACCGAATTCTGGCAGAGATGGCATATTTCCCTCGGTTCCTTTTTCCGGGACTATCTGCTGCCGCTGCCGGTGTTCGGCATCCGCAACAAGTACCTGAGTCTGGCTCTGGTCTGGCTGTGTACCGGTATCTGGCATGGTGCCCACTGGAACTACATTATCTGGGGACTGTATTATGGTGCCTTTATCCTGCTCGAGACAAAGATCGGGCGGAAACGGATGCGGAAGATCCCGCTCGTGCTGCGGCATCTGTATAACAAGCTCGTCATCATCATCGGGTTCGGGATCTTCTATTTCGAGGATACGGCACAGCTTGGGACATTCCTGCGGAACCTGACATTTTTCAATCCGAACGGATTTTTCAGCTATGCGGAACAGATGTCCCTGTACAACAATCTGTTTCTGATCATTGCAGCGGTGATCTGCACGTTCCCGCTTCTGAAACTCCCGGAAATGCTGAAGAAAAAGTATGGCAGGTCGGAAGCTCTGGTCTCTGCCGCCGGCACGGTCTGCACCACCGGACTTCTGGTGCTGAGCAGCATTTTGCTGGTGGATGCCACTACGAAAGCCTTTCTGTATTTCCGTTTCTAAGGGGGTCGTTTTGTCATGGATAAAGATGCCATCAATATTGCTCTGCCGCCCGATCCGGAGGAGCTGAAACAGATCAGAAAAAGAAGATACCTGCGCTGTAATATACTTGTCATTGTGGTCGTGTTCTTTGCCATTACGGGCTTTCTGTGGTTCGGAAAGCGTCCCTCTATGGCAGTGGAGGAGAACCGTAAATTGGCAAAATGTCCGAAATTCAGCATCACCTCCTATCTGGACGGGACATTTACCTCGGAGTTTGCCGCTTTCTTCAATGATACCGTGCCCATGCGCAGCACGTTTAAGCGTGTCATCTCCGGTTTCCGGGCGCACTTGGGGATCCCGTATGAGGATGTCTATCTGCATGGAAATGCACCTACGCTGGATCATGAGACACCGGAAGAAACGGAACAGACGGAGGCCGCAGCACCGGAGACCACTGCGCCCGCTGTCGTCCCCACCGAGACAGCTCCCGCCGAGACAAATGAGACCACCCCGCCCGATACCACAGAAGCCCCGACAACAGAAGCCGAGGAATATGATGAGGATGTGGACGGCGAGGTGACAAATAACATCCTCATCGTCAAGAACCGGGGCATCATGCTCTATGGCGGCGGGACCACCGGCGGTGAAGAATATGCACAGCTTCTCAACACCTACAAGCAGAAAATGGGTGCGGATGTGAATGTCTATTCCATGGTCGCCAACACGCCTGTCTCCTTCTATCTGCCCAAGAAATTCAATGACCTGACGGCAAGTGAGAATGACAACATCGACCATATCAACAGCCTTCTGCAAGGTGTGACGCCTGTCGATGTGTATGACGCACTGCTCCCGCACAAGGACGAAGCCATCTACTTCCGCACCGATCACCACTGGCAGCCGCTCGGTGCATACTATGCGGCAGAGGCATTTGCCAATGCAGCCGGTGTGCCGTTTGCGCCTCTCTCGGACTATGAGACCGTCACAAAAGAGGGGTATACCGGTTCCCTGTACGTCTATACGAACAGCAAGGTATTTCTTGATGATCCGGAACCATTCGTCTACTACAAGCCCACCAATGCGATCACGACAACGTACTATAACACCGACCTGACCAATGAGCGGGAAGCACCGCTGATGCTCAATATCGACAACCTCGAACCCGTGAGCTGGTACATGGTCTTTATGGGCGGTGACGAACGTATCACCCACGTCAAGACCGACTGCACGAACGGCAGGCGTCTGTGTATCATCAAGGACAGCTACGGCAATGCCCTTGTCCCCTGCCTGACCAGCTCCTTTGAGGATATCTGGGTCGTGGATATGCGCTATTTCAAGCCGAATATCATTACTTTCATGCAGGAGCGGGAGATCACGGACGTGCTGTTTGCCATGAACACATTCAGTGCGACTGGCGTCAATCACAAAAAGCTGCAAAAACTGCTGGATCAGTGATGCGGCAGTAAAGGGGATCTGATATGCTACAGGAATTGTGTTATCCTTTTGACAGTGCCTATGTCATGCAGAAGCGGCGGAGCCTGCTGCGGCAGCTGCGGGAACAGACGGACGGCAGCCCGCTGCGGATCGCCGTACTCGGCGGATCCACCACGAGCGATATTGTGAAGATACTCGAACTGTTTCTGCGCAACAGAGGGATCATCCCGGAATTCTGGGAGTCGGAATATGCGCAGTACTGGAATGATGCGGTGTTTGAAAATCCATCACTGACCGCATTCCAGCCCGGTCTGATCTTCATTCACACCACCTCCCGCAACATCCCGGAGCTGCCGAAGCCGCAGGATCCCCGGGAGCTGTGTGAGCATAAGCTCGAATCTGACTGGGCGCATTTTGAGGAAATGTGGACACATCTGGAAGAACGTTACCACTGTCCCATCATCCAGAATAATTTTGAGATGCCGCTGACACGTCTGCTCGGCAACCGGGAAGCCGGATGCCCGCAGGGCAGCATTGATCTCATCACACGGCTCAACTGCCGGTTATATGACTATGCGGCATCGCATAAGCATTTCTATATCCACGACATCAACTACCTGTCCGCCTGCTATGGACTGGACAAGTGGCTCGAGCCGTCCTACTGGCATCTGTACAAGTACGCACTTTCCGTGGAGGCGATCCCGGACTTTGCCTATAACCTGTCGAACATCATCTGTTCCCTCATGGGAAAGAACAAAAAGGTGCTTGCGCTGGATCTGGATAATACGCTCTGGGGCGGTGTCATCGGTGATGACGGACAGGCAGGTATCGAGATCGGACAGGAAACAGCGACCGCACAGGCATATACGGAAGTACAGTCCTATGTCCGGGCGCACAAGCAGATCGGCGTGCTGCTGACGGTCTGCTCCAAGAATGAATATGAAAACGCACTTGAGGGACTGGAGCATCCGGACAGCACTTTGCATGCCGAGGATTTTACGCTCATCAAGGCAAACTGGGAGCCAAAGTCGCAGAATCTGCTTGAGACTGCGGAAGTTTTGGAGCTGCTGCCGGAGAGCATCGTCTTTGTGGATGATAACCCGGCGGAGCGTGCGATCGTACAGGCGCAGCTCCCGGACACGGCGGTCATCCCGTTTTCTGTGCCGGGCGAATGTCTGCTCCGGCTGGACAGATGCGGGTATTTTGAGGTCACAGAGCTGTCGGGCGACGATGCCCAGCGTAGTGAGATGTACCGTGCCAATGCACAGCGCAAGGCGGCAGCACAGAAGTTCACAGATTATGCGGACTATCTGCACAGTCTTGAAATGGTCGCAGAGATACGGGACTTTGACCCCGTCCATCTCCCCCGCATCACGCAGCTTACCAACAAAAGCAACCAGTTCAATCTCACCACAAAGCGTTACACCGAAACGGAGATGGAACAGGTCGCAGCAAGTCCGGAGTATATCCGGCTGTATGGCAGGCTGGCGGACAAGTTCGGCGACAATGGCATTGTGTCCGTGGTCATCGGCAAAAAAGAGGATCATGCACTGCATGTGGAGCTTTGGCTGATGAGCTGCCGTGTCCTGAAGCGGGACATGGAGCTGGCGATGCTCGATGCCCTCGTCAGGGAGGCAAAAGCACAGGGCATCACGGAGATCTTCGGCTACTATCTGCCGACCAAAAAGAACGCCATGGTCAAAGAGCTGTATGGCTCCTTTGGCTTCACGAAGTGCCGTGAGGATGAAAACGGGAGTATGTGGCAGCTGAAACTCGCAGGGTATCGACCGAAAAATCACGTCATTCAAGTCAAGGAGGCAACAAAAATATGAATCGGGAACAGGTAATGGCAAAGCTGACAGAAATTTTCAGAGATGTGTTTGATGACGACAGCATCGTCCTGCATGACAGCACCTCTGCCAAAGATATCGAGGACTGGGACAGTCTGGAGCATATCAACCTCATCGGTGCGGTGGAGCGACATTTCCGGATGCGCTTTACCATGAAAGAGGTCAGCGGCATGAAGAATGTCGGTGAGATGGCAGACATCCTCTGCGAACGTGCCGGAAAGTAGAAAAGGAGTTTTCCATGAAAAAAGCCGGAAGAGTGCTGTCATTTCTGACAGCCGCAAACGGCAAGGAATTCGACATCCGGAGGCTTGTGAAATAACGGGATACAAAAGCATAAAAATCAGGGGGAGCTTGAAAAAGCTCCCCCTTTCTTGTCTATTATCCGGGATTCTTACGAATGTTCCTTCTCTGTCTCCTCCTGCGTTTTCCCGCAGCGATAGCAGAATTTTGCATTTTCATTGACGAGCGGCTGTCCGCAGAAACGGCAGAAACGGCGGGTACCTGCCGGTTCCGCATTCTCCTGTGCGGGGAGGGGTTCCGGTCTCGCAGCGGACTCCGGCATCGGTTCCGGCTTGCTGACTGGTGCGGAAGTGACAGATGCCGTCACAAGCTCCCGTTCCTCCGGTGCCGTCTCCGGCATGGTCTGTTCCGGGATGTCTCCGGATCCCTCATATGCGGCATCCGCCTGCACGGCTGCCTTCCGGCGGGCATGCTTGCCTGCCGTGTTCCAGATGATGCCAAACACCAGAATGGCCATGCAGACGAGGGACGCAAGTGCGCCGGTCACGATCAGCGATTGCCGCAGGATCTGAACGGGCGTCTCCAGAAACTGCATGCGGAAATAGTCGAGCAGCCACACACTGAGCAGACCGGACAGCAGCAGTACTGCGCTCGGGATCAGGGCAGTGATGGCAAACAGCTTGCATCCTGTCCCGAGAAAGCCCTTGCCACGGGCATGGATCTGGAGCGTCCAGACAAATACCACCAGCAGCAGGATGCCCAGTATCGCCACTGTCCAGAGGGAGACGGCTGCCTGTGCCGCAAAGCCGGAAGTACCACGGTGCAAAGTGCTGTCGAGCGTCTTGTTCAGGTTATCGAGCGGCTGCTGCAGGTTCTCCCGCAGCTTTTCCTGATCCTTGGCTGTCATGTACAGTCCCGTCTGCTGCTGGATCAATGCCTTGTTGGCTTCGAGTGCGGCAAGGATCCTGTCGTCCGTGACCTCCGGGAATTCTTTGGACGGATCTTGGAGATAGGCACTGTACTCACCGATCAGGTCGGCTGCCTCCTGTGTGAAAGTGCCCTCTTTCAGGATGGTCTCGATCTGCTGCTCCGTGATGCGGTCATCCTTGATGTAGGTATCGTGGATGAACTTCGCCATGGGGACTTCCTCGCCGGAAGTCAGGGGAACAGACAGCTCCTCCAGCTTGACAGCATCGACTGCCTCCGGCACCTGCTTTGTCATCAGGTGCATGGAAACGCTGCCCAGAAGTGCGGAGGTAAGTACAAATGTCAGGATCACACAGAGTATGGAGAAGCACACTACCCGTGCGGTGCCATATGGTTTCTTTTTCACGTTCATTTCCTCACATAATCATTTTTTAGGGTGGTTTCAAGAGTACCCCAATGAACCTCTGTCACGCATTCCCCGGATCAATGTTCCTTCCGCATGGTCAGGGAGATGCGTTTTCTTGCGGGATCCACATCAAGCACCCAGACTTTCACCACGTCTCCGACCTTCACCGCCTCAAGCGGATGCCGGATGTAGCGGTCACAGATGCGGGAAATATGCACCAGTCCGTCCTCATGGACACCGATGTCTACAAAGCATCCGAAATCCACGATGTTGCGCACCGTGCCCGTCAGCTCCATGCCGGGCTTCAGGTCGGTGATCTCCATCACGCTCCCGCTTCGCAGGAGCGGCGGCGGCAGCAGGTCACGGGGATCACGCCCCGGCTTGCGCAGCTCTGCGACCATGTCATCAAGGGTGTAGGTGCCGATCTGCAACTCTGCGGCAAGTGCGCTCCTGCCCGTCTTTTTCACCTGTGCTTCGAGACCGTCCAGCTTTCCGGCAGCGGCATCCTGTAAAGAATACCCGAATGTCTTCAGCAGCATCTCCGCCGCAGGATAGCTCTCCGGATGTACGCCGGTATTGTCGAGCGGCTGTTTGCCGCCGGGGATGCGCAGAAATCCTGCACAC
Source organism: uncultured Clostridia bacterium (assembly GCA_947627945.1). Taxonomy (GTDB): domain Bacteria; phylum Bacillota; class Clostridia; order Oscillospirales; family Ruminococcaceae; genus UBA3855. Next base: position 7,695 of record CANQYC010000073.1, read on the forward strand.
TGTTCATATGCCTTGGGACCGAGCTTCGGGACTTTGAGAAGCTGGCGGCGGTCAGAAAAGGCACCGTTTTCCTCCCGGTATTTGACAATGTTCTTTGCCACGGCGGCACTGATGCCCGCAATGTGGGACAGCAGCGGTGCAGAGGCGGTGTTGACATCCACGCCGACTGCATTCACACATGTCTCCACAACGCCGTCCAGAGCCGTCTGGAGATCCGCCTTGGGCATGTCATGCTGGTACTGTCCGACACCGATCGCCTTCGGGTCGATCTTCACCAGTTCCGCAAGCGGATCCTGCAGGCGTCTTGCAATGGAAACCGCACTGCGCAGGGCAACATCATACTCCGGAAATTCCTCCGCTGCCAATTCAGATGCAGAGTAGACCGAAGCCCCTGCCTCCGACACGACCATATAGGAGACTTTGTGCGGCAAAGTGGGCAGCAGCTCGGCAATGAAGTTTTCCGACTCCCGGGATGCAGTACCGTTGCCGATGGAAATGGCTGTGATACCGTATCGCTCCACCATTGCTCTGACTTTTTTGGCGGCTTCTTCTGTCTTGTTATGCGGCGGTGTCGGGTAGATCACACCGGTATCGAGTACCTTGCCGGTGCCGTCCACCACGGCAAGCTTGCAGCCGGTGCGGTATGCCGGGTCGAGTCCGAGTGTCACGGTACTGCGCAGCGGCGGCTGCATCAGAAGCTGTGACAGATTGGAGGCAAAGACACGGATCGCCTTGGCACAGGCATCGTCAAACAGCGCACTGCGCACCTCCCTATGGACGGAGGGAATGATCAGGCGTTTTGCCGCATCGCAGGCAGCCTGCCGGACAAGCTCACCGCAGGGGGAGTCATTTTTCACATAGGGGCGGGTGCATCGCTGCTCGGCAAGCCCCTCCCCTGCTGTGACGGCAACTTTGAGGAATCCCTCCTTTTCTCCCCTGTGGATGGCAAGGATCTGGTGTCCCTGTAACCGGGGCATCAGGCTCTCGAAGGCATAGTAATTCCGGTAGACACTGTCCTGCTCCGGGTCTGCCGCCGTGCAGACGAGCGTCCCGAAACGCTGGTACAGGTCACGCAGAGATGTGCGGATCTGTGCATCATCGGCGATCTGTTCCGCAAGGATATCCATTGCCCCCTGCAAGGCTGCGGCAGCATCCGGGACTTCCTTTTCTTCCGAAACATAGGCGGCTGCCTCCGCTTCGGGATCGGCATCAGGCGACTGGGCAAGCAGCAATTCCGCCAGCGGGGCGAGTCCCCTTTCCCTCGCAATCGAACCACGGGTGCGGCGTTTTTCCTTATAGGGACGATAGAGATCCTCCACCTCGACCATGGTCATGGCAGCATCGAGCGCAGCGGAGATCTCCTCTGTCAGTGCGCCCTTTGCCTCAATGGCAGCACGCACCTGCTCCTTGCGTTCCTCTAAGTTCCGGAGTGCCTGCAGGCGCAGTGCCATGCGGCGGATGGTCTGGTCGTCGAGTGCGCCGTGCATCTCCTTGCGGTAACGTGCGATAAACGGCACCGTCTTGCCATCATCGAGCAGTGCCACCACATTTTCTGCCTGTTCACGGCGGACGGAAAATTCCTCTGTCAGTATACCGATAATATCCATAAAAGCTCCTTTTCTGATGTTATGTAGATTCCCTGAGATAGCTCCCGATCTCCTCCATGAAAGGCGTTCCGTACTTTTCGAGCTTCACCCGCCCGACACCGGAGACGGAGAGAAATGCCATATCTGTCACCGGCATCTTGCGGCACATGTCCTGCAGCGTGCTGTCGGTGAAGATGATGTAGGCGGGAACAAGCTCTTTCGCAGCAATGTCCCTGCGCACCTGTTTCAGACGCAGATACAGCTTTTCATCCACATCTACGGGCGTACCGCTGCGGGATGCACGTTCTTTCCGGGGTGTCGTCTCTTTCAGCACATTCATCATGAGCTGCGGACGCTCCTTGAGGAGCCGGGCGGAATTCCGGTTGAGCCGCAGCACCGGATACTCCCCGCTCTGGATGATCCAGTCCTCCGCCAGCAGATAGCGTATCATCTCACGGCAGGTCTTCTCGGAGATGTCCTGCATGATGCCGAATGTGGAAAGGCTGTCCAGATGGAATTTGCGGAGCTGTTCTGTCTCGTTGCCCCGCAGGATGTCGATGAGTGCCTTTATCCCGAAATGCAGTCCCCGCTGGTGCAGGCGGTAGATGCAGGAGACGATCTTCAGCGCATCCACAGAAATATCCCGCTGGATATAATGATTCAGGCAGCAGCTGCAATTGCCGCAGTGATCGACTGACTTCTCCCCGAAATATTGCAGCAGATACTGCCGCAGGCAGCTCTGGCGGGTGCAGTAGAATGTCATGCGCTTCAGACGTTCCTCATCCTGCTGCCGGATCTGCATGCGGGCTTCCTCAGTCAGTTCCTCATTTTCTGCTGTATGGGAGATCATGAACTGATTGAGCCGGACATCGGAGCCGCTGTAGAGAATGATGCAGTCTGCCCGGCTGCCGTCACGTCCGGCACGCCCTGCCTCCTGATAGTAGCTTTCGAGATTTTTGGGCATATTATAGTGAATGACAAACCCGACATCGGACTTGTCGATCCCCATGCCAAAGGCATTTGTCGCCACCATCACGGGGATGCGGTCGTAGAGGAAATCGTCCTGATTCTGCCGCCGCTCCGCATCGGACAATCCGGCATGGTACCGTGTGGCAGAAATGCCCAGCTTGCAAAGTTCCTCTGTCACCTGCTCCACCAGACGGCGGGAAAGGCAGTAGACGATGCCGGATCTGCCCGCATGTTCCCGCAGGATGTCCACCAGTGCATGGAGCTTGTCCCTTGGCTGCTGCACACCGAAAAAGAGGTTTTCCCTGTCAAATCCGGTGGATATGGCGTAGGGATCCCGAAGTCCGAGGATGCGTTCAATGTCAGCTGCGACCTCCTGTGTCGCTGTCGCCGTAAAGGCGGCAATGCGGGGTCTTTCAGGGAGCTGCGCCAGAAAATGAACGATCTTGAGGTAGCTCGGACGAAAATCCTGCCCCCACTGGGAAACGCAGTGCGCCTCATCGAC
>CANQYC010000074.1 GCA_947627945.1 uncultured Clostridia bacterium
TCAGCGCAAGCCTTGACCGTCACAAAGCTTGAACACTATAGAATGCGCGGGGATGCAACGTCACGTTGCCGCACGGGTGCAGCGTCACGCTGCTCAATCCTCCGGCTCCAGAAGTGCATACCCCTCGTCCTCACGGCGGTATACAACATTCGTAGCCCCCGTTGCCGCATTGTTGAACATGAAGAAATTATGCCCCAGCATATTCATCTGCAAAATAGCCTCCTCCACGCTCATCGGGCGCAGCTTGAACTTCTTGCTGCGGATGAGGGTGATGTCTGCCTCCTCCACGGTATCCTGAAATTCCTGCTTGAAGGCGTTCTCCTTCAGCCGCTTTTCCAGACGGGTCTTATTCTTGCGGATCTGGCGGATGATCTTATCAATGGCAGCATCCAGCGCATCGTTCTTGTCCATTGCCGTCTGTTCGGCACGGTAGAGCATCTGGTCGTAGCGCACGGTCAGCTCCAGGACGATCTTGCCCCTCTGCTCGGTGAGCATGAGCTTCGCATCCGCTTCTTCACCAAAAAACTTGTCCAGTTTCGTGTCAAGACGCTTCTGCGCATATTCTGTAAACGCCTGTGAGATCTGCATTTTCTTTGCATTGACTGTAATTTTCAAAACAGCTTCCTCCTTCGCACGGATCGCTCCGGTGATGATGTCCCGGGATAGCCCCGGTAGGTTTATTATAACATATTTCCTAAAAAATTGCAATAGCAAATTTGAAATTTATTGAAAATTCCGAAACTGCTGCTTAAGATTTGCTTAAATTCACAAATACGGTTGCACCGCTGCGGGAAATATGGTATCATGAAGATATTACAGGACGGCAGCGTTTCTGCTGTCCGGTCATTCTTTCCGGAATGGAGTTGATGTTCAGATGTCAGAGCTGCTGACATTTTTATCGGGTCTGGAGATCTCCGACATCCTGCTCTGTGCAGCGGCTGTCGTCATCCTCGACCTCTTTGCCTTGTCCGTTATCCTCGCTGCGAACCGGGAGAGCAAGCTCTGCCGGAAACGCTGGCAGCGCATCAGCTCCGAACTGGAGCTGCGCATCTGGGACAAACGCTATCCCCTCGAAGCCGATGAGATCCTGCTCGGCCGCCATATTTCCGCCGACATCCGCCTGTCGGACAATTCCGTCTCCCGCTACCATGCGGTCATGACCGTCTCCGGCGGCGTCTGGAGCATCACCGATCTTTCTTCCAAAGGCGGCACATTCGTCAATGAACGCCGTGTGCGGCAGGCAAAGCTGTCGCCGGGGGACTGCATCCGCCTCGGAAATGTGCAGCTCTACCTGACCCCTGCGGGCGGCAGTGCGGCGAAAAAAACCAAAAAGGCACCGCCGAAGACCGGGAAAGGAGGTACACGCCGTGTATAAAAACGGATTGTCCTATGTCGCCAGCATCACGCTGATGCTGCTCACGCACCTGTCCATGCTCGGGATCGTGCTGGTGCGCAGTGCGCTGCCATCCGGCAGGGACTTTGCCCTGCTCGTGCTGGCGGTACTCGGGCTTGATCTGGCGGGCATCGTTGCCTTTGCCTGCTACCGTCAGATGACCTACACCCTCGACATCATGCTGCTCGGCATCCTCAATATGAGCCTGATCTTCCAGTCCTGCTTCGGGAGCATCCATCTGTCCGTCAAGCATCTGTTTTTCTGCGTTGCCGCCCTCGTGTCCTGTGAGGCAGGGTTTCTCCTTGCCCGCAACCATGAATGGATCCGGCGGCAGAAGAAATACATCTACCTGCTCTGCATCCTGATCATGCTGTCGATCGTCCTGTTCACCAACAAGGATCGCAAGTGGATCCTCATCGGCAGTTTTTCCATCCAGCCCTCGGAATTTCTCAAACCCTGCTTCGTTCTCCTCTGTGCTGCTTCCATCATGGAGCTGCACAAAAAGGTCAAGCTGCTGTTTTTCTATGTCTCCAAAGATACGCTCTGCCTGTGCGGCATCACTTTGCTCATCCTCGCACTCCAGTGGTGGTGCCATGACCTCGGCAGCCTGCCGACCTTTGCGGCAGTGTTCGGCTGCGCCCTCATCTGCCGCCTCTGCTACCCACGGGCAAAGATCCACAAGACAGCCATCGCCGCCATGTGCGTGGTCGGCGTGCTGGTGATGATCGTGGCATGGATGAAGGCACCGGAGTATGTGCAGCGGCGTCTGCATGTGGACATCTGGGCAGACCGCTACGGCGACGGATACCAGCAGTGTGAGGCACTCATCGGCATTGCCCGGGGCGGCTGGCTCGGTCTCGGACCGGGGAACGGCTCCATGTACAAGATCTTTGCCTATGAATCGGACATCGTGTTCTGCTCCATCTGTGAGGAATGGGGACTTCTGTATGCGGGCATCACGGTGCTGATCATCCTCATCATGCTCACGACCGTGCTGATGAACCCGCCGAAGAGCTACTACCACGCCACCATGACGGTCGGGGTGACTGCCGTCTTTCTGGCGCAGATGGCACTGAACATCTTCGGCTCGTGCAATCTCATCCCGTTCACCGGCGTCACGCTGCCGTTCATCGCACAGGGCGGCAGTTCCATGATCACCTGCGGCTTTCTGGTGGGGATGCTCAAGGCAGGACAGTCCCCGCTGTTCCACCATGCCGCATCCCGCAGAAAACCGTCCGCCGAAAGGGGGCGCACCGCATGAAAAGCATCCGCAGAGGACAACATCTCATCACGCTGATGCTGCTGGTATTTTTGGCGGCATTTGCATTTCTGATCTATCGGCTCCAGTCGGAGGCGGGCTATTACATCTCCCAGTCCGGCAATGCGCCGCTCGGTCTGGTCTATGACCGGGAGGGCGATGTGCTGTTTGATGCCAATGCCGATGCTGCCACTTATGGTGCCGACCATTTCCTCGATGTCGGCAACTTCATCGGCGACGATTCCCGGCAGATGACCAATACCCTCGTTGCCCAGAACAAGGATCTGCTTGCCAATTTCAGCTTTATGCTCGGCGAGCAGGAGCATGGCAAGGCGGCGATCTACTGCACCCTCGACCATGCTGCCAACCGGAAGGTGTACAATGCCTTCGGCGCAAAGAATGGCTGTGCCGTTGCGTATAACTATGTCACGGGCGAGATCTACATCTGCCTGAGCAAGCCGAGCGTGAACATCCTCAACCATTATTCCGACCTCGATACGCTCGAAAACGGCAGCCTGCTCTGTTCGGTGTTCTACCCGACCGTGCCCGGCTCCACACAGAAGATCTCCACCACCATCGCTGCCCTCGAAAGCATGGGCTATGAGAAGCTGTCCGCCAAACGCTTTTCCTGCACTGGCAGCTATACGAACCTCACCGGCGAGGTGATCAAGTGTCACCACAGCAGCGGACACGGCGAACAGGATGTCACCGCTGCCTTTGCCAACAGCTGCAATCCCTTTTTTGCACAGCTCGTGGAGGACATGGACTGGACGCTTGCCGACATTGCAGATACCTACCGGGATATGGGATACCGTGTGAACGGAGAGGGGGAGCAGACCTACCTTGATGTCAACGGCATCCGTGCGTACACCGCTTCGACCGACCTGACGGACAAACGGGAGTTCAATACCCAGTGGAGCTGCATGGGGCAGGGGACGACCCTTGTCAGCCCTCTGCAAATGATGACATGGCAGAGTGCCATCGCCAACACCACCGGCATTGCGACGATGCCCTATCTCATCGACCATGTCACCGATGTGCAGGGCAAGGCAGGTACACGGACGCAGACCTCTCACGGGAGCCGGATGTTCACCGCCGAAAGTGCCGGATATGTGCGGCAGATCATGCTCGACAACGGCACGAAAAACTACAGCAGCCTCCTGCCCGGCACGGATGTCGGCGTCAAGAGCGGCACGGCACAGGTGGAGAACGGCGACAAGGAAAATTCCCTGCTGACGGGCTTTGTGGATGACCCGGCATTCCCGGTCGCATTCTGCATCGTCATTGAGGACAGGGTCTCCGGAGAAGTCAGCACCAGTGACATTGCCTCCGTACTGCTGCAGGAGCTGCGATCCTCCCTGCAATCGTAAATAATCTGTAAATCTTTTTCCGGAATGCTTGAAAATTTTGTGAAAATGTGCTATAATTGCTGATAAAAATATACACATACGAGCCGGGAGCCGCAGTCCCTGCGCTTTCCGGTGCAAAGGAGAACACTATGAAACATTATCCGATCGTATGCGGCAAGAGCGGCGGCTTTACTGAGGGATTGGAGTCGTTCCGGGAACTCTGCCGCAAAGAGGGGTATGAGAATGTGGTTTTTCAGATCTTTTCCGAGCTGCTCGGCGAGGAGGAGGTCATGTCCGTCTGCCGGAGCATTGAGGAAGTCTTTCCTGATGCGCCGTATTTCGGCTGCTCCACCAATGGGAATCTGGTGGACTGCCAGCTTTCCGGCACTCAGATCGTCACCGCCATCGTACTTGAGCAAGCCACCACACACTGCATGGTGTTCCAGTATGACCTTGCACAGGCATCGGCGGAGGAGATCACGGCAGACATCGCCGCAAAGGCACAGGCGCATGCATGGGTGCGGGCGGTCGAGCTGTATTTCACCATTCCCAAGGATTCTACCACCCGGTTCTGCGAGGGACTGCGCACACTGCGCCCGGATATCCAGATCTTCGGCGGCATCTCGTGCAGCGGCGACATCACCAGCTCCGACTGCTGCGTCTTTTCCAAAGCGGGCGGCTTCTCCCGCAGCAGCGTCATCGTGGTGTTCTACGGCGGTGAGGAATTCTATGTGGATTCCATCCGCATCACCGGCTGGAAACCGCTCGGCAGGAAGTTCCATGTGACCGCCTGTGAGGGCAGTCTACTCCGGGAGCTGGACGGCATCCCGGCATATGATGTGTACCATAAATATCTCAACATCCGGAATGATGAGAATTTCTTCTACAATACGCTCGAATTTCCGCTTTTCTACGAACATAATGACACGACCATCCTGCGTGTGCCGACGGCAAGCCATCCGGACGGTTCCATCTCCATGTCCTCGGACATCGAACCCGGTTCCACGGTGCGCATCTCCTACGGCGACCCCAAGACCATTCTGGACAGCATTGCCCACGACAGCAGCCGCATCCGCCGGTTCAGCCCGGATGTGATGCATATTTTCTCCTGTGCGGCACGGCGCACGTTCTGGACATCGAACGAGGCGACCTATGAACTCGAGCCGTTCCGGGACATTGCACCCTCCACCGGATTTTTCTCGCACGGGGAATTTCTGCGTGACAAGGGCTGCCTGAACCAGCACAACGTCACGCTCGTCATTGCCGCCATGCGGGAGGGCGAGGCACCGCCGCAGGAGGACATCCTGCCGGAGCGGCAGGTCTCCCTGTCGAAAATGCCGCTCGTGTCACGTCTGGCAACGTTCATCGGTGCCACCTCACTGGAGCTGGAGGAGATGAACAGCCGCCTCGAGGCAGCGAACCGCAATTTGCAGCAAGCTGCCATCACCGACGGCATGACGGGGCTGTACAACCGTGCGGAAACACAGCGGCGGATCGAGGAACAGCTGCGCAGCGTGGACTCTACTGCTTTCTCGGTCATCATGCTCGATATTGATAATTTCAAGCAGGTCAACGATACCTACGGACATCAGGAGGGGGATGCCGTCCTCGTCGCCCTCGCCAACATCCTGCGCAATGAACAGGTGAAGTCTAACGCAAGTTTTTCCGCCGGCAGATGGGGCGGAGAGGAATTCATGCTCGTGCTGGCGGATACGGAGATCTCTGCGGCATCGCTCATCGCCGAACTGATCCGGCAGTGCTTCTCCAATACCAGTTTCCACAATGTCCGTCCGCAGACCATCAGCCTTGGCGTCACGCAGGCACGTCCGGACGACACCGTGGATTCCCTCTGCATCCGTGTGGATACGGCACTGTACAAAGCCAAAAAGACCGGCAAGAATAAAGTCGTTGTCGACTAAGCAAGACGCCCGCCTCTCTGCGTATGGCAAAGGGAGGCGGGCATTTCAGGCGGCACAGACGGCATGCGCTCTCCCTGCGGGCGTCATGATAGGGTGGGTTTTCATTTTTTGTGCGGATCGACAGTTTTCATGGAAAATGCAGGGAACCTCTTGACAGATCGACGAAAATTTATTATAATGAAAGAGAGAAAGTTAATTTTATAACAGGGAGGCAGTATACATGGCGGCAAGGACATCACGCAACCAGAAGAAAATGAGAGAAAAGAATGTTGTCGCTGCGCTCATCGTGATCATACTGACCACCATCGTCATGTCTGCCACCTATGCCCGCATCAGCTATACCACGGAGCAGCGGTGTTATCAAAGGGTCTCGGAGACCGTAGATACCGTGACCGCAAATATCCGTGATAAACTGACGAGGGACAGCGAGATCCTCAATTCCCTCGCCGGGATCATGACCATCGAGACGGATGATGCGGGACGCTATGATTACGACAACCTCGCCGCCATCCTTGATGAATATGACAAACTGACGCCCACCACGTCCCTGAATCTGCTGCTGCCCGGCGACATCCTTATTGCCGGAAACAATTTCCAGCAGGATGTCACCGGAAAGCTCTCTTTCGAGGAGGAGGCGCAGAAAGGCGAATACATCTCCCAGAAAATGCCCAATGTCCTCGATGACAACCAAATGGTGATACGCCACTTTGTGCCGATCACGCAGGACGGTGAAACGGTGGGGGTACTGTATTCTTCCACGGAACTCGAAAAGCTGCCGGAGACGCTCAATGCCGGCACTGCCTATAATGGCATGGCGGACGTGTACCTCATCAACCGGGATTCCGGCGATTTCCTGATGGACACCTTGCACGACACCCTCGGCGATGTCTCACAGCTCGAGGGACTGAAGACCAAGGGCGGCAGCAAGAATGCGGATATGCTGCAAAGCCTCATGAGCGGGGAGGATGGCTACTCCATCTTCTACTCCGATGCGGCGCAGGCGTATCTGTATTTCTACTATGAGCCGATGGTGACGGCAGAGGAGCAGCAGGAGCATTCCTTCCTCGGGAACAACTGGACGATCTGCATCTCCGCACCGGAAACGGAAGTCTTTGCCAACCTCTACCATGTGCGAAGGACCTGCATCTTCATGATCTGCATGGAATTCGTCATCATGGTCATTTTCCTTGTGTGGACGATCCGCAATACCAGCGTCACCCTCGAAAAGGCAGTGCTGGAGGAACGTCTCATCAAGGCGGAAAATGCCGAACGGGCAAAGACCATGTTCCTCTCGAATATGTCCCACGACATCCGCACGCCCATGAATGCCATCATCGGCTACACCACACTGGCGGCGACCAATATCGACCATAAGGAACGGGTGCAGACCTACCTGTCAAAGATCCTCTCGTCGAGCAATCATCTGCTGAGTCTCATCAACGATGTGCTGGATATGAGCCGCATCGAGAGCGGCCGTGTGGATATTGAGGAAGTGGAGTGCAGTCTGCCGGATATGCTGCATGACCTGCGCAACATCCTGCAAAGCCAGATACAGGCAAAGCAGCTCAATTTCTACATCGACACGATCGACGTCATCGATGAGGATGTCTACTGCGACAAGCTCCACCTCAATCAGGTACTGCTGAACCTGCTCGGCAATGCCATCAAGTTCACGCCGGCGGGCGGCGATGTGTCGCTCATCTTCAGGCAGATGCACGGTGCGCCGGAGGGCTATGCCGCCTACGAGATCCATGTCAAGGACACCGGCATCGGCATGAGCCCGGAATTCATCAAGCATGTGTTCGAGCCATTTGAACGGGAACAGAACACCACCGTCAGCGGGATACAGGGAACCGGTCTCGGCATGGCGATCGCCAAAAATATCGTGGATATGATGGGCGGCAAGATCGAAGCCCGGAGCGAACAGGGCAAGGGGACGGAATTCATCCTCCAGCTGGAGCTGAAACTCCAGTCAGAACGCCGGCAGGTCGAAGTCATCAAGGAAATGATGGGCATGCGCTCGCTGGTGGTGGATGATGATTATACCGTCTGCGACAGCGTGTCGAAGATGCTGGTACAGCTCGGACTGCGGGCAGACTGGACACTTTCCGGCAAGGAAGCGATACTGCATGCGAAACATGCCTATGAGCTGGGGGATGAGTTCGATGCCTACATCATCGACTGGCAGCTTCCCGATCTCAACGGCGTGGAGATCGCCAGACGCATCCGTGCGGAGATCAGCAGCAATGTGCCGATCATCATCCTGACCGCCTACGACTGGAGCAGCATCGAGGACGAGGCAAGGGCAGCGGGCGTCACGGCTTTCTGCAATAAGCCCATCTTCGTTTCCTCGCTGCGGGATACGCTGCTGTCGGCGATCGGGAAGCCGGACGGCAATGTGAAACAGGCGGTGCTGCCGCAGCCGGACCGCAGCATGCAGGGCAAGCGCATCCTGCTGGTCGAGGACAATGAGCTGAACCGTGAGATCGCCGAGGAAATTTTGGTGGAAAGCGGATTCAAGGTAGAATGTGCCGAAGACGGCACGGTGGCGGTGGACATGGTGACAAAGTCCCGTCACGGCTACTATGATCTGATCTTGATGGATGTCCAGATGCCGGTGATGGACGGCTACGAGGCGACAAGGCGCATCCGTGCGCTGGAGGATCCGGAGCTGGCGAATATCCCGATCATTGCCATGACGGCAAATGCCTTTACAGAGGACAGAAAGGCGGCACTTGCCTGCGGGATGAATGACCACACGGCAAAGCCCATCAACATGGAAAAGCTCTTTGAGACCATGAAGAAATACTTAAAGTGACAAGAGCAAGACGATCCTGTTTTGCCTTACCATAGGGGATGCCGGAACGCACCCCGCTGAAAATCTCACAGATCAACACACCGGGAGGAAATTGCTAATGAGTATGATGGAAGAACTGCGCACACTGGGCGTGAACACCGATGAAGCACTCGCAAGGTTCATGAACAACGAATCGCTGTATGAGCGGATGGTCAAGAAATTTGTGCCGACCGCAGAGGGACTGCCGGTGCTGCCGCTGATCGAATCCGGTGACATCGAGCAGGCGCAGAACAATGCACACACCCTGAAAGGCGTGACGGGAAATCTGTCGCTGACGCCGCTCTATGCTGCCTATTCGGATATTATGACATTGTTCCGTGCAGGGCAGATCGAGGAGGCAAAGCAGAAACTGCTCGAGACGATCCCCGTACAGGAGCAGATCGTCGCATGCATTGAAAAATACCAGTAACCTTCCAACAAACGATACGGGAGGAGCAACGGAGGTACATACATGAAGGAGACTATTTTGATCGTCGATGATATGGAGATCAACCGTGTCATTCTGGCGGAGGGATTCAAGGAGTCCTATGAGGTGCTTGAAGCAGAGAACGGAGAAGAAGCCATTGCGATGCTGGACAAAAACCCCCGGATCGCTGCGGTGCTGCTCGATCTGGTCATGCCCGTCAAAGGCGGACTGGACGTGCTGCGGGACATGAACCATAACGGGCGTATCCTGCATACACCGGTCTTTATCATCACGGCTGCAAACGAAGAAGAAAAGCTGATGGAGGCATATAATCTGGGAGCGGTCGATGTCATTGTCAAGCCGTTCATGATGAACTTCCTCCAGTGCCGTATCGGGAATATCATTGAACTGTACCGCCACCGGAATGCGCTCGAGGAGATCGTCAAGGAGCAGGTGGAAAAGCTGAGTGCCATCAACCTGTCGATGGTCGAGACGCTGGCGACACTGATCGAATTCCGTGACTGTGAATCCGGCGAGCATGTCAAGCGCATCTGCGGGCTGACGGAGATCCTGATGACGGCGGCAAGTGAGATGTATCCGGAATACTATCTTCCGAAGGCAGAGATCGACAAGATCGTGACGGCATCCGTCCTGCACGATGTCGGAAAAATTGCGATCCCGGACAACATCCTGCAAAAGCCCGGACGGCTGACAAAGGAAGAATTTGAGATCATGAAGCAGCACACCGTCAAGGGCTGCGACATCCTCAAGGAGATCCCGGACATCATGGACATCGGCATTTATAATTATAGTTATGACATTGCACGGCACCACCATGAACGCTGGGATGGCAGGGGCTATCCGGACGGTCTGAAAGGCGATGAGATCACCATCTGGTCGCAGGTCGTGGCAGTGGCTGACGTCTATGATGCCCTCACATCCCCCCGTGTCTATAAGGCGGCATTCAGCCATGAAAAGGCGGTCAGCATGATCTATAACGGGGAGTGCGGTGCCTTTAATCCGAAAGTGCTGGAAGTGTTCCAACGCTGCATGGATCAAGTCAAAAGGGACTGACCGGCAGGCTGCCGGTTCCGGGACGCACAAGGACTGTCAAGGTGCTGTTTTGTTCCTGCCTGCGATGGTAGTTCGGGAAACGCTTCATCCCAACGCCTTCGGCGAAGGGAGAAGCTATTGCCCCACCCCCAACCCCCTCCCCGCCAGCGGGGAGGGGGCTTTGTTTGAGGGGGGTG
>CANQYC010000075.1 GCA_947627945.1 uncultured Clostridia bacterium
AAGGATGTCCCTCTACTATCTACCTAAGTTAGAACCGGGTTTGTGTACCCTGCTTTTGCAGAATTTACAAATTGTTCACAATTTTGGCTTCAACTGAAGGGATTTCCCTCTCACTATATAGCCGCCGGGAGAGGCCAAAAAGTTAGAAAGAGGCAAGAAAAATTTGTTGACACATTTCGACAGTTGGAAATTGCCAGCAAGAAAATGCCGCCGGATTGTTCCGGCGGCCTCAGTATTTAACTATAAATACAATTAAATCATCATCGGTCATGGATGGTTAAGAAGTGCTGAAATATCATTATATCATGATAATTGCCTTGAAAAGGGTGATTGCATATTGTATAATATAAACACTTATGGTGCTCTGTGAAAGGGAGGCTGACAATGGCCATTTCATATAACAAGATGAAGAAACGAATGATTGACTTGAATATAAAGCCAAAAGACCTAAAAGCATCTGCAGAGATAAGCCAAAATGTCATGGCAAAAATCAATAAGAATGAGCCTGTCAGCATGGATACACTGGAAAAGATATGCCGTGTGCTGAAATGCAACATTGGGGATGTTGTGGAATTTGTTGACGCTTCCCCGATTGACCACTAAGGAGGGGTTGACATGAAATCAAATTTTGAGTTCTTGAATAGCTATTTTCCTGTGCTGGCTAATTTCGGTGAGTTGGCAGAAAAATATTGCTATTCTGACGCCAATTCCTGCCTGCTGAAGTTGGGTATGATCGGTGAAACGATCGTCAATTTGATTTTTACCTATGATCGTCTGGAACTACCCTATGATAATACTGCTGTCGCACGGATTGACACGCTTCTTCGGGAAGGGTTGATTACACGAGATATATCTGATATTCTTCACGCACTCCGAAAAGTCCGCAACAAAGCAGTACATGAAAACTATGCTTCTGTAGAAGATAGTAAAACGCTGCTCCAAATGGCATACGGCTTGTGTGAGTGGTTTATGCAAACTTATGGGGACTGGAATTATCAGAGCAAGCCTTTTGTGACGCCCCAGAATGATTCTGTGCCTGTTGTGGCAGATAAAAAAGCGGAACAAGAACAAGAAGACAAGCTGGTTCAGGAGGCAGAGGCTGCAGCCATCGCCGCCCCTAAAGTGGCAAAAGAAACCCGACAGCAACGAGCGAGTAAAGCGGCGAGCCAAAGAGTGCGCACGGAGGCAGAAACCCGCTATCTTATTGATGAACAGCTTCGGAAAGTGGGATGGGAGGCCGATACAGAAAATCTGCGTTATTCTAAAGGAACTCGGCCTAGCAAGGGCCATAATCTGGCTATTGCGGAGTGGCCCACAGACTCCACTGTTGGAAATTACGGTCGGGCAGACTATGCGCTGTTCGCTGGGCTGAAGCTGGTAGGAATCATTGAGGCCAAGGCAGAACATAAAGACATTCCTTCTGTTTTGGACTATCAGGGCAAGGAGTATCCCAGAAGTATCCGGGCAGAGGATGCCGTCTATCAAATCGGGACCTGGGGCGTTTATAAAGTCCCATTCACGTTTGCTACCAACGGCAGGCCCTACTTGGAGCAATACAATACAAAGTCTGGTATATGGTTTCTGGACCTGCGGGAACCCTCCAACATACCGCAGGCTCTGCGAGGCTGGATGAGCCCAGATGGTATGCTGGAACTGCTGGAAAAGGATATTCAGACCGGGAACCAATCGCTGAAAGATTTGCCCTATGATCTGTTGCGTGATAAGGATGGCCTGAATCTTCGGGAGTATCAGATTCGGGCAATCCAGGCGGCAGAAGCTGCCATTGTCAATGGCAGCCGCACCGCCCTGCTGGCCATGGCCACCGGCACCGGCAAAACCAGAACGGTACTGGGCATGATCTACCGTTTTCTGAAAACCGGCCGGTTCAAACGAATCCTGTTCGTGGTGGACCGCACAGCGCTGGGGGAGCAGGCTCAGGACGTTTTCAAAGAAGTCAAGCTGGAGGATCTGAAGACCTTGGATAACATCTACAGCATCAAGGGGCTGGATGATACCTTCATTGAGAGGGAGACCCGTATCCATGTGGCGACGGTCCAGGGAATGGTTCGGCGTATCCTATATAATGACGGAGAAAGCATACCCTCTGTCACCGACTATGACCTGATTATCGTGGATGAGGCCCACCGTGGCTATATTCTGGATAAAGAGATGGGCGACACCGAACTGCTCTACCGGGATCAGCGGGACTATCAGAGCAAATACCGCAGTGTGATAGAGTATTTCGACGCGGTAAAGATTGCCCTCACCGCTACCCCAGCCCTCCAGACTACACAGATTTTCGGTGAGCCGGTGTTCAAATACACCTACCGGGAAGCTGTGATCGAAGGTTATCTGGTGGACCATGACGCACCCCACGACCTTCACACCAAACTGCGGGATGAAGGCATCCACTATCAGTCCGGCGATACCGTGACCATCTATGATCCAGTTACCGGGGAGCTGACCAACAGCGAACTGTTGGAGGACGAGCTGGACTTTGATGTGGAACAATTCAACAAAAAGGTCATTACCCGCTCCTTCAACGAGACGGTCTTGGCGGAGGTCGCCCGTTATATTGACCCGGAGAACCCGGAGGAGCAGGGAAAAACCCTGATCTATGCCGTAGATGACAACCATGCCGATATGATCGTGGATATTCTGAAGAATATCTACAAGGACTACGGTGTGGACAACGATGCCATCATGAAAATCACAGGCAGTGTGGGCGGCGGCAACCCGAAGAAGGTCCAGGAGGCCATCAAACGGTTCAAAAACGAGCGATTCCCCAGTGTCGCAGTTACAGTGGACCTGCTGACCACGGGTATCGACGTGCCGGAAATTACCAATCTTGTCTTCCTGCGTCGGGTGAAGTCCCGAATCTTGTTCGAGCAGATGCTTGGCAGGGCCACCCGCCTGTGCCCTAAGATAAAAAAGACTCACTTTGAGATATATGACCCTGTGGGCGTCTATGAATCGCTGGAACCCGTCAACACAATGAAGCCGGTCACGGCGGACCCCTCTGCTACATACGGGCAGTTACTGGATGGGCTGGAGGTGCTGGACGATACTGCTCAGGCTGCCTATCAGATTGACCAGATCATCGCCAAACTCCAGCGGCAGAAACACAAGCTAGACAGTGAAACTTTGGAGCATTTCATTAACTTGTCCGGAGGTCTGGATCCTGCAAAATACATCGACCAGATTGAGAATATGACAGTCCCGGAGGCCAAGAACCGCATCTTGTCGGATCATGCTCTGTTTGATTTTCTCCAGGAAACTCACGCCAACGGCAGACGTCCAGTGGTCATTTCCAATACACCGGACGAACTCATCAGCCACACTCGGGGCTATGGCACTGGTAGCCGTCCAGAAGATTATTTGGACGCTTTCGCGGACTATGTGAAGACCAATATCAACAAGGTGGCTGCCCTGAATATTGTCTGTACCCGCCCCCGGGAACTGACCCGGCAAAGTCTTCGGGATTTGCTGTTGACTTTGGACCGGGAGGGCTTCACCGCCCAGCAGCTCAATACAGCTATCTGCGAACTGACCAATGAGGAGATGGCTGCCGATATCATCAGCCTGATTCGGCGCTATGCCATCGGCTCTGCCCTGATTAGCCACGAGGCCCGCATCCATCGAGCGGTGGACAAGCTAAGAAAGGCCCACAGATTCACCCAGCAGGAGCTGACCTGGATCAGCCGCATGGAGAAGTACCTGTTGGAGGAGTCGGTACTCAATGTGTCCGTCTTTGAGGAGGATAGCCGTTTCAAGAGTGCCGGCGGGTTTACAAAAATCAACAAGGTGTTCCAGGGGCAGCTGGAGAACGTTGTGCTGGAACTGAACGAGTACCTATATGACGATGGAGGGAGAATCGCATGAATCTTTATGATTTTTTGAGGGATTTTTTTAATAATGCCTTTTCGGCAATGGTAAATGGGGCTCTTATGCGGCGAGCACAATGGCCTGCTCCGCTTCCACAAGATCAGAAGGAAGCAGAAGAAAAGATTTTGCAGGCGATACATGACCTGTTTGAAAATAAAGAGAAAATTCAAGAACCTTATCAATCCCAAGTCGTTGATGATGTAGTGTTGAAAATTGCATCCGAAATAGGTTGGAATACCTTTGGAGGTGTGAGATGACCACCCAGGAAATCGTCTCCAAGCTGTGGAATTTGTGCAACGTCCTGCGGGACGATGGCATCACCTACCACCAGTACGTCACGGAACTGACCTACATCCTGTTTCTGAAAATGGCCAATGAGACGGACAGAGAACATCAGTTTAAAATAGGCGTGACACTGGCCGAGTGTTCGGACAGGGAAGGATTGACTTCCGAGCAAGAGGCACAGAATCTGGAGAAAGCGGTGATCCTGGCGTATAGTTGGGACAAGCTGACCAGCAAATCTGGAATCGAACTCTATAACTACTATAAGGATCTACTGCGTCTGTTTGGAACCTACTGCACAGGCCGTGTCCGTGAGATCTATCAAGGTTCCATGACAAATATTGAGGAGCCAAAGAATCTGGAGAAGATCATCACGTCCATTGACGGCCTGGACTGGTACTCCGCCAAGGAGGAAGGCTTGGGCGGACTATATGAGGGCCTGCTGGAGAAGAACGCCAGCGAAAAGAAGTCCGGGGCCGGGCAGTACTTCACTCCACGGGTGCTTATTGACGTGATGACCCGGCTCATGAAGCCTCAGCCTGGAGAACGCTGCAACGACCCCGCCTGCGGCACTTTTGGCTTTATGATCGCTGCTCATCGCTATGTTCGGGAGCATACCGACGATTTCTATGACCTCCCCGCAGATGTGGCGGAGTTCGAGAAAAAAGAGGCGTTCACCGGCTGCGAATTGGTTCACGACGCCCACCGTCTTGCTTTGATGAACGCTATGCTCCACGACATCGACGGCCAAATCCTGCTAGGGGACACCCTGTCCAACTTTGGCAAGCAGATGCACGACTTTGACCTGGTCCTCACCAACCCGCCCTTTGGCACCAAGAAAGGCGGCGAACGTGCCACCCGTGATGACTTTACCTTCTCCACCAGCAACAAGCAACTGAACTTCCTGCAGCACATTTACCGCAGTCTGAAAACGGATGGGAAAGCCCGCGCCGCCGTGGTGCTTCCCGATAACGTTCTGTTTGCAGACGGTGAAGGTGAGAGGATTCGGGTTGACCTGATGGATAAATGCGACCTGCATACGATCCTGCGCCTGCCTACTGGCATTTTCTATGCACAGGGAGTAAAGACCAATGTTCTGTTCTTTACCAGAGGAAAGACCGACAAAGGCAACACGCATGAAGTGTGGTTCTATGACCTGCGCACCAATATGCCGTCCTTCGGCAAGACCAATCCGCTGAAGAAAGAGCATTTCGCAGCGTTTGAAGCGGCCTATGAAGCGGAAGACCGCCATGCTGTACAGGACGAACGGTGGAGCGTATTTACCAGAGAGCAGATCGATGCCAAGGGCAACAGTTTGGATCTTGGCCTGATTCGTGATGATTCCATCGTTGACTATGAAGATTTGCCCGACCCGGTTGAAAGCGGTGAAGAAGCTATCGCACAGTTGGAAGAAGCGGTGGATCTTCTCATGAGCGTTGTGAAGGAATTGAAGTCGCTGGAAAGCGCAGAGGTGTGATATGGCGCGGCGGCAGAAAAGAGAAAAGAAATTGACGGTAGAGGAACGGCTGGAGCAAGCTCTTGTTCCAGCAGAGGAACAGCCGTATTCTGTGCCTGAGAATTGGTGCTGGACTTATATTAAATCTGCTTATGAAGTAACGTCAAGCAAAAGAGTTCACAAAGAGGACTGGCTTTCTGAAGGAATACCCTTTTATCGAACAAGGGAGCTTGTAAAGCTATCAAATCAAGGATATGTTGATAATGAGTTGTTTATTTCAGATGAACTTTATAGGACTTTTAAAGCTACCTATGGTGTTCCACAAATTGGGGACCTGCTTATTAGTGGCGTAGGTACGATTGGTATTCCATACATCATTGATTCCGAGAACCCTTTCTATTTTAAGGATGGAAATGTTATATGGCTAAAAAGCAAACAGTTGTTAAACCCTAAATATACTTATTATTTATATAAAAGCAATTATATGGATAATATGATCCATTCAATGTCATCGGGCACAACTGTGGATACATATACAATAGTCAATGCAAATGCCACGCCTATTCCCTTGCCACCTTCCCATGAGCAACAACGCATTGTTGACCGCATAGAAAACCTGTTTGCCAAACTGGACGAGGCGAAGGAAAAGGCGCAGGCAGTGGTAGACGGTTTTGAAGCCCGCAAAGCGGCAATTCTGCATAAGGCGTTTACAGGGGAGCTAACGGAGAAGTGGAGGCAAGAGAACGGAATTACTTTGGATAATTGGAATTTAACCAGCCTTTCAGAAGTGGTATCTGACTTTAAGTACGGTACATCTGAAAAAAGCGATTATAATAATAGCGGTATGCCTGTGTTTAGGATTCCTAATGTTACTGACGGAGAATTGGATTTTAGCGATATGAAGTACTTAAAGGATTGGAGTATTTTTGAGGAGAGCCAAATTCACGAAAATGATATTTTAATTATACGTTCAAATGGAAGCCGCAATTTGGTGGGGAAAAGTGTATTAGTTCCTAAACTTAATCAGCCTTATGCGTATGCTTCATTTTTAATTAGAATAAGAGTAACTGAAAAAATCTTACCAGAATATTTAGTTAGATACTTAAATTCTTCCGATGGACGGTGTCAAATGTTTAATAAAGCTAAATCTTCTGCAGGAATCAACAATATAAACTCTAAAGAACTTGGAGCTATCATTTTAAGGTTGCCGACGATTTATGAGCAGAAAAAAATTGTTGGCATTATCGACAGCCTTTTTATCAAAGAGCAACAAGCCAAAGAAACGGCCGAAGCCGTTTTAGACCAGATCGAAGCCATGAAAAAGTCCATTCTCGCCCGTGCTTTTCGTGGGGAGCTTGGAACCAATGATCCAGCAGAAGAAAGCGCAGTGGAGATGTTGAGGCAGGTATTATAACCTTTAGCACATATTACGCAAGAAGGGAGGGACACTGTTTTGGCATTTCAGTATGCTCTCATCAATAAAAGAACACTGTTGACGATCATCGAGAAAAAGAGGATCACCAATGAATATATTTTGCTAAAAACAAAACTTAGGCAGGACAAGTATAGTCAGTGGATAGATGAAAATGATCCCCTGCTTCCAACAGTAAATCAGGCGAAGGCCATTGCGGCTTGCATCCATGTGCCATTTGCCGGCCTTTACATGGAGCCAGATCTTGTCCCGTATAAGTCTATCCCATCAATAAAAAATAAGCGTACACTATACGGAACAGAGACGTTGGATGAAAGCTCCGTTAATATCGCTATTATTGACTTGCTGCAGGAGTTGGATTATTTGCTTGCTCTATCTGACGAATTAGGTGAGATAATTCCGCAGTACAGTATGATTGCACCAGCGTCGGGTAACAGTAAAAAATGGGCGAATTATATCCGTCATACGTTGTCTCTTGATTTGCAGGAACAGTTTAGATGTACTTCTATGAGGAAACTGTACCTTCTTTTGAGAGAAGGAATAGAAGCACAGGGGATATTTGTACACTGCTTTAGAGATGTACCTGTTGAAGTCCTTCGTGGTATTGCAATTTGTGACGGAAAGATTCCGATAATCGGATTAAATGAGGAGGATCGTCCTCCAGCAAAATCTTTTTCCATGATCCATGAATTGGTTCATATCCTAAAACGAGAATCCTCTATGTGCAATGATATGTATGGCTCATCGGCCTTAAAGGAAGAAGTGTTTTGTAACGCCGTTGCAGGCGAGGTCCTTGTGCCAGAGGATTCATTGCGGCTATTGCTTTCTAATGAGTATGATTCTCATCATCGCTTGTCTAAAGATGACATAGAAGAAATCGCAAAGAAGTACTCTGTCAGTCGTGAGGTTATCGCACGGCGGTTATATGATTTAAAAGTTATTACTCTGCCTGCCTATAGCACATATTTGGAACTCTTTCGTGCAGATATTGAGCGCGAGAAGGAAGAACAGCGTATTGCGAGAAAAGAAGGCCGGTCAAAAGAAATCCGCAAAAATATCAGCCGGGATGCGATAGACAGGACAAGCCCGCTGGTCAGTAGTTGTTTGCTCAACGGTTATGCCAATGACCTTTTGAGCAAACAGGAGATTTCACGCCATTTGGGAATTGCCCAGAAGCACGTCGATAAGTATTTGTGGGAGGTGTCAACATGGAACAAATGAGACTGTTTGGACCGCCCTACAAATATATAATTGATGCTTCATCTATACTATCTCAAAAGGAAAATGAAGCGCATCGAAGGAGAGTATATAGAAGTCAGTGGGAAAGAATCGATAAATATATCGAGGAAAAGGTGATTGTTACTTGTTCGGAAATAGCTGATGAAATACAAGATGATACAATAAAGGGATGGCTGCGAAAACAAGCCTGTGTTATACTGCCGATTGATGATGAAATCCAGCAGTATGTTAAAAAGATAGTTAATGAACACCCGAAAATGCTGGATTTCTCAGATTGCAAATCATCAGGAGACGCATTTTTGATTGCAACTGCGATGAAATACGAGCTGACAGTGATTACGGAAGAGAATCCGAAAAAGAAGAATAGAATTCCCCAGATATGTGCTAGTTACGGTATCAAGTCTCTTAATATTACTGAACTATGCGACATAGAAAATTGGGAGTTCTAAATCAACAATAGTACATAAAAGCAATCACCTTGACGCTCAGCGGCGGCATGGTGCCCGTCATAGGCGGTTGTATAACTCCAGCATGATAACGTGCTGCAAACTGGTCCCGCTGGGCGAGAAGTGCATCCATGTCTGTGATAAGAGGCCCGCAGGGCGTACCAGTGATTTCTTGCTGAGACGTGGACGACAATACAGCAGTGCCACCCGACCAGTCAGGAACTCCTGCACGCCCCGCATGAGACGGAAAATCTACGAGCCTGTCATCCAGATGGTGCCAAGTGTATTAATGCCTGCAAGGTAAAACGTGTTGGTTTTGCTATCCGGTAGGATATAATAAATCACAAAACAGGGAAGGAGGGAGAGCGATGGCTCAGGTCCCTCAGATCGCCGACATACAGAGAACTGTGGCAGACTTGGGAAAACAGTATGGCGCCGAACGGATATTCCTTTTCGGTTCGTTTGCCCGCGGAGATGCTGCTGCTGACAGCGACATAGACCTTCGGATCGACAAGGGTGAGATACGCGGCCTGTTTGCTTTGTCCGGTCTCCATCTTGCCTTGGAGGAGCGTTTGGGCAGAAAGGTGGATCTTCTCACCTCCGACAGCCTGGACGCAGAGTTTCTTGCCAACATCCGACCGGAGGAGGTGTTGCTCTATGACCACGAGTGAGCGTGACAGATCGATCCTCCGGCATATCATCTCCTACTGCGAGGACATAGAAAAGGCAAACGAGCGGTTTGGGAACAGCCTTGAAGCATTCAAGGCCGACAAGGACTATCGAAACAGTTGCGCGATGTGCATTCTGCAGATCGGGGAGCTGGGCGGTCATCTGAGCCTGGAATTCCGGGCGGCGCACAGGGAAATGCCGTGGGATGAGATACGTGGGATGCGCAATGTGATGGCGCACGCCTATGGCAGCATCAGTGTGCAGACCACATGGGAGACGATCGAGCAGGACATTCCTCTTCTCAAGGAGTTCTGTGACCGGGTCCTAGCAGATTAGCCGGGGACGTCTTCCTCACTCATTCTCCTTGGCAGAATCGTGGTTTTGGTGATGGCTCTGACCGCTTCCTCGAATTGGCGGACACCGGCGTCGTACCGCTGCACGTCGATCACGTTCAGCACATGGGCCTTCTGGGCGATCTGATTGAGATTGTTGCCGATGCGGTATAGCTGCCTCATCATAGCATAATAATCCGGCGGTGGAGCGTCCCGGGGGAAATAGCCTCTGATG
>CANQYC010000076.1 GCA_947627945.1 uncultured Clostridia bacterium
GCCGAGGTAACGCAGTCACCCCGTTTACGGGGTGCGCACGTTCTCCCGGGGTGGTTCGGATGTCACGGGTTCGCTGGTGGCAAGGGCTGTCCATGCGGCGGTCTATGAGAACTGGACGGATGTGTCCGGCATCCTCGTGGCAGACCCCCGTGTGGTGGAAGATCCGGTCGTCATCCCGGTCATCACCTACAAGGAACTGCGTGAGCTGTCGTATATGGGCTTTTCCGTACTGCATGAGGATGCGATCTTCCCCGTGCGCACGGCGGGCATCCCCATCAACATCCGCAACACCAATGCGCCGGAGGATGCCGGCACGATGATCATTCCAGACAGCGAGACGGCTGACGAGCCAGCCCGCACGATCACGGGCATTGCGGGCAAGAAGGGCTTCTGTGCCATCAATATGGAAAAGGGCATGATGAACAGCGAGGTCGGGTTCATCCGTGATGTGCTGAATGTCTTTGCGGATATGGGGATCAATGTGGAGCATATCCCGTCGGGCATCGACACGCTGAGCGTGATCGCCGACAGCGAGTCGCTCAGGGGCAAGGAAGAACAGCTCCTGTCCGTCCTGCGCAAGACGGTCGCTCCGGATCATCTTGAGATCGAGCCGGATATTGCGATGCTGGCTGTCGTGGGCAGAGGCATGCGCAAGACACGGGGCACGGCAGCAAGGATCTTTGCCGCACTGGCACATGGCAGGATCAATGTCAAGATGATCGATCAGGGATCGAGCGAGCTGAATGTCATTGTCGGTGTGAATGAGCATGACCTGCATCAGGCGATCCGGTGTATTTACGATGTATTTGTGCTGTCTACGCTGTGAGGATGCGGCGCAGTCTCCTGTGAAAAATGACATGTTTTTCCGGCGGCGGGTTCGTTTTTTTCGGAAATTTTGAAAAAATTTGAAAAAAGACTTGATTTTTCCGGGAGAATGTGGTATAATAGCTATTGTAAAAGAATGTAGAAAGGGTCGGAACAAACTTCCGACCTTTTTGCATGCAGAAACTGAACGGAAAGGAACTGATGTATGAAGCTGAAAAAATTCGGTGCCACAGAACAGCGCATCTATGAGATGGTGACGCCCATGATCGAGAAGATGGGCTATCTTGTGTGGGATGTGCGCTATGAAAAAGAGGGTGCCGACTGGTATCTGAGAATTTTTATCGACAGCGAAAATGCGGCGATCAGCATTCAGGACTGTGAGAAGGTCACCCGTCCGGTGAGTGATATGCTTGATGAGGAGGATCCGATCCCCCATCACTATATCCTGGAGGTCAGCTCGGTGGGACTGGACGCAGAACTTTTGCGGGAGAGCCATTTCGATGCCTGTATCGGCTGTGAGGTGCGTGCAAGGGGCATCCGTCCTCTCCCGGACGGCAGCCGGGAAGTCATCGGCATCCTGACAGCATGGGACAAGGACAGTGTGACGATCGAGAGCGGCGGGCAGACACAGGAACTGCCGCTGTCAGCACTGGCATTCGTGAAGCTGTATTTTGAATTTTCATACTGATCCCCGCAGATCCGATGGATCAGTATCATAAACATAGAAACCATTTCGTTCCGGAGGAGTAACAAGCTATGGACAACAATTTTTTTGAAGCACTGGCAGATCTGGGAACAGAGAACAGTGTGGATGCCGATGTGGTGATCGAAAAGGTCAAGTCGGCAATGCAGAAGGCGGCACAGCGTATGTACCCCGAATGCAAGGAGTGTATCCGGGTGGACATCGACCCGGAGGAGCGCATTTTTGACGTGGTGCTGCTGCAGGAGATCGTGGATGAGGAACCGATCAACCATACGCAGGTGCATATCGATGAGGCAAGAGCCTCCGACCCGAATGCCTGTGTGGGGGAGATCTTCGAGCGTAAACTCGATATTTCCAAGTTCGGGCGTGCTTCGGCACAGTCTGCCAAGCAGTCCATCAAGGGCGATCTGCGTGACATCAACCGTGACCGCATACTGGACAAATTCGAGAGCAAGGTCAAGGACATCATCACTGCCACCGTCACACAGGTCGAGCCGGGCAGAGGTTCTGCGACACTGATGTATGACAAGACGGAGCTGTACCTGCTGCGGCAGGAGCAGATCCCCGGCGAGGTGCTGCGGGAGGGCATGAGCATCAAGGTCTATGTGACCGATATCGCCAACCGCAGCAAGAAGCCCATCATCAAGCTCTCCCGTGTCCACAGGGATCTGGTCAAGCGGCTGTTTGAGCTGGAAGTGCCGGAGATCTATGACGGCACGGTGGTCGTCAAGTCCATTTCCCGTGAGGCGGGTTCCCGTTCCAAGATCGCAGTCATGTCCAATGACCCGAATGTGGATGCTGTCGGTGCGTGCATCGGACCGAAGCGGTCCCGTATCTCGGCGATCGTGCGGGAGCTGAACGGGGAGAAGATCGACATCATCCCCTACAGTGACAAGCCGGAGGAATTCATTGCCCGTGCGCTGTCCCCTGCCAAGGTGCTGAAAGTGTATCTGCTCGATGAGGACAGCACGCCGGAGGAGATGGACGGCGATTTCCGCCAGCCAAAGCTTTCGGCGGTGGCGATCGGGCCCGCCGACCAGCTCTCCTTAGCGATCGGCAACAAGGGACAGAATGCGAAGCTTGCCGCCAGACTCACCGGCTGCAAGATCGACATCAAGTCCGATCAGGAGGGTTATGTGCCGCCTGAGCCGAGACCGGCACCGCCGGAGGAGGAGCTGTTTGACGAGGATGAGACACCGGAGGAAACAGAGCCTGCTGTGCCGGAGGATGACGGCACGGAAGCCTGATCCGGGAGGCGTGCTATGGTGAAGAAGATCCCGATGCGGATGTGCATCGGATGTGGTGAGATGAAGCCCAAGCGGGAACTCATCCGTGTGGTGAAGTCCGGGACGGGGGAGATCTCACTGGATCTCACAGGAAAGAGTCCGGGCAGAGGGGCATATCTCTGCCGGTCGGCAGCGTGTCTGGCACTTGCCAGAAAGAAACGGCGGCTGGAAAAGAGCTTTTCCTGCCGGATAGAGCCTGCGGTGTATGAGGTGATGGAGCATGCTTTGTCAGAAGCTGACGGGGATTCTTAGCATCTGCCGCAGAGCCGGAAAGCTGATGCCGGGCTTTGCACCTGTGAAGGAGGCACTGCCGTCCGGAAAGGTCTGCGGTGTGCTGACGATGTCGGATATTTCAGCGAAAACCTATAAAGAAGTTTGTTATTTCTGCCAGAAACAGCATGTGCCTGTGCTGTGTCTGCCGCTGACAATGGATCAGTTCGGCAGTGTTGTCGGACGCAGGGCAGCGGTCGCCGCTGTTCTCGATGCGGGCTTTTTTGGCAGAATGGATCAGCTCTGTACTGCGGCACAGGCAGTACAGGAGCCGTCAGAATAGGAGGGTTTGCCTATGGCAAAGAAGATCAAATTATCGGAAGCTGCAAAGGATATGAAGCTCTCATCCAAAGAGCTGGCAGCATTTTTTGAGGAACATAACAAGGGCAAGAAAAACAGCAGTTCTTCTGTGACGAAAGAGGAGATGAACCTTGCATTGGAATTCTATAGCCAGAAGTCCAATGTGGAGAGTTTTGATGCGTATTTTGCAACAAAGAACGATCCTCGTCCGGTGCGTGTGAAAGAGGAAAAGAAGCCCGCCCGCAAAAAGACGGAGAAGCCCGCCGGGCAGCCTGCGGCAGAGCCTGCCGCCGAGCCGGCAGCGGTACAGGAGCCATCTGCACCGGAGACAAAGCCTGCACCGGAAAAGAAGTCTGAGCCGGCATCCGAAACAGCAAAGAAGCCCGCAAAGGCACCTGTATCCAAGGAGGATGCGCCGGCAGCCGAAAAGACCGCCAAGAAGCCTGCCAAGGAGCAGAAGAAACGCCGTGAGGAAAAGAAGAAGCCCAAGGAGCCGAGGGGCGAAAAGACCCGTCTGGGCGGCGTGATCGCAGAGACCCGCACAGAGACATCCGAAAAACGCCGCACGGTCGATACCCGAGGCAGCTATGTGGATCTCGATAAATACAACGAACGCTATGAGCAGATCGCACCGGCTGACAGACGGAAAGATAACTACTCCACCAAAAAGCAGAAGATCAATCAGAAATCTGCACAGCGTGGCAGAAAGGGCAGCAAAAAGCAGGAGACCGAGGCACAGCGTCTCTCCCGTCTGGAGCTGGAGCGTGCCCGCAAGCAGCAGCTTCGGGTCAAGATCCCGGAGTCCATTCAGGTCGCAGAGCTGGCGAGCCGCCTGAAAGTGAATGTCTCCAAGGTCATCGGCAAGCTCATGGGACTGGGTGTCATGGCATCCATCAATGAAGAAGTCGATTTTGATACGGCAAGTCTGGTCGCCGAGGAACTCGGTGCCAAGGTCGAAAAAGAGGTCATCGTCACCATTGAGGAGCGTCTGATCGAATCCGAAGAAAATGACGAGGAGAATCAGCAGCCCCGTCCGCCGGTCGTTGTCGTGATGGGACATGTAGACCACGGCAAGACCTCCATTCTCGACCGCATCCGCCATGCGAATGTCACCGCTTCCGAAGCGGGCGGCATCACGCAGCACATCGGTGCCTACCAGATCACACACAATGACAAGGTCATCACCTTCCTCGATACGCCCGGTCATGAGGCATTTACCTCCATGCGGGCAAGAGGTGCCAATATCACGGACATCGCCGTGCTGGTCGTGGCTGCCGATGACGGCATCATGCCGCAGACGGTGGAATCCATCAACCATGCCAAGGCAGCGGGCGTTTCGGTGATCGTTGCCATCAACAAAATGGATAAGGAAGCTGCCAACCCCGACCGTGTCCTCCAGCAGCTGACGGAGTACGGGCTTGTCTGCGAGGAATGGGGCGGCGATACGATCTGTATCCCGGTATCTGCCAAGACAGGACAGGGCATCGAGGAACTGCTCGAGAGCATCCTGCTGGTGGCAGAGGTCAAGGAGCTGACTGCCAATCCCGACCGCCTTGCAAAGGGTACGGTCGTAGAGGCACGGCTCGACAAGGGCAGAGGTCCCATTGCCACGCTGCTCGTCCAGAAGGGCACACTGCACACGGGCGACATCATCATCGCCGGCACGACGGTCGGCAAGGTGCGTGTCATGACGAATTTCAAGGGCGGTGTCGTCAAGGAGGCAGGTCCCTCCGTGCCGGTGGAGATCACCGGTCTCGATGAGGTGCCGAGCGCAGGCGATATCTTCGATGCCGTAAGCGATGAGCGTCTGGCAAGGACGCTGATCGAGCAGAGAAAGCATGAGCAGAAGGAAGCACAGTTCCAGAGCAGCACGACCAAGCTGACGCTCGATAATCTGTTCAGCCAGATCGAGGAGGGCGGATCCAAGGAGCTGCCCATCATCGTCAAGGCGGATGTGCAGGGCTCGGCAGAGGCGGTCAAGGCATCGCTCGAGAAGCTGTCCAATGACGAAGTGAAAGTGCATGTCATCCACAGTGCCGTCGGTGCGGTCAAGGAGAGCGATGTCATGCTGGCAAGTGCGTCCAATGCGATCATTGTCGGGTTCAATGTCCGTCCGGATAACGGTGCGGCAGAGAGTGCGGCAAGGGATGGCGTGGACATCCGCCTGTACCGTGTCATCTACGATGCGATCGAGGAGATCTCCACTGCCATGAAGGGCATGCTGGCACCAAAATACCGGGAAGTCATCCTCGGCAAGGCAGAAGTGCGTGAGCTTTACAAGATCTCAAGCGTCGGCACGGTCGCCGGTTCCTATGTCCTTGAGGGCAAGCTGACACGGCAGAGCATGATCCGGGTGGTGCGTGACGGCATCATCATTGCGGACGACCATATCGCCGGCTTGCAGCGGTTCAAGGATGCGGTGAAGGAAGTCACCAGCGGCTATGAATGCGGCATCTCCCTTGAAAAGTTTGCCGACCTGCGGACAGGGGACATTTTTGAAGCCTATATCATGGAAGAATATCAGCCGGAATAATGCGGCAGAAGCAGTTCTGCACAAGCAGATATAAAGAGGTGAAAGTATGGAATACCAGCGTATGAGTACAGCGGATATGCTCCAGTACTGTGAAGAGGCACTGGCATGGGATCAGTTCGGTCCTGTGGACATCTTCTTCTTCGAGTCCGTGAAGCGCATCCTGCTCGGGCAGTGTCCTGCGATCGAAGCACCGGAGACAGATGAGCTGGCGGGTGTCAGCGTACCGATCCCGGCAGAGGAGCTGATCTCCTATGACAAGCAGGCAGCGGACATGACACAGAACATTGCGGAGGATATTTTCTACCGTGAATCTACAGAATATACCATGACAGACAAAGAGGTGAACTGATCGTGCCCGGTTTTAAGAATGACCGCATGGCAGAGGACATCCACAGAGAGCTGACGGACATCCTGCGGCTCGTCAAGGATCCGAGGGTCAGCCCGCTGCTTTCTGTGGTGCGTGTGGAGCTGGCAAGGGATGGTTCACACTGTAAAATATATGTGTCCAGCCTGAACGGCATCGAGGATGCACGGGAGTCTGTCAAGGGGCTGCGCAGTGCGGCGGGCTTTGTCCGCCGGGAGCTGTTTACACGGCTGAAAATGCGCAAGAGCCCGGAGCTGCACTTCGTGGCGGACGACTCGATCGCAAGAGGTGCCGAGGTGACAAGAAAGCTCGGCGATCTGACATTTTCCGAGACAACGGAGGAAGAAGATGAATAGAATCACTGTGGCGCAGGCGGCTGCCTTTTTGCAGACGTGTGAGGATGCACATATCCTGCTGCACCGTGCCCCGGACGGTGACTGCATCGGTGCGGGGCTGTCGCTTCAGGCAGTGCTGCGCAGTCTTGGCAAGCGGGCAAAGGTGCTGTGCGCCGACCCGATCCCGCCACGCTTCTCCTATCTGCTGCCGGAGACACCGGAGGAGGACTTCCCTGCCGGCTGCGTGATCGCAGTGGATGTGGGTGCCGCCTCTCTGTTCGGGAGCTTAGAGGAGACCTATGGCAGCCGGGTGCAGCTCTGCATCGACCACCATATCTCCAATACGTTCTATGCGGAGCAGGTACTGCTTGAGGAAAATGCCTCCGCTGCGTGTGAGGTGCTGTACCGGGTGTACCGGGAAATGGGCGTGCCGTTCACGGAGCAGATCGCCAAATGCCTGTATACGGGCATGGCGACGGACACGGGGTGTTTCAAATATTCCAACACCACCCCGGAGGCACATATCTACACCGCCCGCCTGATGCAGGACTTCCCTGCCATCCGGTATGATCTCATCAACCGGGAAATGTTCGATGTGAAAAGCCCTGCCCGCATCCGTGCGGAGATCGCCATGCTCAGCAATATGGAATACCATCTGGACGGCAGATGTACCATTGTGTGGGCAACGCTTGCTGTCTGCCGGGAAAACGGCGTGGATGAGAAGGACATGGAGGGGCTGACGAGCCTGTCGCTCCAGCCGGACGGCGTGGAGGTCGGCATCACCGCCCGGGAACGGGAACCGGGGGTGTTCAAGGTCTCGCTGCGGTCATCGGACAGCGTCAATGTCTCGGCACTCTGTGCGCAGCTCGGCGGCGGCGGACATATCCGTGCGGCTGGCTGTCTGCTGCGGGGGACGATGGATGAGGTGCGCCGGCGGCTGCTCGACACGGTCTCGGGGGCTTTGTCGCCATGAACGGGATCCTGCTCATCGACAAGCCGCAAGGGTTCACTTCATTCGATGTGATCGGAAAGCTGCGGGGCATTCTGCATATGCGGCGGCTCGGACATGCCGGCACGCTCGACCCGATGGCGACCGGCGTGCTGCCGGTGTTTGTCGGCACTGCCACAAAGGCATCCGGCATTTTGCCGGACGACCGGAAAGCCTACACGGCACAGTTCCGGCTCGGACTGGTGACGGATACGCAGGACAATACCGGAACGGTGCTGGAAACGCATCCTGTGGGGACGGTCACGGCTGCCGACATCGAACGCTTGCTGCGGGACATGACGGGAGAGGTCGACCAGATCCCGCCGATGTATTCGGCGGTGCAGGTGAACGGCAAACGTCTGTATGAGCTGGCACGTGCGGGCAAGACCGTCGAGCGCAAGCCAAGGCGTGTGCGCATTGATGCGCTGACGCTGCGGGCATTTGACGGCACGGCGGGCACTCTCGAGATCACATGCGGGACGGGTACCTATGTCCGGACGATCCTGCATGATCTGGGACAGGCACTTGGCTGCGGGGCGGTGATGACGGCACTGCGGCGCACGGTGTCCAATGGATTTGCCATTGACGACTGCCTGACGCTCGACGAGGTGCAGCGGCTTGCAGATGAAGGCAGCATTGCAGCGGCGGTCATTCCGACAGAGGCGGCATTTGCCTGTCTGCCGGCGGTACATCTCAATGCGGCGCAGACCCGGCTGTACCGGAACGGCGTGCGCCTTGGGCTGTCGCAGGTGGGCTGTACCGGGGCGGAACGCTGTGCGGTATTCGGCACGGAGGGTTTCCTCGGCACGGCTGTCCCGGCAGAGGGAAAGCTGCGGATGGAACGGAATTTCTTCGGGGGTGACTGAATGCAGAAAAGGGCGATCGCACTTGGTCTGTTTGACGGCGTACATCTCGGACACAGGGCGGTGCTGCGGGCAGCGGTCGATGCTGCCGAAAAAAATGGTCTGCGGCCGGCAGTCTATACGTTTGCGGACGAAATGGCGGGCAAGACGGGGGAATTTCTCTACCCGCCCGCACAGCGGGGGCATTTCTTTTCGGAATGCGGTGCCGGGCTGACGATCAGCGCACCGTTCGCACGTGTGCGTGACCTGTCCGGGGAGGCATTTGCAGAGAAGCTCGTCCGGGAGGAATTTGCGGCACATGTCTGCTGCGGCAGGAATTTCCGGTTCGGCAAAGGTGCGGCATGGGATGCCGACGATCTGCGGGCATTCGGGGAGACCTATGGCTTTGGCGTGACGGTCGTGCCGGATGTGGTGGTGGACGGCGTGAAAGTCTCCTCAACGGTCATCCGGCAGCTCCTTGCGGAGGGCAGGACGGAACAGGCAAACCGCCTGCTCGGTGCGCCGTACTGCATCATGCAGACGGTGCGGCACGGGGCGGAACTGGGACGGACGATCGGCTTTCCTACGATAAATCAGCCGTTCCGGCGGGGACAGCTCGTGCCGAAATACGGGGTGTATGTGTCGGAAACGGTCACGCCGGACGGCAGACATTTCCCCTCGCTGACGAACATCGGCATGAAGCCGACGGTCGATTACCATGGCATGCCGCTGGCGGAGACATATATTGACGGCTTTTCCGGCAGGCTGTACAACGAGACCGTGTGCGTGTTTTTGCACCGGTTCCTGCGGGAGGAACGGAAATTTGATTCCGTGGAGGCACTGACGGCGCAGATGCGGAATGATCTGCAACTTTCAGGACACTTTCACGATTCCAACACAAATGCGTGATATAATTGACCTGTTGTGCGAACAGGCAGACAGCAGGCGGAGCAGGTGCTGCTCCGCAAAAAAATAAGGAGGGAGCATGATCTCATGATAGAAGTCAGAAATCTGACAAAACACTACGGCGACAAAAAAGCCGTGAACGATGTCAGCTTTACTGTGAACGACGGCGAGATACTGGGCTTTCTGGGACCCAACGGCGCAGGGAAATCCACGACAATGAATATGCTGACCGGGTATATTTCCTCTACCTCCGGACAGGTACTCATCAACGGGGTGGACATTCTTGAGGATCCGATCAAGGCAAAAAGACAGATCGGATACCTGCCGGAGCTGCCGCCGCTGTATCTGGATATGACGGTAAAGGCGTACCTGAATTTCGTCTTTGACCTGAAGAAAAGCAAGCTGCCCCGGCGTTCCCATCTCAAAGATGTCATGACGCTCTGCAAGATCAAGGATGTGGAGGATCGGCTCATCAAGAACCTTTCCAAGGGCTATAAGCAGCGTGTCGGCGTGGCACAGGCACTCATCGGCAACCCG
>CANQYC010000077.1 GCA_947627945.1 uncultured Clostridia bacterium
CAGCGGCAGGACAAATGCCGGAAAATCCACACTGCTCAATGCCCTCATCGGGGAGCGCATCGCCTCTGTCAGCAGCAAGCCCCAGACGACACGCACCCGCATCACCGGCATCCTGACAAAGGGCGAAACGCAGTATGTGTTTATCGACACCCCCGGACTGCACAACCCCCGCACCCGCCTCAACAGCCACATGATGAAAACGGCAGAGGATTCGGCAGCGCAGGCAGATGTGGTGCTGTACGTCCTTGACGGCACAAAACCCCTGCATGAGCAGGATCAAAAAATGCTGAAAAGTCTTTCCAGCCGGGGCATCCCCTGCGTGATTGCCGTCAACAAAATTGACTTGATCACAGACAAATCGAAACTGCTGCCTTTGCTGCTAAACCTTGAAAACCGCTACCATCCGCATGCCGTGATCCCGGTGAGTGCTGCGAAACAGGACGGCTTGGATGAGATCATGGCAGAGGCAGAGACACTGGCAAAGCCCTCTGTCCATTTCTTCCCGGATGATGCTTTTACCGACCAGCCGGAACAGGTGCTGGCAGCGGAGATGATCCGGGAAAAGCTGCTGCGCCGTCTGAATGACGAAGTGCCGCATGGCATTGCGGTGACGATCCAGAAAATGCAGGAACGGGAAGACAGGGATCTTTTGGATATTTCAGCCGTGATCTACTGTGAGCGGGAGTCCCACAAGGGGATCATCATCGGAAAAAACGGCAGCATGCTCAAGCAGATCGCCGCTTCGGCACGCCATTCCCTCGAGGCATTTTTCGAGATACAGGTCAATCTGCAATGCTTTGTCAAGGTGCGGGAGGACTGGCGCAACAAGGAGGGCATCCTGCGCAGCTTCGGGCTGACGGAGGAATAACACCGCTCCCCTGCCCGTCTGCATCCCGCATGCAAAAAAATTTCCACCCATATTTCCCGTCCGTCCGGAGGATACTACTTCCGGAGGGATGTATGCTATGAGCGAACAATTCTGGGAACGATTCCAGGAAAGCGGCAGTGTCGAGGACTACCTCGTCTACGCCGCCCTGAAGGAGATAGAGAATGCTGACATTGAAAGGCGTCGTGCTGGCACAGAGACAACTGAAAGAACAGGACAAATTCATTGACATCCTCACTGCCGAATACGGTGTGCTGGAGATCGTTGTCAAAGGCACAGAGAAGCCCGGCAGGGCAAGTGCGATCCAGCTGTTTGCCTATTCGGAATTTTGTCTTACCGATCCACGCAGAGGAACGAGGATGCTCAACAGCGTTTCGCCCATTTCCATTTTCTACGGGCTGCGCAGTTCTGTCCCGGCAGTGGCACTGGCGTCCTATTTTTCACAGATATTGCAGTTTGCGGTGCTGCCCCGTGCAGGCACGCCGGAGCTGCTGCGGCTGATGCTCAACAGCCTGTATTTTTTGTCACAGGAAGACCGTGTACCCGAACGCATCAAGGCGGTGTTCGAGCTGCGGACTGCTTCCCTGCTGGGCTTTATGCCGGATGTGGTGATGTGCCGGAAATGCGGTGCCTATCTACCGAAAGAAGCCGTTTTTTCCGTCCGGACAGGCGGCTTCTGCTGCCGGGAATGCTGCGGAGAGCTGCCCCATGAGGCAGTGTACATTTTGCCGGAGGGCGCACTTCAGGCGGTACGGCACATCGTCCTGTCAGAGCCGGAACGCATCTTTTCCTTCCGTGTGTCAGAACGCAGCCAGAAACCGCTCTCTGACTTTGCAGAGGCGTTTTTACAATACCATATCGACAGAAGACTGCCGGCACTGGAATATTACAAGGCAGTCGCAGAATAGGAGTGTATCATGCAATCATATGAACAGGTGCTGGAGCTGGACAAGGTGCTGGAACGTGCCGCCGGCTTTGCCTCCAATGAGACCACTCGCAGGATGCTGAAAGAGACAAAGCCCTCCTGTGATCTGGCAGAGGTACGGCGGGAGGTCGGCAAGACCGATGATGCCCTGCAGCTTTCGATCCAGTTCGGCACACCGCCTTTTTCAGAATTCAAAGACATCCGCAACATGGTGACACGTGCCGCCTCCGGCGCAAGGCTCTCCCTGCGTGATCTGCTCGATGTGCAGGAGCTGCTCCGGCAGGTGCAGGCACTCGACGGCTGGTACCGCCACTGCGACGGCACAGCCACATCCCTTGACTACTTATTCTCTCTCATCCTGCCCGAAGAGGGGCTGCTGACCACGCTCGAGCGTTCCATCGTCTCGGAAGATGAGATCGCCGACAGTGCCAGTCCCGCACTCTCTGAGATCCGGCGCAAGCTGCTGCGTTCCCGTGCGCAGCTCCGGGAAACACTTGACGGCATGACCAGAAGCAAGTCCATGCAGAAGTATCTGCAGGACAATACTGTCACCATCCGTGACGGCAGATTTGTACTGCCGGTGCGTGCAGAATTCCGCAGTCAGGTCGCCGGTCTCATCCATGGCACCTCCTCCTCCGGGCAGACGCTCTTTATCGAGCCGATGCAGATTGTGGAGGCGAACAATGACATCCGCCTGCTCGAAAGCCGGGAAACGGAGGAGATCGACCGCATTTTGCAGCGTCTCTGCGCCGCTGTCGGTGAAAGGGCACCTGCCCTGCGGCAGCTGCATGATACCTGTGCGGAGCTGAATTATTATTTTGCCAAAGCCAACTACGCCGCCTCGATCCGAGCCATGCGCCCGGAGATCGGAGACGACGGCGTACTGGAACTGAACAAGGCACGCCATCCCCTGCTCGACCAGAGCAAGGCAGTGCCGATCCAACTCTCCCTCGGACAGGCGCACCGTGCCCTCATCGTCACGGGTCCCAACACCGGCGGTAAGACCGTTGCCCTGAAAACAGCGGGACTGCTCACGGCAATGACCATGTGCGGGCTGCTCATCCCCGTGTCAGACGGGAGCAGAGTCTCGGTGTTCCGGCATATTCTGGCGGACATCGGCGACAGTCAGAGCATTGAGCAGAGCCTTTCCACATTCTCCTCTCATACATTGAATGTCGCAGAGATCCTGCGTACCGCAGACGACAGCACCCTCGTGCTGCTCGATGAGCTTGGTTCGGGTACGGATCCGGTAGAGGGCGCAGCCCTTGCCATTGCGGTGATCGACTACCTCAAGCAGCTCGGTGCCAGACTGATGGTGACGACACATTATCAGGAGCTGAAACTCTATGCTGCGGATACGGAAGATGTGATCAATGCCTCCTGTGAGTTTGATGCCGAGACCCTCAGACCGACGTACCGGCTGATCCTCGGCTCACCGGGCAAATCAAATGCCTTTACCATTTCCGGACAGCTCGGCATCCCGGAAAGCGTCCTGCGCCATGCACAGTCGCTGATCTCCGAGGAGAACCGCCGCTTTGAACAGGTCATTGCCCGGTACGAGGAGATGCGCCGTGCCCTCGAACAGGAACATGCCGAAGCCGAAAGACTGCGGGAAGAGGCAGAGACACTGCGAGCCGAATGGCAGGCTAAGCGGGACGCTGCCGCACAGGAAGAGAAAGCGATGCTCGAACGTGCCGCCGCACAGGCAAGCCGTATTGTGGAATCGACCAAGGCACAGTCCAATGCACTGCTCGATGAGCTGGAGCAGCTGCGGCGGGAAAAGGACAAGGCAGAATTCTCCGCCCGTGTCTCCGCCATGAAGAGCGGCAGTGCCCAGCAGCTGCGGGATATGTACAAGACAGCCAATCCGGTCATCGGCAGTGTGGATGAAAACGGGGACTATGTACTTCCCCGCCCGCTGAAAAAAGGTGACCGTGTGCTGATCGCCGATCTCCAGCAGGAGGCAACGCTCTCCTCCGACCCGGACAGCAGCGGCAATGTCATGGTGCAGATGGGGATCATGAAGATGAAGATACAGGTCGCCCGCCTGCGGCTGCTCGACCCGAAGCAGCAAAATGAGACTAAAAAGAAAAAACAGCGGAGCAATCAGGTCTCCGCAAAGGTCGCCCGCAAGGGTTCCATGGAGCTGGATATCCGTGGCTATGCGTGCGACGACGGTGTCTATGAGATGGAGCAGTTCATTGACGGTGCCGTGATGGCGAACATCGGCACGGTGACGATCATCCACGGCAAAGGTACCGGACTGCTGCGCAAAGCTGTGCAGCAGCGGCTGAAGTCCATGAGGTGTGTCAAGGAGTTCCGCAGCGGACTTTACGGCGAGGGCGAAGAGGGCGTTACCATCGTGACGCTGAAATAGACATCGTTGTCAGGCTGTTCATATTTTTTCTATTGCATTTGGAAACATTTTCTGTTATAATAGAGACAACAGCGGAAAGAGACCGCTGCGAGAAAGGATCGGTTATGAAGAAAAAAATTCAATTGATGGCAGCCATCGCTGCCGCAGTGCTGCTGCCCTATGGCACGCTCCCGGCTA
Source organism: uncultured Clostridia bacterium (assembly GCA_947627945.1). Lineage (GTDB taxonomy): Bacteria > Bacillota > Clostridia > Oscillospirales > Ruminococcaceae > UBA3855. Next base: position 4,366 of record CANQYC010000077.1, read on the forward strand.
TGGCGGGAGAATTGCTCGGTCAGTCGGATTTCAATGAGGGAGCCGGGCTCCCGTGGCATATCTGCGAATCCGCTACCGGCAAGATGGATTTCACCATTGACGGCGGCTGCTACAACATCACCATTGAAAACCCCGGCGGTGTATCCAATGGCGGGGAGGACAGATGGGACTGCCAGTTCCGGCACAGGAACCTGACCTTTGTCTCCGGGCATACCTACCGGCTGACCTACAGCGTATGGGCAAGCAACCCCGGCTGGCTGTATGCAAAGATCGGTGACATGACCAATGACGATGCCGAGCTGTGGCACAGCAACGGCACGATGCTCAACATGACCTATACCGAGGGACAGTCTCAGGCGGACATCGAGACCGCTCTGCGGGCTGCCCAGCCGAACGGACAAAACGGCGACTACAACAGCTGGCAGGGCGTCAATATCAACGGCAATTCTTGGAATACCTTTGCATATGAATTCACCCTTGGTGCCAGCGGAGAGCGAGCCACCTCGGCAGACGGCACCGGAGAATGGACATTCCATTTCGGCGGTGACGGACAGTATACCCCCTCCGTCTGCTTCCCCGCAGGCACAGAGCTGAAATTCGACAGTCTCTGCCTGATCGACATGACGGACGATACGAATGACTATGTGAAAGAAGAACCGTGGCAGCGTGCCGAGATCCTCACGAACCAGATCGGCTATTTCCCGGAGCTGGAAAAGAAGGCAACACTGCTTGCGACCGGTACCGATCCGGTCAGCTTCTCCGTAAAGGACAGCAGCGGATCCGTCGTGTACGAGGGCACATCACAAGTGTTCGGCACCGATGCCGATTCCGGTGACACGGTACATATCCTTGATTTTTCCGATCTCAAGGATGAGGGCACCTACCATCTTGAGGCAGACACGGGCGCAGTCAGCAGAGATTTTTCTGTCGGCATCCGGGAGACCTATTCGGGCATGCTGTACGATGCGCTCAATTATTTCTATCAGAACCGCTCCGGCATAGAGATCGAAGCGTCTTACATCACCTCCGGCGATGCTGCCAGTCTGGCTCGTGCGGCAGGACATTCCTCCGATGTCGCCACGATCGAGCAGACATGGGGCTATTCCGGCAGCTCAGGCACACAGGACGTGACAGGCGGCTGGTACGATGCCGGCGATCACGGAAAATATGTCGTCAACGGCGGCATTTCCCTCTGGCTGATGCAGAACGAGTATGAGCGTGCCTCCCTGTTCGGCACGGCGGATGCCTATGCAGATGGCACCATGCAGCTCCCGGAGAACAGCAACGGCTACCCCGATCTGCTCGATGAAGCACGCTATGAGATGGAATGGATGCTCAAAATGATCGTCAAGGACGGCGACTGCAAGGATATGGTCTACCACAAGGTGCATGACATCAAGTGGACGGCACTGGCAGTTGCCCCTGCGGATGACCCGGAGGAACGCATCCTGAAACCCCCGACCACGGCTGCGACGCTCAATCTTGCCGCCTGCGGTGCGCAGGCATACCGGCTGTGGAAAGATCTGGACAGCACCTTTGCGGAGCAGTGCCTGACGGCTGCGAAAAATGCCTACACCGCTGCAAAGGCACATCCGGAGATGTATGCCCCCCTCGATGAGAGCATCGGCGGCGGTGCCTACGGTGACAACAATGTCAAGGATGAATTCTACTGGGCAGCCTGCGAGCTGTATGCGGCAACGGGCGAGGATACCTATTATCAGGATATGAAGGCATCGGAATGGTTCCTGAAAGTGCCTGTAACGCTGGACGGCGGAGAGGCGGTCGGCGTGGTCGGCAGCTTTGACTGGGGACATACCTCGGCACTCGGTTCCATGACGATGGCACTGCACAAGGATGTGCTTGCAGAGGCAGATGTCAACACACTGACAGACAGCTTTACTCAGGCAGCAGATCACTATGTGGATCTGGAAAGCAAGCAGGGCTACGGACTTCCCTACGGACAAAGCACCGTCAGCTATGCGGACGATTCCACAGGGTATGTCTGGGGTTCCAACTCTCTGGTAGCAGACAATGCGGTCATCATGGCATATGCCAATGATCTCTCCAGTAATGCCGCCTATCTCAATGGCGTCGCCGGGGCAATGGATTATCTTCTCGGCAGGAACCCGATGGACTACTCCTATGTGACCGGCTACGGCACGCACAGCGTACAGTACCCGCATCATCGGTGGTGGTCGAATCTGCTGTCGAACGATTTCCCGAAAGCTCCCTGCGGGGTGCTGGTGGGCGGTCCCAACTCCGGCATGGAGGATCCGTGGGTCAGAGGCTCCGGATGGAAAAAGGGAGAGATCTCGCCGCAGAAATGCTATCTTGACCACATCGAAGCATGGTCGGTCAATGAGTGTACCATCAACTGGAACACCCCGCTTGCATGGCTGACCTCCTACCTGTGCGAGGCGAACGGCGGCATCATCGCCGGACAGACCTCCTCTGGCACAAATGACGGCGGCGGTGCCTCGCCCAATTCGGTGCAGACCTATGACTCCGCAGCCGCCTCTGAAAACGCTGCAAACCTCCAGAACAGCACCCCCGGTGCCACATCTGCCGCAGCGCAGACGACGACACAGCCCGCCGCAGACAGTTCCGGCAGCGGCAAGAGCAATCTGCCGTGGATCATCGGCGGCGTACTCGTGGGGCTGATCTCTCTGGAAGTATTTGCATATCAGTTCATCAAGATGATGAAAAACGGAAAGGGGAATTCTGATGAAAAAAAGTAATGCATTCGTAATTTCGGCAGCCTTACTGTCTCTGGTGCCGAACGTGACCTGTATCGCCGGTATTGTGGCACGCATTGCCAAAAAGAAAAAGGCAGCGAATACGCTTGATCAGGTGACAAAGCTCATCAGCGTGCCGATCGCACTCACCAGCGGTATCATTTCCTTCTGGGACTGGGATGAACCCGAGCTGCACAAGCTCCAGATCGCAACGCTCTGGGTCTCTCTGAACAATGTCGTGACCTATGTCGCCACGGACAAATTCCAGAGCAAGGAAAAGCTGCCCGATGCGGCAGCACAGGAAGAAGCCTGATCTGCGGGGCTGCGTGACAGTTTGCATCCCCTGAACACCAACATAAAGGAGTAACACAGCATGACCGTATTTGAAGAACTGCAGCGGCGTGGGCTGATCGCCCAGATGACCGATGAGGAGGAGATCCGGGAGCTGATCAACAACGGCAAGGCAACTTTCTACATCGGCTTCGATCCGACTGCCGACAGCCTCCATGTCGGACACTTCATGGCATTGTGCCTGATGAAGCGTCTCCAGATGGCAGGCAACAAGCCCATTGTCCTGCTCGGCGGCGGCACCGGCATGATCGGCGACCCCTCCGGCAAGAGCGATATGCGCAAGATGCTGACACCGGAGACGATCCAGCACAATGTGGAATGTTTCAAAAAGCAGATGAGCCGGTTCATTGATTTTTCCGAGGGAAAGGCGATCGCCGTCAACAATGCCGACTGGCTGCTCGACCTGAATTATGTCGAGCTGCTCCGGGAGGTGGGACCGCATTTTTCCGTCAACCGGATGCTCTCCCACGAATGCTATAAACAGCGGTGGGAAAAGGGACTGACCTTCTTTGAGTTCAACTATATGATCATGCAGAGCTACGACTTCTACCGCCTGTATCAGGACTACGGCTGCAACATGCAGTTCGGCGGCGATGACCAGTGGGCGAACATGCTCGGCGGCACGGAGCTGATCCGCCGCAAGCTCGGCAAAAATGCCTATGCCATGACCATTACCCTCCTGCTCAACTCCGAGGGCAAGAAGATGGGCAAGACCGAAAAGGGTGCCGTCTGGCTCGATCCCGAAAAGACCAGCCCCTATGAATTTTTCCAGTACTGGCGGAACGTAGCGGATGCGGATGTCATGAAGTGTCTGCGGATGCTGACATTTGTGCCCATTGAACAGATCGAGGAAATGGAACAGCACATGGAGGGGGCAGCACTGAATCAGGCAAAGGAACTGCTCGCCTATGAGCTGACCGCACTGGTACACGGCGAAGACGAGGCAAAGAAAGCACTGTCTGCCGCAAAGGCAGTGTTCGGCGGCAGCGGTTCCTCGGAAAACATGCCCTCCACGGCACTGACCGCCGATCAGCTCACGGACGGCGGCATCGGCATTTTAGACCTGCTCACGGTATGCGGACTGGCACCGACCAAGTCCGAGGCAAGACGCCTCGTCCAGCAGGGCGGCGTCAGTGTGGACGGTGAAAAAGTCACCGATCCGGCGGCGACCGTGACCATAAGCGGCGAGCATATCCTCAAAAAAGGCAAGAAAGTATTTCACAAAGTCACGCTGGCGTGACGCTCAGGGATCATGACGATCCGGAAAGGAGATCATTATGGCATGTTTCATCGTACCCGCAGCGGAGGCAGTTATCACGACCGCTGCAACAAAGCTTCTCCACTGTCAGGATAATGTACAGGAAAAGGTATGCCGGAAGCTCGGCTGGCTGAACCGTATGCTCTGGGGAGGTTCCGCACTGCTCGCTTTTGAGCATGTCTGGCACGGGGAACTGACACCGGTATTCCCGTTTCTGACAGGTGCCGCTGATCCTGCGGCTATGCTGCAGGAAATGGGTACTTCCGGCGTCGGGATGGCAGCCCTTGTGACAGGTGTCTGGGGCGTGATGACAGTGGTATCCCACTTCATCGAAAAGCGTGAGGTGCCCCTGCGGCATGGAGAGGTCCAGACATGACACTGCTGATCGCAGTATTGGCAGCAGTGACGGCGACCATCATCTGGTATACTTGCCGGTCTGCCCGTGAACTGCACATCGGCACACTGGCACTCATGTACTGGGGTGCTTCGCTGATGTGGCTCATAGATGCGGTGAATGACTATCTGAAGCTGCATGCTGCCTATTTTTCCCCCTCCGCAGCGGATCTCCGCAATGACTGCTTTTTAGGCATCTCCGTTGTGACGCTCGGTCTGGTCATCTGGCTTGTGATCGTACTCGTCCGTGACCCCAAACATGTCATTGCCGAACTGCTCCGCCATGAAGAAAAGTGAACTGTACGCCCTCCTTCGCCGTGTCTCTGCCCATGAGATCACGGTGGAGGAGGCGGCACTGCGCCTGAAGACCGCACCCTATGAGGATCTGGAGTTTGCCCGCATCGACACGCACCGGGCACTTCGTCAGGGCGTGCCGGAAGTCGTGTACGGCGAGGGAAAAACGGCAGAACAGATCCTCTCTATCGCACATGCTATGCAAAATGCCGGGCAGCGTGTCCTCATCACCCGCCTGCAGCCAGATAAGGCGGATACTCTCTGCGCAGAGCTTCCCCTGCAATATGACCCTGTCGGGCGCATTGCACTGCTCGGGGACATGCCGGAGCCGGACGGACAGGGACGCATCCTCATCTGTACCGGCGGAACGAGCGACATGCCCGTGGCAAGAGAGGCAGCCTTTACCGCAGGCGCACTCGGAAATGCGGTCACGGAACTGTATGATGTAGGTGTCGCCGGGCTGCACCGGC
>CANQYC010000078.1 GCA_947627945.1 uncultured Clostridia bacterium
CCGCATCTGCTGGTACCAGCAGATGCGGTCAAAGCCGCATGCCCGTGCCAGTGCCAGCCCCTCCGGGATGCCGCCGCCGACATCCGCCGGGCAGTGCGCATCGGAACCGAGCGTCAGGATCGTCCCGCCCATGTCCCTGTACAGGCGGAGCAGTTCCTCCTCCGGCGATGGCTTGCCATAGGCACGGCGGAACCCGGCAGTGTTCAGCTCGATGCCCTTTCCCCGTGCGATGAGCGTCCGGTAGATCTCTGCGATGCAGTCCCGGAATTTTCCCATATCCACAGAGATGCCATCCCTGCCGGCGATGTACCGCAGCGGATAGGTCAGATGCGCCAGCACATCAAAACAATCCTGCCGGGCAATGTGCAGCAGTTCCGCAAAATACGCCTCAAGCAGTGCTTCCGCATCGGTCTGCGTGTAGTCCAGAAAATAGAAGTCCATTTCCCCCGGCAGTTCATGGAGCGAGGCAAGCACAAGATCGAGCCGCTCATCCCGGTAGATCGTTTCGGCAAGCGGAAGATCCGCATTCGGTTCCCCAAGCTCAATGCCGCTGATGAACGTGAGATCCGCCGTCTGCTGCGCCTTCATCGCCTGATTCTGCTGCATGGAGCGGGCAAAGCGGGCAGCATAGCCGAACCCGTCACCGCCGTCCCTTGCCTCTGCGCCGTAATGCGCCTGCGGATACCACCGGCAGAGTTCCACATGGTCGGTCACGGCATAGTAGCGGATACCTCTCTCCCGTGCCGCCCGGCACATTTCGGAAACGGGTGCGCTGCTGTCCGGCGAAATTTCTGTATGGGTATGACAGTCGATCATGACCTGCTCCTTTCTTTTTCGGGGGGATATGTATATTATATCATATCCGCAAGTTTTTTTCCAGCATTTTTTTCATTTTTCACACATTTTTTTATTCCGCATATACTGTCAGCAGGAACACCGGAGCATATCCGGCAAAATACAGCCATAAGGGAGGGTGATCTGCATGTATTATGGACTGCTGCTGATCGGGGGTACGCTGCTGATCGCAGTGGGGGCGGCGGCACTGTTTGCGCTCTGTTCCCCCTCTCACGGCAGGGCAGAGGAGACGCTGCGTGTCATTGCGCTGCTGCCGGTACCGGATGCGAGTCCGTCAACGAAAGCATTTCTGGAGCATTATGCGTCACAGGTCGCATGGATGGACAGTGCCGTCCTGCGCTGTGTGCTGCTGGTCTATCCGGAACAGCCGGAGGAGATCCGGGCATTGTGTGAGGATATGAGCAGGGAATATGAGTTTTTCATCGCCGTTTCCGTGTCCGGTGCGCAGAAGATCGTAGGGGATCTGGTGTGAGGGTGAAAGATGCAGGGGACGCCGTCCCCTGCATCTGCCTTTTGTCATCCTCTCTGACGATGGTTCATTTCCTTTGTGTTGGTCCTTCCGAGGATATAATCTGCCGAGACCTGATAGAAATCCGCCAGTGTCACCAAGTGGCGGATCGGCAGCTCACGCTCTCCGGTCTCATACCGGGAGTACTGCGGCTGCGATGTGCGCAGGAGCCGGGCAATATCTGCCTGTTTGAGATCTCTGTCCTCCCGCAGATCTTTCAAACGTTGTAAATAATACACAAAATCACCCCTCCGGATTTATAAGATCAAATAAATTTTAGCATAGATCCGGCAGTTTCCCTTTACATTATACCCAATTGGATATATAATTATAAAATGAGCATCGTTATCACATCGCACACGGATGTTTTTGCCTTTGTATCTTTGATGCAAAGCGGGAGTGCAGGGGGCGGAGCCCCCTGCGTAAAAAGCCCCCTCCCCGCTGGCGGGGAGGGGGTTGGGGGTGGGGCAAATACCAGAAAACAGCTAAATACGATAGACCGATACAGCAAGCTATATGAGCAAGCACTTCTCATTTGGGGAGTGCTTGTCTTTTTTCTTTCAGAAAGCGATTGACTTTTTCAATAGGATGGTGTATAATATTGGTATAGGCGAGATGTAAGTATCTTCATATAAATCGGAATTTTTAGGAATAATAACATATGAAAGACAAAGGAGAATCAATTAAAATGACAATACTTGAATTAGAAAAGAGTCTACAAAAGATCAAAGTTCCAAATGATTGCTATTCAATAATGAAAGGTGGACTTCCTGATGAAATGTTCTGCCTGACTAAGGAAGGAGGCAGTTGGATCGTATATTATAGTGAAAGAGGAAATAGGACCGGATTAACTGCTTTTGGATCCGAGTCAGAAGCGTGTATTTACTTTTATAACAAATTAAAGTCGTATGGAAGAAAATAGCAAAATATTGACTAAATAGTGGCTATCTCTCCACGGCTTATTTTCACAGGTATTGACATTCACAGCTCCCTATGCTATAATAGACAACAGGATACAGCCGCTCCGGAAACTTCCGGCGTGCTGACAGACAAAAAAGAAAGGATGCCCGATCATGCCGCATATTACATTGAAAATGCTCAAAGGACGCACCGAGGCACAGAAGCTTGCCGCTGCGGAAAAACTCTCCGCCGCCCTTGTCGAAGCCATCGGCTGCACACCCTCCCATATTTCTGTTTCCGTCGAGGACTTCACCCCGGAGGAATGGCAGGAACAGTTCCGCATCGAGGTAACGGAAAATCCCCATCTGGTGCAGAAGCCCCAGTATGACCCGAAGGAGCTGCTGAAATGAAGCTGATCCTTGCCTCCGGCTCCCCCAGACGGCAGGAGCTGCTGAAACTGACCGGAGAGGAATTCATCGTACACCCGGTCAATGCGGATGAAACGCTCCCCGCCGGGATGCCGCTCGAAATGGCAGCCGCCTTTCTGGCGGACAAGAAAGCCGCCGCTGCTGCTGCGCTTTTCCCCGATGATCTTGTGATCGGCTGCGATACGGTCGTCCTGTTTGAGGATGAGATCATGGGAAAGCCTAAGGACGAGGAAGATGCGTTCCGGATGCTGCGCCGGCTCTCCGGCGAGACACATACCGTCATGACCGGCGTCTCCCTCTACTGCGGAAAACAGACGACGGTCTTTACCTCCGAAACGCAGGTGACGTTCTATGTCCTGAGCGATGAGGAGATCCGTGCCTACCTTGCCACCGGCGAACCATTCGACAAGGCGGGTGCCTACGGCATTCAGGGACAGGGTGCCCTGCTGGTGCGGCGGATCGAGGGCGATTATTTCAATGTCGTCGGTCTCCCCGTTGCGGCACTGGCAAGAAATCTGGCACAGTTCCGGAAAGCCGTTGCCCGTCCCCGTGTCACGTTCCGGCGTCCGGATCCGCAAACATGAGTCTGTACCCTCTCCCCCTGCCGGGGAGAGGGTCGATTTTGGTTTTGGAAAACGGGACAGGATCTCACAGAAACGGCAGAACAGATGGTATTCTGTGGAAAATGCAGAAAAGGTGTTGCAATTTCCCGGATTATGCGTTATAATAGGAGATGACAGACCGTCAAGGAGGTGGAGGCATGCCGGAGCTGCTGCATATCGAGGGGACTGTGGAACATATCCTTTTCCGCAATGAGGAAAATGGCTATGTGGTGCTGGAGCTGGATGCAGACGGAAAGCCTGTTACTGTTACGGGAGAGCTGGGAGATGTGGACGAGGGCGAATGCCTGTCGCTGCAGGGAGAATATGTCGCCCACCCCCGCTTCGGGGAGCAGTTCCGTGTGGAAAGCTGCGAACGCCGCCTGCCCAACACCGCCGACAGCATCCGGCGTTACCTCAGCTCCGGTGTGATACGGGGCATCGGAAAGGTGCTTGCCGGGAAGATCGTGGATACTTTCGGCACCCGCACACTGGAGATCATGGAAAACGAACCGATGCGCCTCATGGAGGTGCGGGGCATGACACAGCGGAAATGTGAGCAGGTGGCGAGCGAGGCAAGACATATCTTCGCCCTGCGGGGCGTGATCACCTATTTCGAGGGCTACGGCATCAAGTCCCGCTATGCCATGCGTGCGTTCCGCATCTGGGGCGACAAGTGCCGGGATGTGATCGAGAGCAATCCCTATCTTCTCTGCAATGAGGAAGTCGGGATGAGTTTCCGGAATGTGGAGGGGTATGCGCAGGATCTGCACATCCCACGGGATTCCCACTACCGCATCGGTGCCGGCATCCTGCATATTCTGCGGCATAACCTGACGCTCGGGCATTCCTGTCTGCCCCTTGACCGGCTGGCGGAGACGGCATCCGCCTTTCTTGAAGTCAATGAGTCGGCATTCTACGAGGGATACCATGCCGAGCTGGAAGAGGAGACCATCGTGGAATTCCACAAGGGCGAACGGGAATTTGTCTACCTGCGGGAATACTATGAGGCGGAGCGTTACATTACCGACCGTATCGGCGTGATGCGGGATTTCGGTGTCCGTGACAGCCATGATTATGCGGCGCAGATCGCCGAGGCGGAGCAGTCGAGCGGCATCACCTATGCTGAGCTGCAAAAACAGGCGATACAGGCTGCCCTCTCCGGCGGCATGCTCATCCTGACGGGCGGTCCCGGCACCGGCAAGACCACCACGCTCAATGCCATCATCTCCTGCTTTGAAAAGCAGAAAGCACGTGTCATGATCGCCGCACCGACCGGACGTGCGGCAAAGCGTGTTTCCGACCTCACGGGCTATGAGGCAAAGACCATCCACCGCCTGCTCGAAGTGCAGTTCGATGCCGCAGGACAGCAGAAATTCAGCCACAATGAAGAAAATCCCCTCGCCTGTGATGTGCTGGTCGTGGATGAGATGTCCATGGTGGATGTGCTGCTCTTTTCCCATCTGCTGCGTGCGCTCCGGCTCGGTTGCCGGATGATCTTAGTCGGGGACAGCGACCAGCTTCCCTCCGTGGGTGCCGGGAATCTGCTGCGCCATCTCATCGACAGCGGCTGCATGCCGGTGATCGCACTGAAGGAGATCTTCCGTCAGGCACAGCAGAGCTGTATCATCACCAATGCCCACCGGATCGTCCACGGGGAAATGCCGGATCTGACACGCAAGGACAGTGATTTTTTCTTCTTCCACCGTACAGAATTTCAGGATGTGGCGGATCTGCTGCTCGATCTGGTCTGCCGCAGACTGCCGCAGGCACCTGCCTATCGGTTTTCCCCCACGAGGGATATTCAAGTTATCTGCCCCTCCCGCAGAGGGGTGCTTGGTGTGGTCGAGCTGAATACGGCATTGCAGGCACGGCTCAATCCCCCCGCCGCCGACAAGGCACAGGTCAAGTCGCCCCTCTACACATTCCGGGAGGGCGACAAGGTCATGCAGACGAAAAATAATTATGACATCACATGGACAAAGGACGATGAGAACGGACAGGGCATCTTCAATGGCGACATCGGGCATATCCGTACCGTCAACCGGCGGCGGGGCGAGGCAGTCATTGACTTTGAGGGGCGCATCACCACCTACCCGCTGACCATGCTCGAACAGCTCGAACTTGCCTATGCCATCACCGTACACAAAAGTCAGGGCAGCGAGTTTGAGGCGGTCATCATCCCGCTGCTCGGCAAGTTTGAAAAACTCAGTTACCGCAATCTGCTCTATACCGCCGTCACAAGGGCGAGACGGCTGCTCATCCTCATCGGTACGCCGCAGAAAGTGCAGCAGATGGTGGAAAACAACCGCCGTACCAACCGGTACTCCTGTCTGAAATATATGCTCGAATGCAGCATGCACCCGGAGGTGCAGGATGAAATGGACGGACTGTTTGCGTGAGATCCTGTGGCCGAACCGCTGCCCCGGCTGCGGAAAGGTCATTTTGCCGCAGGAGCTGCTGTGTGAGCCGTGCGGCGAAAAAGTGCTGCTCGGACATGATGCCTACTGCCATGCCTGCGGCAAGGTGAGCTGCCTGTGCGAGAAGCGGCACCCTGCCTATGACAAGGCGGTCGTGAGCTGCCGCTATGCGGACGAGGGAGCCGCCGCCATCATCCGGATGAAACGCTCGGAGAATACGAATATCGCCTATTTTTCCGCCCGCATTTTAGCGGAGCGTCTCCGGTTCAGTCCGGAGTACGGCAGCTTTGACTGTGTGATGCCGGTGCCGATGCACCGCAGCAAGCAGCAGCAGCGTGGGTATAATCAGGCATCGCTCATTGCCGCAGAGCTTGGCAGACTGCTCGGACTGCCCCTGCGTGAGGATGTGCTGTACAAGGAAAAGAGCCGCTATGAGCAGCACAACCTCAACGCCGGACAGCGGTATGAGAATGTCCGCAGCTTCGGGATCCGTGACATCCGGCTGGACGGGATGCGCATTCTGCTCTGCGATGATGTGCTGACGACCGGTGCGACGATGGATCGCTGTGCCGCATTGCTCAAACAGAACGGTGCCGCCTTTGTGACGGCTGCCGCCGCCGCTGCGACCGTCCCCCCGCCGCAAGCCCCAACCCAAACCCAAGGAGGAACGCCATGAATACACCGGACATCGGTATCGACCTCGGTACTGCCAACATTGTCATGACCTACGGAAAGAAAGGCGTGGTACTGTCGGAACCGTCCGTTATTGCCTACAATACCAGTACCCAGCGCATTCTTGCCGTCGGACAGGAGGCATACCGGATGATCGGCAAGACGCCTGCCTACATAGAAGTGGTACATCCCCTGACAGACGGTGTGATCTCGGATGATCTGCTGACGCAGTGCATGCTGCGGGAATTTCTGCAAAAGGTCTGCGGGAGCCAGCTCGTCAAGCCCCGGATCATCATCTGTGTGCCCGCCTTTATCACGGAGCTGGAAAAGCGTGCCGTCGGGGATGCCGTCATGGCAGCCGGATGCCGCAAGGCATACCTGATCGATGAGCCGATCGCCGCCATGCTCGGTGCCGGCATCAACATCGGCAAGGCAAAGGGACACATGGTCGTGGACATCGGCGGCGGCACCACGGATGTGGCGATCGTCTCCATGAACGGCATCGTGACATCCCACTCCATCAAGAGTGCCGGCACCCAGATCAACAAGGCGATACAGAAGTACATGCTCAACCGCTATAAGCTCCTCATCGGTGAACAGACTGCCGAACAGATCAAGGTCAAGCTCACCAATCTCTACGATCCCCGGGATGATGTGACGATGTCCGTCAGGGGGCGCAGCGTGATGCGGGGACTGCCGGATGTGGTCGAGCTGAATGAAATGGAACTCTTCGATGCGATGGAGGATGAAGTCTTTGCCATCATGGAAGCCATCAAGAAGGTGCTTGAGGAAACACCGCCGGAGCTGGTCGGGGACATCTATGAAAACGGCATCCTCCTCACCGGAGGCGGTTCTCTGCTCGGCGGTCTGCGGGAGCTGATCCACCGGACGCTCAACATCAACTGTGTCCTTGCCAAGGATGCGATACACTGTGTGGCAAAGGGCACCGGCATCGCCTTCCAGAAGATCAACAATCTCCTTGACGGCTTTGAGGGCGTGACGATCTATAAATATCACTGATGAAGCGGCATCATGCATGGCTGTTCGTGCTTTATGGTGCAGCGGTCATCGGGTTCAGCATTTACCAGTACAGTACTTATCAGAGCGAATTCCAGCGTGTCGTCCCCTATGTGCATGACACGGCAGTTCCGGTCACCGCTGTCACGACCGCCACATCTGCACCGGCTGTCACAACTGCCGCCACGGCAGGCACCACTGCGGCATCGTCCACGGAGACGGCGATACAGTATCCGCTTGAGCTGAACCTTGCCACGGCGGCACAGCTCTGCACGCTGCCGGGCATCGGGGAGACACGGGCACAGGAGATCATCGACTACCGGACAAAGATCGGCGGGTTCTGGTACCTTGCCCAGCTCATGGAAGTGCCGGGCATCGGAGAGGGGATCTTTGCGGGGGTGCGCCCCTATCTCTATCTGACGGAGGAATTCCCGCCGGAGACCACGGCTGCCACGGCCATGACGACCGTCACCACAACTGCCACGACCACGACAACGGTCACCACGGCTGCGGCAGAGACGACAGAAACGACCACCGTCACGGAGACGGTACCGGAAACAGAGACGGAGACAGTACCCATCCCGATGCTCAACCTGAACAAGGTCACAAAGGAGGAACTGCTGCTGCTGCCGGGGTGTGATGAGACGCTTGCGGACAACATCCTCTACCTGCGGGACAAGCAGATCCATTTCTTTCATAATATTTTGGAGCTGAACTATGCGGAGGGTGTCACGCCGGAATTGTATGTGCAGTGGGAGCCGTATCTGATGGTCGATGATGACGGGAGAACGATGATCCCCATGCGGTGACGGCAGAAATGTTTTCCGGGATTGTTCATTTTGTGGTTGATTTGTGGAAGAAATGGGCGAAAATATCGTGAATTATTTGTCAAACTGCCAAAATTCATAGAAGTGTCTTGCAAATGTTGTGAAAATTTGGTATAATGGAGAAAGGGAGGAAGGATGGCATGCGGCTTGTGCTACAACGTGTCACAGAAGGCACCGTGACGGTCGGTGACGAGACCGTCGGCAGCATCGGACAGGGCTATGTGATCCTGCTCGGTATCGGCAGGGACGATACGGAGGAAGCTGCGGAAAGACTGGCGGACAAGCTCGTGAAGCTGCGTCTTTTTCCCGATGCACAGGGGAAGACCAATCTGACCCTGAAAGATGTCGGCGGCGGGGTGCTTGTGATCCCGCAGTTCACACTGTATGCCGACTGTAAAAAGAATCGTCCCAGTTTCTGTCATGCCGGGGAGCCGGCACTGGCGGAACACCTTTATGAGGTATTTACAGAGCGTCTGCGGACACAGGTGCGCCGTGTGGAGACCGGCAGGTTCGGTGCCCATATGCAGGTGCGGCTCTGTAATGACGGACCGTTCACCATACTGCTTGAAGTTTAAAGGGAGGTTAGCGTTATGAAGATCGATCATCCGGAGCAATTTGAACGTTATGTAGATGCGATCAAGCTGAATCTGATCATGTGGCGCAGAGCTGGAAATCAGGAGTTTTCCGACATTGCGAAAAAGCTTGAGATCTCGGAGAGGACTGTCCGCCGCCGTTTCAATGCGCCCGGCACACTCACGCTCGAGGAACTGTATGTCTGGAGCGAACTGTACGGCAAGGATCCCTGTGAGACACTGCAAAAGGCATTTGCAGAGGCGGCAAAGGGAAAAAAGGACGCCGGCGAATAAGATCCTCTGTTTTATCCCATACTGTGGGTACATCTGTCGCAGGATGTGTCCGTGCTGCCCGTGCGGGCAGCACGGACTTTTTTGATACACAGGAGGGAAAACGATGTACAGAAGGCTGACGCTGACCGGTGCCGTCCTCGTCATGGCGGCTGCGTTGCTGGTCGCAGGGATCGCCATCCACATGAAGAACGGCAGCTATACAGAGGCTGCTCTGGAACAGAGCCAGACCGTTCTCACGGCGGGCAGTGCCGGGGGCGGGATCTATGACCGGAATTTCACGCCGCTCGTCAACGGCGGCACTGCCTGCTATGCTGCTGCCGACCCCACGCCGGAGGCGGTCGCAGAACTGCTGCCGCATGTGCAGGAACTGCTGCCGCTGCTGCATGGCATGCGGACGGAACAGCCCTTTGTCTGCCGGGTGGATACGACAGGGTTCTCCTGCCCGGACATCCTCTCCCTGACGGTGCCGGAGCGCAGACAGGGGCAGCTCCCGGCGCCCACCTCCAGGAC
>CANQYC010000079.1 GCA_947627945.1 uncultured Clostridia bacterium
GTGCCGTTGAGGTTCAGCTCCTCAACGGAGAGATCCTCCGTGACCACGATGGTGTAGGGGGTATCGGATGTGGCATATTTTTTCAGCTCCTCGAAGCTGGCAGCCTCGACCGTCTCGCCAAGCAAGCCGCCGATGTCCGCCGCCTTGACCTTGCCGGTGGTATCATCGGCACAGTACCCGGCAAATCCCTGTAAACCTGCGGGATTGAGGAGCCACTGCTGCCCCTTTTCGCCGGAATAGGCAGACAGCTCCACGCCCCCGGCATCCGAAGTCAGCGCAAGCCCGGCATCGGAGTAGTTGACGATCTTGTAATGCAGGGCGTTGCCATAGCCATCCTTATCGGTGGGGAGGATGTACCAGTACTGTGAATGGTCGTTCTCATTGCCATAGACAACGGTCTCCGTACCGGCAGAGACGGTGTACTGTGACGGGGTAAGAAGTCTGCCGGAGGCTGCATTGACGATCTTGTAATAACTGCCGGTGCTGTCGGCACCGCAGTAATCAATGCGCCACTGCTCGGCAAGGCTGCCGCTTTCGGCGGACAGGGACAGCGGGGAAGTGTCCTTGCTGTCTGTGGCATTCAGGTTGGCGGCATCGTCATACGAGGCGATGTTCATGAGCTGCGGTGCATAATCCTTGCTGACCGCACCGACCTCCAGTACAGGCTGGAGACCGGGGACGGCGGACAGTGCCATGACCGCAGAAAGCACTGCCGCAAGATGCTGCATGGGACGGGACATACTAACACGCTCCTTTATGATCAAGTTACCTTTATTATAGCACGTTTTCAGACATCTTTCAAGAGTTTCGATGGACAAAATCCAAAAACGACCGATTTACCGATATGCAGATAGAGAGATTAGCCGTTGATAAGTTTACGCTTTAACAAGCAGAGATCGAAAACATCAAGTTTTTCGTTCTCACATAAATCGCCTGCTTCCCAACACGGCAAATGAGTATTGGGTAGAGCTAAAAGCCATTTTTGTAAGAGGACAGCATCAGAAACACCTACTTTGCCATCGAGGTTCACATCACCCTCTAAAGACATGTATGGATTATCCCACTCGATAATATAGTAATTGTTTTCTGCATTTTCTTTCAATATGTTTATAATTGTTTGCTCTGAATCACTATCGATCGTTACAAGATGACCGCCTACGTTTTCAGCTTTTATTCTCATTTCTTCTTCTGTCATATCAGAATATATTATTTTGTAGGAGTGTCCATCATAACTTGCAGTTATTCTATCGGGAGGAATAATGTCAGAAGCGATGGAATCCCACTCACAGATAAAACCAGTATTGTAATTTCGGTAACTATCAGATGTGAAATTTAAAAAATCATTCCACTGGAAGATGTCCGACCTATCATTTGTATCCCAATTAAATGCTTTACCGCAGATGCCGAGATAATTTTCAGTTTCTTCGTATCCACTATGTCGACCATTGTTAGGTGCGCCAATTCCAAAGTTAGTATACTTGAATTCTTCACCAGTCACCCAAATCCAATCACCTTCGTGTTCAGCATCGTTTGCGCCTAACCAATAATAGTCACATGTATTATTTAATGAGATAAGATTTTGAATTGTATTTTGTTCTGCATCAGTTGTGATTGTTGCAAGATGACCTCCAACGCCTTCGCAGTATTTTTCTGCATCTATCCAGTTCATTGTTTTATTGAACAACTGATAGGTATGACCGTTATATGTCGTGATGGTAAAATCAATGTTGTTTTTAGCACTTTCTATTTCAAATTGAATGTTTTCCGAATCATCATTTAGCAGGTCAAAATAACGACTGCGGCAGTTGTTTATATAATTCTGTGCAGTCTCACACTGTGAGATGTCAATATTGATCTTCTTCTCCCAGTAAGCATACGCCTCTTTGTTTGTATCAGAAAAACAATTTTTAAGATTGTTTAAAAAACCGTCAAGCAGACCTGCTGATGCAAATTTCTTAGACCAGTTTGAAGCATACGCCTGATAGGCTAGGTAAGCTGAGAAATACCTGTTGAACTCTGATGCACTTTCTTCAGATTTGTCTCTGGCATAATTAACATATGAGATTCTTGTTGCCTGAATTGCGTACTGTTCAAAAGTGTAAAGCAGAATGATCCTAATAACATTTGATGATTGATTGCTCGTGTTCAGAACAGCGTCAAGTACGTCTGTCGCTGTATCAATTGCTTCTAACTCGGGAAACTTCTTTTTTAGTATTCCGGAAATTTCTCCCCATGCCCAATCTAATGTGATGTCTATTCCTTGTTCTATTGTTTCAGCAGAAATGGCATCTGCTGAGTTTTCGATTTTATTAATTACTTCATCAATGGCAGCACACAATGAGTCATTTCCTACAGCCTGTGAACGAACACTTTTCAGGAATGCGATCCTTCCTTCGTTAGCTTCGGCAATAGCCATAATCGTTGCTACGTTATTCTGAAAATCCTCTAGTGTAGAGCTTATTTTATCAATTTCACCCATAGCTTTCATATAGGGCTTGATGTAATTGTCAAGGAAGAGAGATTCTTTCAGCACCATGATTTTATCATCAAATGAAAGCTGCTTTAAATACGATTTGTCATTTCCAAGGCTGATCTCATAATCTACCAATTCTTTATAGATTTTTTTCGAGTATTTCAGTACATTTTCGTCAAATTGACTTTCATATTCAGAAGATGAATACTCATATTGCAGATAGTCCATGATAAAGGCTTCGTACATTTCTTTCTGCGAAAGTTCATCCAACTTTGCTATTCCACTGCTTGCAAGCGTAGTTACAACCTGATAAAACTCGCTTGCAATTACCACACCTGTCTTATTCATAACGCCCTCTGCAATTTCATCATAAGCAAAAGAACGATTCATAAAAGTTGTATAGAATGAAAAATCAGATTGCTCACCCGTTTCTGGATCAAAAAAACCATTAGCTACGCAATGCGCCACATAGTATTCCACATCAGGATATTCAGCAGACAAATCATATTCAGCATTTGCTTGAATATAGTAAGTTGATTTATTTGCTAAGTTTTGAATTGGCAATATTGCAAAAGAAAATCCCACACCGCATACAATAGACATTATTCTTTTAATCACATTGTTCATAATATTACCTCCCAAGAGTTTTACTGCATGATATAATGTAAAACATAATGTTCCTCGAAATGAGCAATTTAATGAAAATCGCTCATTTCGTCAAAAATATAATAAAAGAGTACACTTTTACTCATTAAAAGTATACATGATATGCGCAAAAATTGCAAGAAGTTTCCGAAAATTCGGTAAAATGTATAAAAATTGGAAAGTCGAAGTATGCATAATGTCTAATTAAAGAGGCTCGGCAGGTCACCTGTAATCATTCGAGGGTGTCCTTCTTTTTCTGCTGACTGCGCTTCCTCTCGTTGTACTGTTTTTCATATTCCTGGGAGATTTTTCTAAAAAATCATGCGGATGTTCCGGGAGACCCTGAAGTGGTGCGGGAGGGTTGACAATTCGCTTTTTTTATAGTATAATAGACAGGAAAACCATCCTACCATTTTCTCAGAACAGGAGCCGCTATGCTTTCGATCATCTATGAATTTTCCGGCATCACGGTGTATTTTATCCTCACGATGCTGCTGACTTCCTACATTTTCCGCATCCCGCCGCTGAAAAACACCTGGCAGCAGGTCATGTACATGCTGCTCTCGTGGGCGGTCTGCCTGCTTGCCTGTGCCATACTGGGCAAACCGGCTGCCATCATCATGATGGGCATTTCGCTGGGGGGCTATATCTACCTCACAGGCGACGGCAAAAAGCGGCGATATTTCCGCATCCTTGAGCTGTTTCCGATCATCGGCATCTGCTTCGGGCTGATCCTTCCGGTGGCAAAGATCCCTGTCATGCTGCTCGGACTGGAGGAAACGCCCGCACAGATCTATTCCCTGACGCTCTATGGACTGCTGCTGATCGCCATGCTGGTGTTCTTTTTCCGTGGCAGTGCATGGCGGCGTACCTTCCGGGAGGACAGGCATTCCCGCCATCTCGAACACTGGGAACAGAGCCTGCTGTATGTCATCGGCGTGCTGATGTTCCTGCTTGCCTCGCCCGGTACGGCATATGAAACTATCGCCGATGCCTCCTACCGGCGGATCGTTCTGCAAAGCAGCTGCATTTCGAGCTTTATCTGCTTCATTGTCACGCTGACCATCATCATCCTCATATTGCAGGGGAACAAGAGTGCGCATTTTCAGGAACAGGTGCTGAAAATGCAGCACAATATCATCATTACGATGGCGGACATCATTGAGAACCGGGATGAAAATACCGGCGGACATATCCGGCGCACGGCGAAGTATGTGGAGATCGTCTCCCGGCGCATGCAGGAGGAGAACCGCTACAGCAGCATCCTCAACGAGCAGTATATCGCCGACATGATGATCGCTGCACCGCTGCATGACATCGGGAAGATCCATATCCCGGATGTGGTGCTGAAAAAAGAGGGACGCTTCAACGATGCCGAATATGAGATCATGAAGGAACACAGTGCCGCCGGACGGCGTCTGCTGTTACAGGCGGAAAAGACGCTCGGTGCCTCGAGCTATCTGGACATTGCCGTGAAAATGGCTGCCTATCACCATGAATGGTGGGACGGCTCCGGCTATCCGGAGGGGCTGAAAGGGCAGGACATCCCCCTGTGCGCCCGGATCATGGCGGTGGCAGACGTATTTGATGCACTGGTGTCGAAACGCTGCTACAAAGAAGCCATGCCGCCGGAGGAGGCATTTGACATCATCCGCAAGGAAAGCGGGACACATTTCGACCCGATCGTAGCGGAGGCATTTCTCAGTGCCAGAACAGAGATCCTTGCGGTGCTACAGGAGCTGACAGAGACCGCATAAATCAAAAAAGAGGGAGCCATCCGCTCCCTCTTTCTATTTTTCTTTCTGCTCATGATCTGAGCTTCTGTTTCAGCAGTGCCAGATCAAGAATATCCCAGTTCCCGTCAGCATCCAGATCGGCATTGCCCGGTATGCTGACGCCCGCATCCAGCAGATACTGCTGCAGCAAAACGGCATCTGCGGCATCTATGCTGCCGTCTGCGTTGACATCCCCGGCATCTGCCACAGGCAGCACCGTCACCTGACAGAGTTCCTGTTCCAAGACCGTACCGGCAGCGGATACGATGCGGACGGCATAGCTGCCGCTGTCTGCCTCCGTCACACCGGACAGTGTCAGGTACTCCCCTGTTCCGACCGCACTGCCGTCATGCAGCCATGTCACATCTGCCTGTGCAGCAGCGGAGAGTGCCCGCATGGTGTAGTCCGCACCCTGCCGGAGCAGGACATCCTGACAGGCGGCATACATGCCGAACTGCGGCGTTATGGTGTAATTTTCTCCCGTCAGATCACCGACATTTTTCCAGGTATCCGCTTCATCCTGTACAAAGACCCGTATTTTGCTGAGGAGCGTCCCGCCATGCAGATCCATGACCTCTCCGAACGGGATGCAGAATTCCACAAAATCCCCATCATGCAGAAGCCGGATGCCGGTGGGAGAGCCCTGAGAATAGTATGTCGCACCATTCCGCTGGCGGTAGAACCAGTAGGACTTGCCGTCATCGGCATTTTCCACACGCAGATTATACACCGGAGATGCGGCATCCTGATGGATCTCTGCGGCGACATAGAGGTATTCCTCATCATTTGTGACATAGAGTTTGTTGCTGTCCTTTTCTGCGAGCAGCGTGCGGGACGTCCATTCGCTGTCCATCGAACGCACGCCATCTGCGACGACCATGTCATTGAACGTGTACAGCACTGCCGTACCGCCCTTGCCGTTGACCTGAAAACGCTGGTCGGTGCTGCGGGCTTCGGTGATGCGGATGGTACCCATCCGGTTCGCACCGAGTACGGAACTGTAGATCCCGTTGTTGGCGAATCTTACCGTGCGCTGATTGCCGTCCGCAATGTCCTGATCCCCGACCGACAGCCGCAGGTAGACGTTCCAGTCCCCCGCTGTGAGGCTCCCCGGTACTTTCACAGACAGACGCTCCTTTGCGGTGGTGCAGGATGCCCAGTCACGGGAGTCGATATCGGCATCGGTGACGACATAGTTTCCGTCCTTTTCAAGGATGAGCTGCGCTTTCTGCGGGCGTATGGGACTCGCAAAGCCGGTATTCTCCACGGAAAACGCCATGTCGAACCGTCCGCCCTGTGTGCAGCTCTCACTCAGGTCACAATCCCGCACCGTGAACCGGTAGCCGAGGTGGTCACGGATGAATTTGAACACGGTCTGTCCGTAATAGGCAGAATGGTCGGCATCCCCGACGTCATATGCCGCATTATAGGTGTAGTCCTGATACAGCTGGTAGATATTGCCGTTGATGTAGCTCAGGTGGGTCAGATACATCTCCGGGATCGCATGTTCCGGCAGATAGGTGTCATACTTCTGCGCCCAGGAAAGATTGCCGGAAAATTCTCCGCCGTAATAGCTCCCCTGCCTGCCGAGCCATGCCGTCTCGACAGCACGGTTGGAATAGGTACCCAGATCCGAATCCGATCCCATATAGCCGTCATTGTACAAGCCGACCCTTGCCGCCTCACTGCCCGGCTCGGATACCCAGTCGGCAAGTTCCGCCATGCTGATCCCTGCCCATGTCGCAAAGATGTTGGGCGTACGCACAGTAACGGGAATGTCATCCGGCGTCATGGCAAGCACGGCATCTAAAAGCTGTGCCTTGTATTCGAGAGAGGTATACTTGCCGCTGTGCTGTTCTCCCCATGCGCCGACAAATCCGGATTCCACGAACATCAGGATGTCCTTGTATTCCTCCAGCACGCCATCCTCCCGTATCTGGTCGATATGGTGCAGTACCTGTTCAAAGCTTGCCGGCTCCGGATAGGTCTTGCCATTGGAATCATAGCGGAAACGGAGTGCCACTGTGCTGCCATTTTTCCGGCAGTTGGCAAGCGTTCCCCGCAGTCCCTCAAAAAAGGCACTGTCCAGGTCATAGTCCGTTCCCTCTGTGTAGTTGCCCTCCTCATCCGTGGTACCGTTGACACCGCAGGAGAAGGCACCGATGTCAATGAACATCAGCACGAGGCTGCCCGAAGGATCCTTGACCGGGGTATTCCCGGGTTTACAGGTATACCAGAGCGTACTGGTATAGCCCATGCCGGGGTTGGAGATGGTCTCCGTGGATTCGGTGTAATCCATGCCGGAATCCTGTAACGATGCCTCTGTAACTACCGGGAGTGCCGGCAGCAGTGCGGCAGCGAACACTGCCGAAAGCAATGCAGAGAGCAGTCTGTGTCGTTTCATTCTGTATCCTCCTGTCGGGTGCTGACGGTCAGCGGTGCAAACGACATGCGGAGCAGTGTCTGCAGGGCTGCCGGTGCCACTTCCACCTGATAGCCGATCTT
Organism: uncultured Clostridia bacterium; assembly: GCA_947627945.1. Lineage (GTDB taxonomy): Bacteria > Bacillota > Clostridia > Oscillospirales > Ruminococcaceae > UBA3855. The sequence continues at coordinate 7,399 of CANQYC010000079.1, forward strand.
TCCGGCACTGAAAATGATCGCAGGCTGCGTCTCTGCGCTGCTGTCGAACACGGTGACGAATGGCTTCTTCATGCCGATGGGGGAGCATCCGCCGTGTATGTAGCCTGTCAGCGGCAGCAAGTCCTTTGCTTTGAGCATGGCGATGCTCTTTTCCCCGACCGCCTTGGCTGCCTTTTTCAGGTCAAGCTCCTGTGCCACGGGAATGACAAATACATAGTTCGTCCCCTTTCCGGAGACCGTGACGAGCGTCTTGAACACCTGCGCCGGATCCTGTCCGAGGACATGGGCGACTTCCTCGCCGCTCACGGCTGACGTATCCGCATAGCAGTAGCTCCGGTAAGGGATCTTCTTCTGGTCAAGAATGCGCATGACATTCGTCTTTTCGCCATTCCCAGATGTACCAGCGTGCTTCATTTCTTCCCGAACAGCCCCGACACCTTGCCCAGCAGATCACCGCCGGCGATCTGTGCCTTGACGCCGTCTGCGATAGAGCGCACCTGATCGTCCGGGAGATCTACCCCAAGGACACCCTCTACGGCACCCACCGGATCACTTGTGAACTTTGCGGCAAAGTCCTTGTCGTTCTTGACCTTGCTGACGATCTCGTCGATCTTTTCTTTGATGTTCATACGATTTCCTCCATGATCTTGTTATTTTGTGTTCTTATGGATGAGCTGCTGCTGTCCTGCGGCGATGGCATCCGCCAGGGCATGCACATCCTCCACCGTGTTTTCTGCGGAAAAGCTGACACGCAGGGCACTGTCTGCCCTGTCATCCGGTACGCCGTAGGCTGTCAGCACACGGCTCCGGGCACCCTTGGAACATGCCGAACCGCTCGACACATAGATGCTCTTGCTTTCCAGAAAATGCAGCATCGTTTCGGAACGGATCCCCTCCACGGAAAAATTCAGGATGTACGGCACCCCGGACATGAACCGGTTGACGGTGATGCCCTCCATTTCCGCAAGGCGTTTCTCCAGCGCATCATAGCAGCGTTCTGCCTGTTTCCACACATCATATGTCTGCATCTGCCGGACGGCTTCTCCGAATCCGGCGATCAGCGGCACTGCCTCCGTGCCGGGACGCAGTCCCTTCTGCTGTCTGCCGCCGGTCAGCACCGGATGCAGCCGTACCCCTTTCCGGACATACAGTGCGCCGACGCCTTTCGGTCCATGTATCTTGTGTGCGCTGACCGACACCAGATCTGCTGTCAGCAGTCCCACCGTATCTGCCGTTTTCATGAAGCCCTGCACAAAATCGCAATGCCGGATGATGTGCGGATAACGTCTCCTGAGTACCCTGAACACCGCAGAGACAGGCAGCAGATGCCCGGTCTCGTTCTCCACCGCCATCATGCTCACGAGGCAGGTGTCCTCCGTCACGGCATCGAGGAATGCCCCCGCCGTAAATTGTCCGTTTGCATCGGGGAACACTTTTGTGACCCGGAACCCCTGTGCCTCAAGGGCATCGAGCGTGCTGTCCACAGAGGCATGCTCCACCGCCGATGCCACGATATGCGGCTTGTGTTTCCCATAGGCAGAGGCAACGCCACGCAGTGCCAGATTATTGCTTTCCGTTGCACCCGATGTGAACAGGATCTCCTCTGCCGTACACCCCAGCGCATCCGCAATGGTCTTCCGCTGCACATTCACCAGCAGTTCCGCATCCAGTCCCTTTCCGTGCAGAGAAGAGGGATTGCCCCACGTCTGCTCCATGCAGCCGGACACTGCCCGGATCACTGCCGGATCGGGTCTTGTGGTGGCAGCATTGTCCAGATAGATCTCCACGGCACCAGCTCCTTTCCTATCTTCCATTATACCATACTATGATACCTTTTTCCAGCCCTTTTTTCAAAATTTTTTTAGAAAAAACACTTGACAAAGTGGATGGGATGTGATATAATATGATTGTTGTGAATAAAAATGTGCGGATATGGCGGAATTGGCAGACGCGCTAGCTTCAGGTGCTAGTCGGGGCAACTCGGTGAAGGTTCAAGTCCTTTTATCCGCACCATACACGGGTCTCGGAGTTTCCCGTTTACCAAAAACTCCTTTTATAGATGCGGATATGGCGGAATTGGCAGACGCGCTAGCTTCAGGTGCTAGTCGGGGCAACTCGGTGAAGGTTCAAGTCCTTT
>CANQYC010000080.1 GCA_947627945.1 uncultured Clostridia bacterium
CCATCCACCTGCTCCAGCAGGCGAGCCGGACAGGGGATCGTGACGTGTACCGCCGGTATGCAGAAGCTGTCCATCAGGAGGGCAGGGATATGCAGCTGCGTGATATGCTGGAATTTGTATATCCGGAGGACGGCGGCATCCCGATCGAGGAGGTCGAGCCGGCAGAGAGCATCCTGAAACGCTTCAAGACCGGTGCCATGTCCTATGGCTCCATCTCACAGGAGGCACATGAAACGCTTGCGCTTGCCATGAACCGCATCGGCGGCAAATCCAATTCCGGCGAGGGCGGCGAAAGTCCGGAGCGTCTTGCGACCGCCGGCACAGATCACGACTGCTCGTCCGCCATCAAACAGGTGGCATCCGGACGATTCGGCGTGACATCGGAATATCTGGTCAGTGCGAAGGAGTTGCAGATCAAGTGTGCCCAGGGTGCCAAGCCCGGAGAGGGCGGGCATCTGCCTGCGGCAAAGGTCTATCCGTGGATCGCAAAGACACGGCATTCCACGCCCGGCGTGGGGCTCATCTCCCCGCCGCCGCACCATGATATCTACTCCATCGAAGATCTGGCACAGCTCATCTACGATCTGAAAAATGCCAATGTGGATGCCCGCATCTCCGTCAAGCTCGTGTCGGAGGCAGGTGTCGGCACCGTTGCTGCCGGTGTGGCAAAGGCGGGTGCCGGCGTGGTACTCATCTCCGGTTATGACGGCGGTACCGGTGCGGCACCGGCGACATCCATCCACCATGCCGGACTCCCGTGGGAGCTGGGCGTGGCAGAGACGCACCAGACGCTGATGCGCAACGGTCTGCGTTCCCGTGTCGTGGTGGAGACGGACGGCAAGCTGATGACCGGCAGGGATGTGCTGGTGGCAGCACTTCTCGGTGCGGAGGAATATGGATTTGCCACCGCACCGCTGGTGACAATGGGCTGCATGATGATGCGTGTGTGCAATCTTGACACCTGTCCGGTGGGCATTGCTACCCAGAATCCGGAGCTGCGCAAGCGGTTTTCCGGCAAACCGGAGTATGTCATCAACTTTTTGCAGTTCGTTGCCGAGGAACTGCGGGAATACATGGCAAAGCTCGGCGTGCGCACGGTCGATGAGCTGATCGGCAGAACGGATCTGCTGCGTGTCAGGGAGACCCCCGGGGACGACAGAGCGCATCTGATGGATCTGTCCGCCCTCCTGCACAAGAGCCAGCCATGCCATTTTGAACCGGCGGACGCCTATGATTTCCACTTGGAGGAAACGCTCGATGAGCGGGTGCTGCTCAAAAAACTGCCGCTGACCGGGCATAAGAAGTCCATCGAGGTGCATGTCACCAATACGGACAGAACGTTCGGCACGATGTTCGGCTCCGCACTGACGAAGAAATTCGGCGATACCCTTGAGGACGACACCTATCATGTAAAGTGCATCGGTTCGGGCGGACAGAGCTTCGGCTCGTTCATCCCCAAGGGACTGACCCTCGAACTCTGCGGCGACAGCAATGACTACTATGGCAAAGGACTGTCCGGCGGCAGACTCGTCATCTATCCGCCGAAGAATGCCGCCTACCGTGCAGAGGATAACATCATCATCGGCAACGTGGCACTTTACGGTGCGACCTCCGGCAAGGCATTCATCAACGGCATCGCCGGCGAACGCTTCGCTGTCCGGAACTCCGGTGCCTATGCCGTCGTGGAGGGCGTGGGCGACCACGGCTGCGAATACATGACGGGCGGCAGGGTCGTGATCCTCGGCAGGACGGGGAAGAACTTTGCAGCCGGCATGAGCGGCGGCATCGCCTATGTGCTGGATGAGGAACGTGACCTCTACATGCGCCTGAACAAGTCGCTCGTATCGCTCGAAGAAGTGACGGAAAAATACGATGTCCTTGAATTGAAAACGCTCATCGAGGAGCATCTTGCAGCGACCGGCTCCGAGAAGGCAAAGCGTATCCTCGATGATTTTGCGGGCTATCTGCCTCGTTTCAAGAAGATCATGCCCCACGACTACGCAAGGATGCGTCAGGCGATCCTCACAATGGAGGAGAAGGGGATGCAGACCGAGCAGGCAGAGATCGAGGCATTCTACCTCACTGTCCATCAGTCCTGAGAATTAGGAGGAGATCAGCATGGGAAAACCAACCGGCTTTATGGAATATACCCGTGTCCGGGATCATGATGTCCCGGCGGAGGAACGTATCCGGAATTTTACAGAGCTGCACACCCCGCTGCCCGAAAAGGAACGGCGGGAACAGGCAGCCCGGTGCATGGACTGCGGCGTGCCGTTCTGTCAGTCGAATTTCGGCTGTCCGCTGCATAATCTCATCCCGGAGTGGAATGATCTGCTCTATCGGGGCGAGTATCAGGAGGCAGCCAGACGGCTGCTCATGACCAATAATTTCCCGGAGTTCACCTCACGGGTCTGCCCGGCACTGTGCGAGGCGGCATGTATCAACTGCCTGCACGGCGAGGCGGTGACGACACGGGACAACGAGAATTTCATCATTGAACATGCTTTCGCAGAGGGGCTGGTGCAGCCGAAACGTTCTGCGGTGAGCAGCGACAAGCATGTGGCAGTCATCGGCTCGGGACCGGCAGGTCTGGCGGCAGCGGATCAGCTTTCGGGACGGGGGCATCATGTCACGGTCTTTGAACGTTCCGACCGTGTGGGCGGACTGCTCATGTATGGCATCCCGAATATGAAGCTCGACAAGCGCATCGTGGACCGCCGCATCGCCCTGATGAAAGAGGCGGGTGTGGAGTTCCGCACGGGCGTTGACATCGGACGGGATCACAGTGCCGCAAGGCTGCTCAAAAAATACGATGCCGTGATACTGGCATGCGGTGCTTCGCATCCGAGGGACATTGATGCGCCCGGCAGAGATGCGGACGGCATCTGCTTTGCCGTGCCATACCTGACGGCTGCCACAAAGACGCTGCTTGACGGGGAAGATCCCGCTGCTTTGCCCATTACGGCAAGCGGTAAGCGTGTGATCGTCATCGGCGGCGGCGATACGGGCAACGACTGCGTCGGCACTGCCATCCGGCAGGGTGCTGTCAGCGTGACACAGCTCGAAATGATGCCCAAGCTCCCCGATGCACGTGCGGAGAACAACCCATGGCCGGAGTGGCCCCGTGTCTGCAAGACGGACTACGGTCAGGAGGAGGCGATCGCCGTATTCGGCAGCGATCCCCGGATCTATGAGACGACCGTCAAGGAGTTCCTGAAAGATGAGAACGGCAGACTGCGTGGCGCACGTCTGGTGAAGATCCATTTTGAGAAGAACCCGGAGACCGGTGCCCGTGAGGCAGTCTACGGCGAGGAATGGGAGATCGAGGCGGATCTGGTGCTGATCGCAGCAGGTTTCCTCGGAACGGAGCAGTATGTGGCGGATGCGTTCGGCGTGACGCTCGATGCCCGGACGAATGTGGAGACGCTGCCCGATTCCCACGCCACTGCCATCCCCAAGGTCTTTGTCGCCGGCGATATGCACAAGGGACAGTCTCTCGTCGTCCGTGCCATCGCTGAGGGCAGAGCCGCTGCACGGGAGGCGGATGCCTTCCTGATGGGATATACCAACCTCGACTGAAGCGGGGACATCTGTCCCCCGCATCCTGTACGGTCTTTGTGCAACATGACAGAAAGTATTCCGCTTTTCAGGGGAAACCATTGAAAAAACAGGGCAATCCGCACAATAACTGTAACAATGCGCATAAGTAACCATTTTGTAATATATGCGAAATCTGTGTGATTTTATTGTGAAAATAGATAAAAAACAAGCTCCGGATTTGTGCATAACAATCAAAAAAAATGAAAGAATGGTTTTTTGCATTGACTTTTGCCGCAGAGTGTTGTATATTTATGATAGTGACGCAAGTACTGTCCGTGCGTCAGTGCGGACAAATCTGTGAGCAAAGGATGTTGGGCACAGGATGGTTTCGATCAAAGACATTGCGCTGGCGTGTGGTGTCTCCACGGCTACCGTGAGCAAGGCACTCAATAACCGCGAGGATGTCAATGCTGCAACACGGGAGCGTGTGCAGGAGGCTGCCAGGCAGCTCGGCTACATGCCGAATGCGACGGCAAGAGCCCTGAAAACCAATAAGACGTTCAATATCGGCGTGCTTCTGGTGGACAAGGCGGGCAGCGGTCTGAACCATTACTACTTTGCCTCCATTCTTGACAGTTTCAAGGTCGCTATGGAACACAACGGCTATGACCTGACGCTCATCAGCAACCAGAACAGCTCGTACTACGACCACTGCATCTACCGGAATGTGGACGGGGTGTTTGCGGCTTGCGTGGATTTCGGGACGGAGGAGATGCAGAACCTGCTCGACAGTTCTCTGCCTGCCGTTTCGGTGGATTATGTCTCGCCCGGGAAATATGCTGTCGTTTCCGACAATGCACAGGGTACCCGGAAATCGGTGGAATACGCCATCCGTATGGGACATACCCGGCTTGCGTTTATCTATGGCGAAGATTCCCAAGTGACGACGATCCGCAAGGATGCATTCCTGCGGACGATGGCGGCACACAATATCCCTGCGGAGGAACGATTCATCCTGCCGGGGAAGTACCTCCATACCGAGCTTGCCTATCATCTGACATTGCAGCTTTTGCAGGAGAAGGACGCACCGAGCTGCATCCTGTATCCCGATGATATGTGCGCTGTGGCGGGTATGGCTGCCATCCGTGACAAACAGCTCGTGCCCGGCAAGGATGTCTCCGTGATCGGGTATGACGGCAACCCCGCACTGCGGATGCTCGGTCCGAGGCTGACAACTGTGCAGCAGGACACCCGTGAGATCGGGAACCGTGCGGCAGTTCTCATGCTGCGGCAGCTCAAAAAAGAGGACATCCCCGCTGACGAAAGGGTCTCATCTGTGGGCGTTTCGCTCTTGGAGGGAGACACCGTCGCACGGCTTGTCTGAAACATTATCATCGAATATTATATTTCATAGGGAAATATAATAGATATATCTTTAAGGAGGAAATTCCAATGAGAAAATTGACAAGAACATTGGCACTGCTCGCAACGCTTGCTCTGGCAGCTTCTGCTTTCGCAGCTTGCGACAATGGCACTGAGTCCACAGGTTCTACCGCTGATTCCAGTGCAGCAGATTCCAGCGCTGCTGATTCCAGCGCAGCTGACTCCGCAGCTGATTCCAGCGCAGCTGATTCCGCAGCAGATTCTTCTGCTGAGGCTGAGGCTCCGGCTAACCCGGCATCCAGCCTGACCGATGATGATGCAACACTCTCCATCGTATCTTGGACTGACGCTGACCTCGCTAACATGAGCGAGATGTACAAGGGTCTGAGCGACAAGGTCGGCACCGCTAAGGTAGAGTATGTAAACTGCGGTAAGACACAGGGCGGCGAAGCTGCTACAGAGTATGCAACGTTCCTGAAGCTCGACAGAGACATCGACCTGTTCTGCGCAGAGGCTGGCTGGGTACTGAACTACATCAACGGCGATGAGTATGCGATCCCGGTTACAGATCTGGGCTTCACTGCTGACAGCTGGAAGGATGCTTATCAGTACACTGTAAAGATCGCTACCAACGAAGCTGGCAACCTGATGGGTGCTACATGGCAGTGCGCTCCCGGCGGCTGGGTATACAATGCTGACCTCGCCAAGGATAAGCTCGGCGTTGAGACACCTGAGGCTATGCAGGAGAAGGTAGCTGACTGGGATAAGTTCAAGGCAACTGCTGAAGAGCTGAAGACCGCTACCGACGGCAAGGTTTATATGACCGCTTCTATCGGTGGTCTGTGGCAGGTTTACTCTACCGGCGCACAGGCTGCATGGGTAGACAGCAACAAGACCATCCAGACAGACACACCTAAGGCATTCATCGACTTCGTTCGTCCGTATGTAGAGAATGGCTATGTCAGCGGTTCTGTTACTCAGTGGAGCCCGGACTGGGAAGCTGAGGGTAAGAACGATGAAGCTCTCGGCTACTTCTACTCCACATGGTGCCTCGTTGAGGGTGCGCAGGCTCAGCAGCACTTCGGCGAAGACAAGAACATCAAGCTCGTTGCAGGTCCGCAGGAGTACTTCTGGGGCGGCACATGGCTGTGCGTTGCTAAGACTTGCAACACCAAGCAGACTGCTGCAGACTTCATCTGGACATTCACTTGCAACCCGGCAACTATGAAGCAGTACGCTGAGAACTACAATGACTTTGTAAACAACGTACCGGTTATGACTGAGCTGGGTAACGGTTCTTACGAGAATCCTGTTCTGGGTCAGAACTCCTTCGGTATCTGGGCAGAGCCGGCTTCCAAGATCACGATGAGCGACACCATCACATCTTATGACCAGACTCTGAAGGATACCTTCCAAGATGCTCTGCTCAAGTCCTATGACGCAGGCAGCAAGAAGCTGGGCGAGACTGATGCGATCATTAACACGTTCATGGATGAAGCTCTTAAGAAAAACGCTGACCTGAAGAAGCCCGAGTGATCACTTCTGAAAAGTCGCTGCAAAACATGCAATATTCAGCCTATGGGGGCATTCTGCCCCCCATAGGCAACCTGTTTAATACCATATTGAGAGGGTGAAACGCGATGGCTTCTGTAGCACAGCGTCGAATTAAAGCGGTCAGCTACGCCAAATATGGATATATGTTCATTGCACCTTTTTTCCTTGTGTATTGCTTTTTCCAGGTTTGGCCTCTGATCTACACATTTATCCTGTCCTTCCAGGGCAACCAGTCCAATGTCGGCAACTGGGTCGGAATGGACAACTATACGACGATCCTTTTCGGTAAAGGCATGGCAGACGGTGCGTATGCGACAAATGCTGGTTTTTTCAAAGCATTGGGGCAGACCATCATTCTGTGGTTTGGTAACTTCATCCCGCAGATCCTGCTCTCCCTGCTCCTCGCTGTCTGGTTTACCGATGCGAAGATCAAGCTCCCCGGCAAGGGATTTTTCAAGGTCATCATGTACATGCCGAACATCATCACTGCAGCATCCGTTGCTGCCCTGTTCGTCAGCCTGTTCGGTGACTCCAAGAATTACTTCGTCAACTCCCTGCTTCTTGATCTGGGAATTGTGAAGGACTCCACTGCTACGATCAAGTTTATTACGGATCCAGTGATCAGTAAGATCCTTGTCATGTTCATTCAGACATGGCTGTGGTTCGGTAATACCATGATCATGCTGATGTCCGGTATCATGGGTATCAACCCGTCTCTGTTCGAGGCAGCCGATATCGATGGTGCCAACTCCCGCCAGATCTTCTTTAAGGTCACGTTGCCTCTGCTCCAGCCCATCATGGTGTACACACTCGTTACTTCCATGATCGGTGGTCTGCAGATGTTCGACATCCCGTTCCTGCTCCACATCGGTTCAATCACTAATAAGGATCTGGAGACGGTGGCTGTCTTCATTTACCAGAATTTCAACGCCGGTACCGAAATACAGGCGAACTACGGTTACGCCGGTGCTGCTTCGATCATCATCTTTATCATCACGGCGATACTCGGGTCTATCACCTTCTACATGAACCGTGACAAGGATGAGATCGCACGCAAGAAGCAGCGCAAGAAGGCTGAAAAGCAGTATAAGGCAAAGATGAAGAGGGGAGGGCTGTCACTGTGAGCAAGAATAATGATCTCTATAGTAAGCCCAAGGACAATTACCATCTGAAGATCGTCCTGAAGTCCACCGGCGTCTTTATCGTTTGTCTGCTTCTGACATTTATTTGTCTGTTCCCGCTCTACATCATGATCTCCAATGCGACATACACCGGTATGCAGCTGACGGAGAATCCGACCCGTGTGTGGTTCGGCAATGCGATCGGTGAGAACTTCAACATCCTGACCAACAACATCCCGGACGATGCCAAGGTCGTTGTAAGGCGTACTGCTGCGCAGTATTCTTCTACATTCAATATTCTGAGCGGTTATCTTAGCTCTCTGCTCATTGCAGGTACGACCACGCTCCTGACGGTGTTCTTCTCCGCCATGACAGCTTACGGTCTGACCGTGTATGATTTCAAGCTGAGAGGTCCGGCATACACCGTGATCCTTGCAGTCATGATGATCCCGGTGCAGGTATCTTCTGCCGGTTTCGTCCGCTTCATGTATCAGCTCGGTCTGGTCGACAACTACATCCCGCTGATCATTCCCGCCGTTGCGGCACCTGCGGTCGTATTCTTCATGCGATCGTACATGAAATCCAGTTTCCCGCTGGACATTGTCGAGGCGGCTCGTATCGACGGCTGCGGCGAGTTCCGCACCTTCCTGACGATCGCCATTCCGATGATGAAGCCGGCGATCGCAGTACAGGCGATTTTTGCATTCGTTGCAAACTGGAACAACTACTATACCCAGAACATGATCCTGAAAGACAGGAAATTGTGGACTGTCCCGATCATGGTATCTGGCGTACTCGGCTTCGACCGTTACACGGACAAGGGTGTCAACTACCTTTGCGTAATGCTTGCGATCGTCCCGATCGTAGTCATCTATCTGCTTCTGTCGAAGTTCATCATCGCCGGCGTAGCACTCGGCGGTGTCAAGGAGTAATACTCCGTTCTGCAAAACATTTCCCCTGCCCATCCGGGCAGGGGATCTTTTTTATATGAGTTTGAGCTGATCGCCGTCGAGCAGCTCCTTGCAAGCCTTCCCCGCCGCAGGGAGATGGGCAGTGCGGTAGCTTTCGAGATGCGGCAGATCCCCCGGCACGATGGCGGAGGCGAGGGTCTGTCCGGCTTTGAGCGTCATGACCTGCACGCCTTGGGTGGTGCGGGTAGATTTTTCCGGTATCTGGGAAGTATTCAGGAGGATGGCACGATTCGCAGACGACCGCAGCAGCAGATCGCAGTCCTCCGCCAGCGGCATGATCTGCACGATGGGCGACTTATCCGCATAGGCGTTGGTGAGCTTGCGGCGTTTCTGCTTTGTCTCGTAGGCGGATAGCGGTACCCGTGCCGCCTTGCCATTTTCAAAGAGGAACAGGACGGAGCCGGAATAATCCCCCGCCAGCAGCATGGCAGCGATCTGCTCCCCCTCCTCAAACCCGAGCTTCACAGGGATGTAGTCGCCCAGCAAACTTGCCTTCCCGTCATCAAAATCACTGACACGGGTTTTGTAGACCTGCGACTTGTTCGTAAAGAAGAGCAGTTCGGCACGGTTGGAAGTTTCGACCTGCCGGACGATGCTGTCGCCCTCTTTGACTTTCTGTTCGCCGCTCATCCGCAGGCTCTGGGGGGTGATCTTCTTGAAGTAACCCTCCCGTGAGAGGAAGATGTGGACGGGATAGTCCGGCAGCTCCTCCTCCGGGTCGCTCTCCTCGTCCTTTCCCGCATAGCAGAACATGGTCTTGCGG
>CANQYC010000081.1 GCA_947627945.1 uncultured Clostridia bacterium
TGACGATCGTCTTGACCTGTTCTTTGGCGGTTGTCCATGTGTTTGTAACTGCCGTTGCCACATCGCCCTCTGCATGGGCGGTGAGCATCAGATGCTGTGCAAACAGCAGACTGCTGCACAGCACCGAGAGGCATTTCTTCTTCAATCCGCATCCCCCTCCAGTTCCGTGAGCCGACCTGTCAATACTGTTCTTGCATCCTTAAATTCATAGCTGCAAGTCGACAGGGAAATATACCGGTCGTTTTCTGATGTTGGAATATCATAGTAAATACTTGATATCTCCCGGACATGCGGCAGCCACACTGACACCGGCTGTGAGCCGTCATACAATATGTCATTGCTGTTTGCCTTTGCGAGGGAGAAAAATTCGATCTGATATACCCTGTCCGGCATCGCCAGATACCCATACCGGTGTGCATCAAAATAGTCCCTGTTCCCAAACTTCAGCAATCCCGCAAACATAGAGCCGTTCTTCATATTATGCCCGTACACCACGTTCACGGGGTTCAAAAGACGCTTCTCACAGCGGAAATCGAGAAACAGCGAACCGGCATTTAATTTGCTGCCGTCAAAAGCATGGCGCAAATAAAAATCATTGTCCTCTCCCTGCATCAGCGGCTTGTCAATGGATGTACCCGGAATATATAACCATCCGATCGCATCCGGATAGGTCGAGAATAACTGCCCTGCCGCCGTCTGCAATTTTTCGACCTGATCCGGTGAAAAATATTCCGGCTGTGAAAATTCTGTATTTTCTTCTCCTGCATTTGTGGTAATTTCTGTACCTGTTGTGTTCGTGCTTTCCAATGATTTTTTCAGTTCATTATCCGTTTCAATGACATTGGCAAAGACAGAAAATTCACGCATTGAATTTTCCGTTTCCGCCTGCCGTACATCCTGTCCAAATAACACGGCTCCCCCTGCAAGGAGGAGTGCGGCGGAAAATACCGCCGCAAACGCCCTCTTGCGCATGGTCAGTCCCTTCCTTTCTTCTTGAAAATGGCAAGCATACATCCGATCACTCCAGCTAAAACAAGCGCATACCCAAGCGGATCTCTGCCCGGATCACCTGTAGGCGGCGTGCCGGGCGTAGTAATGACCGGAACCGGCGCATCTTTCATGATCACTTCCGTCAGGCTGCCGTCTGCATTTACGGTGAATTTCACATCTTCCGCAAGTGCATAACCATCGGGTGCTGTGATCTCACGCAGCAGATAGCTCACACCGGAAATCAAGACCGCCTCAATGCAATGCGGCTCATTTGTGGAGATCCATTCTTCCACCAAATTTCCATCCATGTCAAGGATCTGCAATTTCGCACCCGGTAATTCCTGTCCGGTTGAAACATCCTGCTTGCTGATCTGCACTTTTGTAGTATCATCGGTCATAATAAGCAGCGGTGTGCCGTCATCCGTGAAAGCCTCTGCCTGCACACCATCAACAGTCACAATTCCATATTCGTCTACAGAGAATGCAATATCTGATGCAATGCAATACCCGTCCGGGGCTGCCAGTTCTTTGAGTGTATAGCTGCCAGCCGAAATGTGTGAAATGACGTGATCTGTGCCGTCAGATGTCCATTCCCCGACCACGTCTCCATGCTCTGAAACAAGCTGCATCTGCGCTCCGGACAGTTCTTCGCCATACACATCCCGCTTGCTGATCGCAACAGAAATGGGCGAATTTTCAGCAGTGATACCGATCACTTCGCTGTCCTCCGTAATTGTTACAGGATATATCTCATCGGAAAGAATATATCCGCCCGGCGATTGGATTTCCCGGACAACATAGTCGCCATAGGGAATATCGGAAAACCGAAAGTTACCATTTTCATCTGAAACGTCGGTCAGCAATGCCGCACTTTCCGAAAAATCTTCTGTGCCTGCCGAGAACAGTCCGAACAATGCACCGGGCAGTGCATTTCCCTCCGTGTCAATTTTTTGCCCTTCCACGGAACCACGTTTGAGGGTATTTTCAAACACACCGCAGTCGATGTCCACGGTTGTCATTTCCTGTCCCATATATTCAAATGTCACCAGATATTTTTCACCATTGAGCGTGTAGTGTTCGTCCGTTGCAATTTCCTGTACATAGTACTTTCCGAACGGCAGTTGTTCTGCGATCGTTGCGGTCATATCTTCCTGCAGCGAAACGCTTGTGATATATCCGTCTGCCGGGATCATCGTGCCATCCGCAGCGGTGATATTTTCTGCCGCAAACAGCCCGAAACGAACGGCAAGGTATTCGCCGTTTTCCCCGATGTCAAACAGTCCATCCTGCTCCATTGCCTTGGCAAGGTGGATCTGCACGCTTTGATACGCATTCACAAAATGGGAATCGACCGTATCACGGATAGCAATTTCCTGCCCGGCGTAGGAAAGCTCCACCGTCTTTTCGGATCCATCCAAAACATAGCCATACGGTGCATTGGTCTCACGGATCGTATATTTTCCGAGGTACAATAACTCCGTCTCCGCATAGCCGTTTTCATCCGTGATAAGCTCTGCAACAATATCGCCTGCCTTTGCGTGTACTGTCCCGTCACCCGTGACAATATCTTCCGCTGCTGCAATGGTAAATTTCGCACCCGCTAAACAGCTCTCCGTAAATTCCGGCGTGTACCCGACCGGGACGCCCACCATGATCTCATTTCCATTTTCATCGTTGTAAACGGGCGCATCCATTTCGGTGACATGAGAGAACCTATCTCCTGATTTTTTTATTGATATTTTACCTTTCTGAGGCATATCCGACTGGGTGATCCTGACGATGTTAACAGCATTTTCTTCTTCTGCATCTGCCGCAGAAATGGTGAACGGAACAGGCGTGCTGTCAAGCACATATCCCTCCGGTGCCTCTACTTCCACAAGAAAATATTTGCCATATTCTAAAACGTCCGGCGTCATCAGATACCCTTCTGCATTTGTATAAAATGTGTCAACGCCCATGTTGATCAGATTTCCGCTTTCGTCATAGATCTGAAAACCTGCCCCTGCATACGCAATGGGATTTCCCGATTCTGCATCTATTTTGGTGATATACAGGTAGGAAGTGAACGGTGCATTGTTGAGGACATATTCATAGGTTTTCTTGTTTTCCGAGATCTGCACCTGAAAGTCCGGAACAAATGCCGCATCATTTACTGTCTTTGTCTGATGAACGGTATATAGCCCGTAGGGGAGCATCTTTGACACGGCATAGCCTTTTTCATCCGTCACAAGATGATCCCGTTCGCTTTCTTTTGCAGCTGCATAACTTCCCGCAGCGGAAAGATAGATCTCAAACTCCGCACCTGCTTCGAGATGCTCCACAACCGTTTCGTCTCTGTCGCTGTGCTTCAGAATGCTGACATTTCCCTTGATCACATTTTCCGGAACACTGACTTTCACTGTATTATGCGCAATGGGATAGTGCTTCGGCTCTGCACCGACAGCGTATACTTCCGTATTCAGCAGATACCCGTTGGACGGGGAAATTTCTTGTATCGTGTAATTGCCGCAGGGATATTCCTTTGTCATGAATTTTCCATTTTTATCCGTGGTGTAGGTGTCGACCAATTTCCCGTCACAGTACAGTCCATAGACTGCCCCAGCCAATGTTGCGTTACCCTGTGCTGCTGTGGCTTCGGCATCTCGTTTGGTGATCTCTGCACAGAATTTTTTCAAATTGTTTTCAAATGTCACATTGGTGGTTTTGTCTGCTGTCAGTGTGATTTTCTGGTCAGCCGGTACAACATAGCGGATGATTGATGTCATTCGGGATTTCCGCAACCACCACAGAGCCGGGCGTAATGGTTGAACCGTCTGCACATTCCCAGTAGGGACGTTCCTCTGTCTTGATATTCTGCTTTTCAATGTCGATCTTTGAAGTCACGCCGCCGTAGGAAATGGTACAATTACTGTCCATCGTCAGCCAATGCTCCGTGTCCACCGGAACGGGATTGTTCCACGAAAAGCCGGTCGTAGAGTAGCCGAGATGCGTGAGTGTGTAATAGATCAGCCCGGAACAATCCACGCCCTGTGCTTTGATCTGTTCAACAGAAAGCGGCTTGTAACTGCCCTGATAATACACACCGGAATACCCTTTGAACCCGAACCCATATTTTGTACCAAGCAGTGTTGCAGCCTGTGCAACCACCTTATCCACGGATGGAAATGCTGAATTTTCAGTAGTGGCTGCCGAGACCGGAACTGTCCCGGCAAGCATAGAAACAGCGCAGATACCCGCCATAATACCTGCGCCGATCTTTTTTGCAATTTTCTGAAATACCATAGATTTCTCCTTTTCCACAAAAAAGAGGGACATGGCTGTCCCTCTTTTCGCATTATTTGATCTGATACTAATTTCCTGCCACGATCAGTAGGAATAGCTGACATCACTGAGCATTTCCGAACCGCCGATGCGGTTCTGCTCCATGTCGATCACCTCCGTAAATCCCGGATCATAGCTTAGAAATTTTTCTCCCTGTGTGTCAAGGATATACCAGATCCCGTCCACGCAAACCGTATTCGCAACATGTCCATTGATACCGGCATCAGTCCATACAAGATAGCAGGGAAGTCCGATGGCAAGGCATTTTTCATAGGTCTGGCAAGCATAATTCACACAGGTGCCATACCCGTTTTCCAGCATGTCCTCATAGACCATCCATGCTTTTTCGTAGTCAGATAATTCCGGGATTACTGCCGGAATCGTCTCTGTCACAGCTGCTGTGGTGGTTTCCGCAAAATCTGTCGTACTTACCTGTGCGGTGGTCTCCTGCACGGGAATTGTCTGTGCGGTTTCCTGATACTGCTCTGTTGTATCCGGCACATTTGTTTCGGTATTCTCACACAAAGTTTCCGAAATAGCGTACATTGTTTCAGGGGTAGTATATTCTGTTTCCGGGCTGAACTGTGTTGTTGTATGAACGGATTCCGGTGTGAACACAGTTGCCGTTTCATCCGGGGAATATTTTTCTGTCACTGCAATGCTGTCTTTTGTGACCTGTGTTTCGATAGGGATGATTTTGCTGCCATCGGCTGTTTCCTGTGGAACCGTTTCCGGGGCTGTTTCCACACATGCGGTCAGCAGAATGGTAAACAGGGGAATGGCTAAAATACGAATATTTTTCATGCAGATCGCTCCTTTTCTTGTTTTACCATCATTTTACCACACCACCCGCACAATGTCCAGCGTTTTTTGAAAATTCTCCAAACCGTTACCGAAACACAGTTTTTTTGCAGCACTATGTCCAACCGCTGCCACGCATGTCCCCACCTCCTTTACATCTGCAAGAATCCCAAAATATCCATTTCCTCTAAATCCACAATTTTGATCAAAGGATACCGGAATTCTTCGGTATATCGGGATACCTGTTCATCTGTCAATGATACGGAAATCAATTCTCCTTCTTCATTTACGCCATCTCCGACGATCAAAAAAGTCCCATGCACCAGACAATCCCCGACAATGCGGTTTGGCATATATCCTTTGAACAGAAATTCCTCATCGCAGTAGATGATCGCTTCATTTTGGGGGTCAAAATAGATCGGCTCGATCCTGCCGCCTACAACTGATTGCAGTCCCTTAAGCGTATCCGGTATTTCGGCTTCATACGGCTCTGTTCCGGGTTCACAAATCAAAATGCGCAGCATATTGTCATGCAATGCTTTTTCAGGGTTGAAACGGATTTTTTGCAGCCCTGTTTGATCACATAAATACCATCCTGCCTGTGTTCCATCACAAATTTGCATCACATCCCCGACCGAAAGGGCATGCCCTGTAAAGCCCGGCGGATGCTGCTGATGAAACAAGGCAAGCACTTCTTCCGGATCAGCAGCAGGAACAGTTCCACCATATATCAATGCATATTCTTCTTCCTGAATACCGCCATTTTGCAGTGCTTCTGCAGAATGCTTTGTATTTTCAGACCGAAAAATGCGTACCCGCATTCTGTTGGACATTTGATCATTCCTTTCACCTGAAATTTTCAGGATCAGATCCCGTCTTTTTTTCCGTTGTATTCATGATATTTGCATATCCGGTTCCATTTCATAGATCTGTTCCACATCAACACTGTCCATGATCTGTTCAGCTATGATGCCAAATTCCTCCTGTAAAAACACATCATCGGCAAGATGTGTCTCGTGGAATGTTTCGCTGACCACCTCAAGGGGATTACAGAACCGCAGCAGATATTCAGCCTGTTCTTCCGTCACAGCCTCCATCAGATGTGCTTTTGCAAGCTGCACCGCACATATCAGATCTGCCATTCCGATAAGCTTTTCCGGTGATCTATTCTCCCAGATCTCACGGTATTCCGCATAATTCAATTCGATCTTTTCACGCAGTTTCATGATCGCATCCGGTTTCTGTTGGATGCTGTGAAACCGGTCGATCCCCGGAAGCAATGACAGATCCCGTCCGCAGTCCCAGCAAACCATAATGTCACCCGCATCGTCCACATCGAAAACTTTTCCCGTACTGCCCGGCGGCAGCGGATCCGGGTCATCTGCCATTTTATCCAGAACAATTCTTGTTCCAGGCGGATGCATCCGCCGAAGTCTTTCCGCTTCATCCCTTGACGAAGATCCCTTCATTTTTTCTTGCCTCCATAATCATATTTTGTCGCATCCCCTAATCCCAGAAAGATAACTGCTCACCATTATTTGCTTTTTTCCGTTCACCCATATCATAATTGGCGATCAGGACTTCCTCATACATACTGCCTGCCTTGCACTGCTGCGCCAGATTATTCATCCGGCAGACGCTGTCGAGCGTGATACCCGGCAAATTCCACAGCATCCTGATTTCCGGGCAATCATTGTATGACACTAAAAACTTGCTCTCGCTGTCAAGCAAAACATCTCTCAATCGCTGATGATCCGCCCGCCCGAATTCCACATCTTCATAATAATTTTCCGTGCTGTAGTACGGCGGATCGCAGTAAAAAAATGTTTCTTCCGACTGGTAGTGCCGGATAAGCGTTTCAAAATCCTGATTTTCAATAATGACAGTTTGCAGCCGCTGTGCTGCCCTGTCGATCTGCGGGAAATCCGCCCACATCGAACGTGGATTCGCACCAAAGCTCCGCAGTCCGTTGCCATAGCTGAATTTGATGAGCTGGTAGAATTTTGCCGCCCTGTCATAATCCCGGAATCTCGGAAACACACCCTTTTTGTGCAATTGTGCAAGCCATTGAAAATCTTCACGGGAATTCAACACATACCGCAGTTTGTGTTTCAATTTTCCGGAATTGCCACGCACACAGCGAAATAAATTTACAAGGTTGCTGTTACAATCATTGTAAATTTCCTTTTCCCGACCGGGAGGCTTGTGGAACAGCACCCATCCGGCACCGCCGAACACCTCCACATACGTCTGATACGTCAGCGGGAACCGCTGCAAGATTTCCTCCCGGAGCATTTTTTTGCCGCCTATCCATGCCATGAAACTATCCAAATAACCACCTCTTCTATTCCTGCAATACGATGTCATCCTCCGTCTCACCGGATGCAATGTCCCACAATTTTGCAGCAAACTCCATTTTATCCACTTCTGATAACGATTCAGGATAGCATTCATAATCGGAATATCTATTTCGCCCGCAGTTCATGCCGATGTCCTCATCTGCCCACTCATGGACAATTTCGAGTTCCGGAAACTGCACCGCTATTTCACGGATCACCGGATGCGGTGCAGACCATGCTGTCAGAAATACCAATTTTTCATTCTGGCAGTCGTCTCTATCTTCTGCAAAGCCGTAGGCATTCCATTTTGTGCCCCAATGTTCCACTGACCAATCGTACCAATTCCACCCGCCGGATAAAATGCGGCTTTGATACGAAAGCGGCTCTCTGCTCATGCCCTCCGGCATGGGAATTATTTTATCAAAATCGATCGTTCCCAGCCCGAATTCATCATTCTTTACCCATTCCAGCAATTTCCGGATCTCTTCCGGATCACCTTTGAATGAGATCTGATTTTTCACATGGTTTGGCATTACATTCCCTCCATTTTCAGATTCCCGTCCTGCATTTCCTCCTGTTTTTTCTCCCTGTATTCCACTTTTTCAACTTCTGAAAGTTTCCTTTTCCAAGCCATCACCTCACCATCCGATCAAAAATTTTTTTCACTGCTGCATAGCAATATCAAATGCTTCATCCTCATCCAGTTCTTCCTCATCTGCTTCGTCCTCATCCAATTCTTCTTCCTCCATCTCATCTTCATCCAATTCTTCCTCAAAGTTTTCAGTTTCTGTATTTTGCTGCGCAAGATCCCGGTTAATTTCTTCCCTGATCAAGCCGATCACAAATTCTTTTTGTGTCATGCTGTTGCGCTGCAGATAGTCCTTGATTTGTTGAAAAAGATCCTCCGGTATCTGAACGGCAAGTGTCCTCATTTTCTCCATTCCTCCTGTTTGCTGCGGCTGCAATTCATGTTCCAATGCCCTTGAAACAAATTCCGCCATTGTCATATCATGTGCCTCAATATATGCCTTGACTTTTGCATGAAGCTCGGCATCTATTTTTACGGTCAACCCTTTTTTCTCATTCGGCATCCTTTTCACTCCTCAAATAGTTTTCAAATACAATCGTCAGAAACGCACTCACGGAAATATTTTGCTTTTCCGCTTCTCCCGTCAGCCATTCTGCCTGTGTTTCTGGAATTTCAATCTCCATACACTGATTCCTCCGCTTCCAATATATTTTTTACAGCCATGTATCGCTGTTTTTCACTTTTGTCCCCTATAACTGCATCTCCATACTCTCGCTATCTTCCGCCTGACTGCTCTCAGAATCGTCCACAACGCCTCTGTCGCTCCCCGTGGGTTCTTCCCCGCACGAACGGCTTTCCGTGTACACAGCGTCCGCACGGGCTGCAACACGCTCCTGCTTCAGCCGTTCCTTTTGTGCCATACCATCTTCCGGATGCCGCCATAAATCAGATCCCACATCCTGCCCTTTCTGTCCGGAACAGAAAATTTATCATTGCCCACATGCCTTGCCTTACCGCCAAGTACGTTACTGATCGCCCATGCAGCCTGACTCCGGGTGAGCCCCGTCATCTCAATTTCGATCCCAAACTGCCTTTGCCGGATCCCCGCAAGACCCTCATGCGGGATGCTGATGATCTTCCCGACACCCATTTCCATTTTCTTCATACATCCCTCCTTTTGAAAAAAATGAAAGCCGATCTTGTCCACTTCTCCCCTTTGTGAGAAACGCCCAAAATCGGCTTCAAAATTTTGTTCGATTTTTCATGACTGTTTACCTGCTTATCCTCCCCGCTCCGCTCTCCCAGCTTCTCTCCGCCCGGTTTTTCGTGCAACGATCCGTGCAACATT
>CANQYC010000082.1 GCA_947627945.1 uncultured Clostridia bacterium
CAGACCCCCGTGTGGTGGAAGATCCGGTCGTCAGCCCTTGCCACCAGCGAACCCGTGACATCCGAACCACCCCGGGAGAACGTGCGCACCATGCCGCTCACCGATCTGCCATAGAAGCCGGGAATGACCGCATGCGTCACGCCCTTGAGGCGTTCCCGAAGCTTTGCGACCGTCTCGTGCCGCATCATCATGCCGTCGTCGCTGAACACGATGACATCTGCGGCGTCAATGAAAGTATATCCAAGGTAGGCAGCGATCACGATCCCGTTGAGATATTCGCCCCGGCTGGCAGCGTACTCCCTGCCGGCGGTGGGCAGCTCACTGCGGATCTGTGCAAACTGCTCCTCAAGCGACAGCGTCAGTCCCAGTCCCTCGATGATCTCGTCATAACGGCTGCGGATGCGGTCGAGGTCTTCGGAAAAATCCTCCCCGCTGCCCGCCTTCTCATAGCAGGCATAGAGCATATCCGTGACCTTGATATCCTCGGCGAACCGCTTGCCGGGGGCAGACGGCACCATAAAACGCCGGTCGGGGTCACTCTGTATGATAGCGGCTGCCTTGCGGATCTGGTCGGCATCTGCCAGACTGCTGCCGCCGAATTTGACTACCTTAACGCCCATTGTATGTTTCCCTCTCTCTTTCTGCGCAGATTCGTGATTTTCATACAGTATTTATTATATTCTTTTTTCAGAAAAAAAGCAATAGGGAATGAATACAAATTTTTCCGCAGTCAGAGTGTTGTTTTAGTGAAAACAGCTGTACGCTGTACGAGTACAGGCAGCCGGTAGGGGAGCGGTGTCATGTCAAGCAGGATTTCCGGAAAAGTTTTCTCTAAGGTCTTGATTTTTTCATGAGAATATGGTATACTTATATAATTGAGTGAATTATGCCGTCAGACCGGCGGCATACAGGAAGGACGGTGTCACATTGTTAAAAAGTATGACAGGCTACGGCCGTGCGCAGGAACAGGCGGACGGCAGAGACATCCTCGTGGAGATCCGTTCCGTCAATTCCCGGTATCTGGAACCCTCCGTGCGTATCAGCCGGAATTATACCTATCTGGAGGAGGAGCTGAAAACGCTCCTCAAAACGAGGATCGCCCGGGGCAAGGCAGAGATCACGGTCTCCGTCACCCCCCTCGAGGGCAAAAAGGCGGATATCCGTGTGAATGACGAGATCGTCAGAGGCTACCTCGATGCCATCCGGGCATATAACGAGACATCCGGCGATGAGTACTACCTTGACCCTGACGGCTGCTTCTACGGCGATGCCGAGGGGCTGATGACGGATAAAATGCGCTGGGCAACGATCATCCACCTGCCGGATGTGTTCCGTGTGGAAAAGCCGCAGGAGGATGAAGAAGCACTCCGCTGCGCCGTGCTGTATGTCACGGAGAAGGCACTCTCTGCGTTTATCGCCATGCGCACGACAGAGGGCGCACGCCTGCGGGAGGACATCCTTGCACGGCTCAGCACGATCGAGGAGGGCGTCAAGGTCGTGGAGACAGAAGCCCCCCGGCTGACCGAGAAATACCGGGAACGCCTGTACCAGCGGATCTCTGAGCTGCTCGGCAGCACTGCCATCGACGAGCAGCGCATCCTGACCGAAGCGGCGATCTTCGCCGAAAAAACAGCCGTAGATGAGGAAACGGTGCGCCTGCACAGCCACATCGCCCAGATGCGCACCATGCTGAACGCAGAGGAGAGCGTCGGGCGCAAGCTCGATTTTCTCGTGCAGGAGATGAATCGTGAAGTCAACACCATCGGTTCCAAGGTGCAGGATGTCGCCATCACTGCCCTTGTGGTGGATATGAAGTCCGAGATCGAAAAGATCCGTGAACAGATCCAGAATATCGAATAGAAAGGATGAACACTATGCAGCGTGGCAGGCTGATCGTCGTCTCCGCCCCCTCCGGGTGCGGCAAGGGCACGATCCTATCTGAGATCCTGAAAGAACAGAAATATTATTATTCCGTCTCCGCCACCACCCGCCAGCCCCGTGAGGGGGAACAGGACGGCGTGCAGTACCGGTTCCTGACAAGACCGCAGTTCGAATCACTGATCGGGGAGAATGCCTTTCTGGAGCATGCGGAGTACTGCGGGAATTACTATGGCACGCTCTCTGCGCCGATCGAAGAACATCTGTCCGCCGGACAGCATGTCATCCTTGAGATCGAGGTCGAGGGTGCCCGCCAGATCCGGGAACGCTGCCCCGATGCCTGCTTCGTGTTCATCGCACCGCCCGGCATCGAGGTGCTGCGGGAGCGTCTGATGAAGCGTGGCACGGAGACCCCCGAAGTCATTGCCGGACGTGTGGCACAGGCGGAACGTGAACTGTCCATGAAAGAGCAGTATGACTACTGCATCGTCAATGATGTTCTCGAAGATGCCATTGCTGATTTCCGCACCATCGTCCGTGCCGAAGAACTGCGCTGCCGCAAGCCGGCGCAGCAGAGATAACACCGCCGTCCCGGATACCGGTGACGGCACCCTGAAAGGAGAAACATTTATGCTCAGACCAGCCATTACCCAGTTGATCACCAAAAATGAAAGCTGCTATTCCCTCGTGATCGGCGTTGCCAAGCGTGCGAGGGAGATCGCCGATGATCTTTGTGCCAATGAACAGACCATGGAGGAAAAACCCGTCAAGACCGCCGTGGATGAATTTGCACGGGGAGAGTACAAGATCATAGAAGCTGTCAGCGACGAAAAGACCGTTCTTCAGTAACGTGGAGCTGACTGCCTATATCGCATCCGTCGCCATCCACATGCCTGGGAATGCCATCGACCGTGCATACAGCTATCTGCTGCCGAGGTCACTGTGGCACTGCCGCATGGAGGGCTGCCGTGTGATCGTCCCTTTCGGACTGGGCAACCACAAGCGCACAGGGCTTGTGCTTGCCGTGTCGGCAGCGACAGAGGAAGCCGGCAAGGGACTCAAACAGGTGATCGCTGCCGCAGATGCCGCCCCCGTGCTGGATGAGGAACAGCTCCTCCTGCTGCACTGGCTGCGGGAAAATACATTCTGCACCTATTACGATGCCATCCGTACCCTTCTTCCGGCAGCATTGCAGCTTCGTGTGGAGGAACACTACATCCTGACAGATGCGGAACCGCCCGCAGACCTGAGTCAGGAGGCAGTGCAGCTCCTTGATTTTCTGCGGCAAGCCCGTTCCCGGCGGGAGATGGATGCCCTGCTCGATGTGCAGACAGAACCGGGCAAGCACCGGATCGTCCGGGAACTGCTCGATGCCGGCATCATCACGGCTGCCGCAGAGGTGCAGCAGCGTGTCAAGGGCAAGACCCTGCGGATGGTGCGCCTGCTGCCGGATGCGGCGGCATCCGCACAGCTCACCGTCAAGCAGCGGCAGGCAGCGGATGCGCTGCGGGAATTCGGCGTACTGTCCGAAAAGGAACTGTGCTACATCTGCGGCATCACTGCCGCCGTGGTGCGGAACATGGAGAAAGCCGGGATCGTCAGCCGCTTTGAGACGGAACCGCCGGAAGAACTGCCGGAGCAGCCGGAAATGCCGCCGGTGACGCTTTCCCCTGCGCAGCAGCAGGTCTATGACCGTGTGGCACCCTGTCTTGAGACCGATGCGCCGGAATGCTTTTTGCTGCGGGGCGTGACCGGCAGCGGAAAGACGGCGGTCTTTGAAAAACTGATCGAACGCACGCTCTCTCTCGGCAAGTCCGCACTGCTGCTCCTGCCGGAGATCGGGCTGACCCCGCAGACCGTGCGGCGTTTTTCCGCACGCTTCGGCAACTGCATCGCCGTCGTCCACAGCGGACTGTCCCTGACCGAACGCCGCCGTTCCTATGAACGGGCAAAGCGGGGCGAGGCACGCATCGTCATCGGCACAAGAAGTGCCGTCTTTACACCCATGCCGCAGCTCGGACTGATCATCATGGACGAGGAGGGGGAAAGCTCCTACCGGTCGGATGCCGCCCCCCGTTATGATACGATACAGGTCGCACGGCAGCGGTGCCGGTATCACGGTGCCGTCCTGCTGCCTGCCTCCGCCACGCCGACACTGGAGAGCTATTATTTCGCCAAAAAGGGCATCTATACGCTGCTCGAGCTGAAGGAACGCTATGGCAATGCCCCCCTGCCTGCGGTGGAGACCGTGGACATGTCACAGGAACGGGAGGCGGGCAATGACGCCGTTTTCAGCCGTTCGCTGCACGATGCCATTGCGGAGAACCTTGCCCGTGGCGAGCAGAGCATCCTGCTGCTCAACCGGCGGGGCTACCATACCGTCATCAGCTGCTGCACCTGCAACCAGCCTGTTTACTGTGAACATTGCTCGGTGCCGATGACCTATCACAAGCCGGACAACAACCTGCACTGCCATTACTGCGGTGCGGTGCGCCGGATGCCGGAAGTCTGTCCGTCATGCGGCGGCACACATCTGCGGCGGATGGGCTTCGGGACACAGCGGATCGAAGATGAACTTGCCGCACGCTTTCCGGATGCAAGGGTGCTGCGGATGGACGCCGACACCACCGGCTCCCGCCATGCCTACGAAAGGGGCTTTGAAGCATTCCGGAAAGGCGAGTATGACATCATGCTCGGCACCCAGATGATCGGCAAGGGGCTGGATTTTCCCAATGTCACGCTGGTCGGTGTGCTGAGCGTGGACAAGGCACTGTTTGCCGGGGATTTCAGGAGCTATGAGCGCACATTTTCACTGGTGACACAGGTCGTCGGCAGAGGCGGCAGGAGCGGAAAGCCCAGCCGTGCCATTTTGCAGACGTTCCTGCCGGATCACTATGTGCTGCGTCTGGCGGCGGCACAGGATTATGAACGCTTTGCGCAGGAGGAATTTGCCATCCGCCGGGCACTGCTGTTCCCGCCGTTCTGTGACATCTGCGTGATCGGCATCAGCGGTGAGACACTGCCGGAAGTGCAGTGCGGTGCGGATAAATTTGTGGAATGTATGCGGGAGGAGCTGAACGGCAGGCAGGAACGGCTGCCGCTCCGGGTACTCGGCCCCGTGCCGTTCACCTATGGCAGGATCGGCGGAAAGTACCGTTACCGCATCATCATTAAATGTAAAAACACCCGGGAGTTCCGGAGCTTTCTCCGGGATGTGCTGCGCAATGCCGGCAGCACACGGGAAATAGCAAGGGTGCATATCTATGCCGATATGAACGGCAGCATCGGCGTGTGAACCGCCCGCACCCGGCTTTAGGAGGAACTATCATGGCAACGAGAAGAATCGTCACAAAGGAAGATCCCGTGCTGCACAGTGTCTGCAAGCCGGTGGAAAAATTCGATGAGAAGCTCCATGCCCTGCTCGATGATATGGCGGAGACGCTCTACAAGGCGCAGGGTCTGGGGCTTGCAGGACCGCAGGTCGGCGTGCGCCGGCGTCTTGCGGTCATTGATGTCGGGGAGGGAGATGGTCTGATCGAGCTGATCAACCCCGTCATTCTCCGTGCAAGCGGCAGTCAGCGGGATGTGGAGGGCTGTCTCTCCTGCCCGAATGAATGGGGCTATGTGGTGCGCCCGAACAAGTGTATCGTCCGCAGCCAGGACCGCAACGGGGAATTCTTTGAGCTGCATCTTGAGGGACTTGCCTGCCGCTGCGCCTGCCATGAGATCGACCACCTTGACGGCAAGCTGTTTCTGGAACTGGTGGACGAATTTGTAGACCCGGAGGACTTGGAAGAAGCATGAAGATCGTATTTATGGGTACGCCCGATTTTGCCGTACCCGCAATGGAGGCACTCATTCAGGCGGGAGAGGACGTGGCAGCGGTCTTTACCCAGCCGGACAGACCCAACGGCAGACGCATGAAGCTGCAATTTTCTCCCGTCAAGCAGGCGGCACTTTCCCACGGCATCCCGGTCTATCAGCCCACATCCCTGCGGCAGGGCGGGGAACCGGAAAAAGCGGCACTGGCGGCACTGGCACCCGATCTGATCGTGGTCGCCGCCTACGGGCAGATCCTGCCGAAAGAAGTTCTGGAACTCCCCCGTTACGGCTGCATCAATGTCCACGCCTCCCTGCTCCCACGGTACCGGGGCGCTGCACCCATCCAGCACTGCATCCTGAACGGAGAACGGGAGAGCGGCGTGACCATCATGCAGATGGCGGAGGGACTGGATACCGGCGATATGCTGCTTCAGGAGGCTGTCCCCATCGGGGAGAATGAGACCGCCGGAGAGCTGCATGACAAGCTCTCCGCATGCGGCGCAAGGCTGATCGTGAAAGCGGTGCAGCAGATCGGCACACTGACCCCCGTGCCGCAGGATGACAGCCTGTCGAACTATGCGCCCATGATCCGCAAGGAGATGTCGGCACTGGACTTCACAAAGCCGGCATCGGTGCTGCACAGGACGGTCTGCGCCCTGACAGGCTTTACCACACTTGACGGCAAGCGGCTGAAAGTCTACCGCAGCCATGTCTGTCCCGGCACCTGCAATGCGCCTGTGGGCAGCGTGACCGACCCGGAGACCTTCACCGTCCAGTGCGGAGAGGGGACTTGCCTCACGCTCGATGAAGTACAGCTTGAGGGCGGCAAACGTCTGCCTACCACAGATTTCCTGCGTGGCAAAAAGCTCACGCACGAGACCCGTCTCGGCTGATGGAAAGCGCAAGGCATTTGGCAGTCCGGCTGCTGCTGCGCACATTCGAGGAAGGCGGCTATTCCCATCTGCTCCTGCGGCAGACGCTGGCAGCATCCGGCTTGCCTGCACAGGATCGGGCACTGTGTACCATGCTGTACCACGGCACGGCAGCAAGGCTCGTGACACTGCGGCACATCGTTTCCTGCTACAGCAAACGTCCGCCCGAGAAGCTCGATGCCCCGGTGCGGTACATCCTGTACCTCGGTCTGTTCCAGCTCCTCTGCTGCGACCGCATCCCGGATCGTGCCGCCGTACATGAAAGTGTGCGGCTGACGGGGGAATTCCGTGTGAAAAGTGCGGCGGGACTGGTGAATTATATCCTGCGCCAGTTTTTGCGGGACGGCAAACAATATCCCGTCACTGCCGACCTGTGGCATGCACGGGTGCTGTCCCTGTCCGTACCGGAGGCATTGCTCCGGCAGGTGGAAGAAGACCGTGGTGCGGCGTATGCAGACCGTTTCTTTGCAGACAGTCTGCTGCCGCCGCCATGCACTGTCCGGCTCAATTCCCTGCGTGCCGTGCCGGAGGACATTGCCGGTCTGCACCCGCAGCCCTGCGGGGTGGAAGGATGCTATGCGGTGGAGACAGCGGACATCACGGCGACAGAGGCATTCCGGCAGGGACTTCTCCATGTGCAGGACGAAGCCTCCCAGTGCTGCGTTTCGCTGCTTTCCCCGGAGCCGGGGGAAACGGTGCTGGATGTCTGCGCCGCCCCCGGCGGAAAGAGTTTCACCATCGCACAGCAGATGCAGGATCGGGGGCATGTGTATGCCTTTGATCTGCACCCGCAGCGGGTGCAGCTTATCCGGGACGGTGCGGCACGGCTGGGGATCGAGTGCATCTCCGCCGAAGTGCAGGATGCGTCCGTATACCGGGCGGACATGCCGATGGCAGACCGCATCCTCTGCGATGTGCCCTGCTCCGGGCTCGGTGTCATCCGCCGCAAGCCCGAGATCAAGTACAAGCCCCTTGAAAGTTTCCGTACACTGCCGGATCTGCAATACCGCATTTTAGAGACGGCGGCACGGTACCTGAAACCGGGCGGCGTACTGGTATATGCCACCTGCACCATCCTGCGTGCAGAGGATGAAGCGGTCGTCGAACGCTTTTTGCAGGCACATCCGGAATTCCGGCTCGAACGGATGCAGCTCCTGCCGGATGAGACACATCCCTGTGACGGTTTTTTTGCCGCCCGGCTCCGGAAGGAGGGTGTGTGAATGCAGCAGGATATTCTCTCCATGACCCTCCCCGAACTGCGGGAGGCGATGGCATCTTTCGGACAGCCCGGCTACCGTGCCGCACAGATCTACCGGCAGCTGCATGTCCGCCATGTCCGGCAGTTTATGGAAATGATGGACATACCCACCAAACTGAGGACAGAATTGGATGCACGCTTTTGTATAAAAAGTCTATTTGTTGCCCGAAAGCTTGCATCTTCTATCGACAATACGGTAAAATACTTATATAGGCTTCCGGACGGCGGACATGTCGAGACCGTCCTGATGAAATATCACCACGGATGGCGTCTGTGCATCTCCACCCAAGTGGGCTGCCGGATGGGATGCGCCTTCTGCGCTTCGACCATTGCGGGCTATGTCCGTGGTCTCACCCCCTCGGAAATGCTGCTCCAGATCGACGAGACAGAACGCCGGGAGGGCGTGACCATTTCGGGCATCGTCCTCATGGGGATCGGGGAGCCTATGGATAATTTTGAAAATGTAATGCGTTTTCTGGAGCTGCTCTCTGACCCGCAGGGACGGGGCATGAGCCTGCGGCATGTCACGCTCTCCACCTGCGGCATCGTGCCGGGCATCCGTGCCCTTGCCGACCGCAGAACGGGACTGACGCTTGCCGTGTCGCTCCACAGCCCGACAGATGCCGGGCGCAGCCGGATCATGCCGGTCAACCGCCGGTATCCGCTGGCGGAGCTGATGGAGGCTTGCCGGTACTATTTCACCGTCACCGGGCGGCGTGTGACATTTGAATACGCCGTCATGGAGGGGGAGAATGACAGTCAGGCGGATGCAAAGGCACTGGCAGACCTGCTGTACGGACAGCAGGCACATGTCAACCTGATCCCCGTCAACAGCATCAAGGAACGCAGCTACCACGCCACAAGGCGGGCAGCACAGGAATTTATGCAGCGTCTCGAACGGCTTGGGCTGCATGCCACCGTCCGCAGGACGCTCGGGAGCGACATTGAAGCTGCGTGCGGTCAGCTCAGACATGAGGCGGATGCCGCAGCGGACACGTCGGGGGACTTTCTGACGAAATGAGGTGAGGAATGTGCAGTGCTGGACAGCGACCGACATCGGACTGATCCGGGATGAAAATCAGGATGAAGTCAGAGCCGTGGACTACCACGGCAGGATACTGGCAGTCGTCTGTGACGGCATGGGCGGCGAACGCAGCGGCAGTCAGGCGAGCAGGATCGCC
This sequence comes from uncultured Clostridia bacterium, assembly GCA_947627945.1. Classification (GTDB taxonomy): domain Bacteria; phylum Bacillota; class Clostridia; order Oscillospirales; family Ruminococcaceae; genus UBA3855. The sequence goes on from CANQYC010000082.1 coordinate 9,072, forward strand.
ATCCGTGAGCTGTTCGACCGCTTCACCGCCGGGTACCGCAAGGGGATGCACCCCGAAGATGTGCGGGCACTGCTGCTGGCATCCGTATCGGCTGCCAATTCCGTCATCTATACCA